>JAJJPM010000031.1:0-66821 GCA_032907525.1 Gammaproteobacteria bacterium
CCGGGTAGCTATATACGGACGGGATAACCGCTGAAAGCATCTAAGCGGGAAGCCCACCACAAGATGAGATCTCCCTGGAGCTTCGAGCTCCCTGAAGGGCCGTTGGAGACTACAACGTTGATAGGCTGGGTGTGGAAGTGCAGTAATGCATGAAGCTAACCAGTACTAATTGCCCGTGAGGCTTGACCATATAACACTCAAACGGTTTGGGTGTTGAAGGTCGAGCGCAAGCAACAAACCCGTGATGCTTGAATCAGTTTCCGAATCAGAGGTGTTGATGGCGCGACACGATCATCAGCAACTCGAAAAGTTTGCCTGGCGGCCATAGCGAGTGGGAACCACCCGATCCCATCCCGAACTCGGAAGTGAAACTGCTCAGCGCCGATGATAGTGTGGGAGTTCCCATGCGAAAGTAGGTCACTGCCAGGCTTTAATGCCGGAAACCCCCACAGCCCATCGGGCTCTGGGGGTTTCTTTTTTGTGTTCCGCCGTATGGCGGGTATGGCGGGTCGGCGCTCCACACTGACGGTCGGAGCATACCGAACAACCGGGCGATGTCATGGCGGATGCGATTTCCAGATTGCGCGACATCCTGGCGAGGGAGCCGCAGCAGGAAAGGCTGGCGGAGGCTGCACTCCTGCTGGCGCAGGCATACGACCCGACGCTGGACATTTCGGCCTACCTCCGGCAATTCGACGACTGGGCAGACCACCTGAACGCGCGCTTCCATGATCATGCGGCCGATGCGGCCGATGCGGCCGAACGCATCGAGGTGCTGAACGGGTTTCTGTTCGACGAGCTCGGCTTCGCGGGCGATGGCGAGCATTTCTTCGATCCGCGCAACAGCTTTCTCAACTCCGTGATCGATCGTCGATTGGGCATTCCGATATCGCTTTCCGTGGTCTACATCGAGCTCGGTCGGCGGATCGGCCTGCCGCTCGAAGGGGTGTCCTTCCCCGGGCATTTCCTGGTGACGCTGCCGGTGCATCATGGCGCTGTGGTGTTGGATCCCTACGCCGAAGGGGCGTCGTTGGAGCTGGGAGATCTTGAACGGCTGCTCCGGCACGCCGACCGGGAAGCGCCTGTGGATGCGGCGCATATCGCGACTCTCCTTGCGCCGGCATCGCTCAGCGACATCCTCATCCGCATGCTGCGCAACCTGAAGGGAATCTATTGGCGGGAGCATGACCCCGTGGAAGGGCTGCGCATACAGGACCTGTTGCTCGCGGTCGCTCCCGATCTTGCGGTGGAATATCGGGATCGCGGGATCCTCAAGCAGCGACTGGGGCAGTTCTCGGCGGCGGTCGAGGATTTCAACGATTACCTCGCCCGCCAGCCGGATGCGCTGGACGCCGAGCTGATACGTGCCCGCATCGTCGAACTGAACCGTTCCCCCCGCGTGCTCCATTAGCAGAATGCGCGAACCGGCGAGCGTGTTTGCCTGCCCGGTTCGAGCCGCCGCCCCGCGATTACAGTACGCTGGGGTGCGGCCGGCGGCGGCTGTCAGCGGGGCCGCTATGCTAAACTGCGCCCATGACGGCATACCTGCCATTGCTGCAGCTTCTCGCTGACGGGCGTTTCCATTCAGGGGAGGCGCTCGGGAGACGCCTCGGGGTGACCCGTGCCGCAATCTGGAAGCAGCTGAAAGTGCTGGCCGCTCTCGGACTCAAGATCCAGTCTGTGCGGGGCAGAGGCTACCGTCTCGAGCATCCCATAGAATTGCTCGATCCTGACGTGATCCGCGACAGCCTCAGCCCGGCAACGCGCAGCTGCCTACCGCGTATCGATGTCTTTCCGCAAATCGATTCCACCAACACCTACCTTAAGAAGTGCGCCCTCCTGGATGCGCAGTCGGGTACCGTTTGCCTGGCGGAATGGCAGACGGCGGGCCGTGGGCGCAGGGGGCGGGAATGGATATCGCCTTTCGGCGGCAACCTCTATCTCTCTGTGCTGTGGCGCTTCGCCGGCGGGCCCGGGACGATCGGCGGGTTCAGCCTGGTCATCGGCGTGGCACTGGCGCGGGCTCTGAGGGGCGTCACGGGTTCGGGCATCGGCCTGAAATGGCCTAACGACCTGTTGTGGCAGGGGCGCAAGCTTGCCGGGGTTCTGGTCGAACTGGCGGGTGAAGCCGGCGGTCCCAGTCACGCCGTGGTGGGTATCGGGGTGAATGTGCGCATGCCCGACCGGGCTGCGGAAGCGGTCGATCAGCCCTGGGTGGATCTGTTCCGGATGTGCGGCGACACGCCGTCCCGCAACGGGTTGGCGGCGCGCATTCTGGACGAACTGGTGCAGGCCGTCACGACCTTCGAACTGCACGGATTCGCGCCTTTCGTGGACGCCTGGCGCGAGTTCGATGTGATCGCCGGCCGGCCCGTACAGCTGCACCTGCCCAACGAGATCGTGCGCGGCGAGGCGCGCGGCATCGATGCGAGTGGCGCCTTCGTCGTGCAGGTCGGTGCCGAGCTGCGGCGTTTCGCATCGGGCGAGATCAGTCTGCGGATGGCCACATGATTCTGCTGCTGGATGCCGGGAATTCCCGGCTCAAATGGGCCGTTATGCGTAATGGCCATTACGAATACGGCGGGGTGCTGGAACACGGTACCGTCGCGATCAAGGAACTGGCCAGCGCGGCCTGGAGTCCCCTCGACCCTCCCGAGGCAGTGCTGGTCGCCAATGTCGCCGGCGAGGCCCTGCGGCGCGCGCTGAACTCCTGGGTCAAGCGCCATTGGAAACTGACGCCGGAATATCTCTCGGCGACCCGGGAGGAATTCGGTATCCGCAACGCTTACAGCGACCCCGTCCGACTGGGCATCGACCGGTGGCTTGCCCTGCTGGCTGCGCGGGAGCTCCTCAAGGGGCCGCTCTGCATCGTCGATTGTGGCACCGCCCTGACCATCGACGTGCTGTCGCAGGACGATCGTCATCTGGGCGGTCTGATCATTCCAGGCATTCAACTGATGCGGGACTCGCTGGCGGCCCGCGCACCGGCGATCCGGGACCAGATCGATCAGGCGACCCCCGATCAGGTGTCCCTCCTGGGCACGGATACAGGGAGTGCGGTCGCCGGCGGCACCGTCTATGCGGTGGTCGCAGTGATCGATCGCGTGTTGTCCGATCTGCGGTCGGACATCGGGAGGCATCTGCGCTGCATCCTTACCGGCGGCGATGCGCCGCTGCTGTTGCCGTTGCTGGGAAGCCGCGTGCAGCATGAATCCGATCTCGTGCTGCAGGGCCTGGCGCGTGTGGCGCGGGCGCGACTTGTCACGCCATCGGCGCAGCCGAGTGCGGCTGCTCCTTCCGCCGAGGTCGCGCCGCAGTCATGAGATACGCCGTCTATCTTTTGCTGGTGGCCAATCTGGCGTTCTTCGCCTGGTTGTACCGGACGCATGAACAGTACGTGCCACCCGATGGCCCCGTGGTCACGGCGCTGCCGGCGACGGTCGAGTCGCTCCGATTGCTGCGTGAGCGCGGTGTGGACACCGTTGTGGCGCATGGGGGTGACCGTTTACCGCCGGCCCCGGAGGATTCACCGTCGCCGCCGGCACCTACCGGCGAGGTGGCGACGCTCGATGCCGGGCCGGAGGGCCCGCTGCCGGAATCGGCCGAAGCACCCGGCGAAGCGGTGTCCAGTACCGATCAGGAGGGTACGGATGTCGCAGCCGGGAACGGGCGTGCCCTGGCGGAAGCATTGCCGCCGCAACCTGCGGCAGCGCCGGTGCGTATCTGCCAGACGATCGGCCCCTTCCTCGCACGCCGGGATGCCGAGCGCCTGGTGGGACAGCTGGCGGAGGCCGGCCCGCAAGCCGTGATCCGGGTCTCACAGATGCAACAGCCCAACGGTTACTGGGTCTATCTGCCCGAGATGGAGCGCAACGCCGCGCGCCGGACGGTGAGGGAGCTGCAGGCCAGGGGGGTCGAGGATTACTATCTCGGCCGCCAGAACGTGATTTCGCTGGGTTTGTTCTCCGACAGGCGCACCGCCGAAGCGCGGATGCGCGAAATCGCCGCGATGGGGTACGAGCCCAAGGTCGAAGAGCGCTTCAAGAGCCGTGACATGTATTGGGTGGATCTCGAAGAACAGGAACCGGACCGCCTGAGTGACGAGCGCTGGCAGGTCCTGCTCGGGCCGCTGGCGGATATCCGTCGCCAGTCCGTGAGCTGCGAATAGTTTGCGAGGTCCGGCGGGATTGCCTAGAATCCTCCCGCCAAATCAATTCATTGCTGGCGTAGCTCAGTCGGTAGAGCGTCTGATTTGTAATCAGAGGGTCACGGGTTCGATTCCTGTCGCCAGCACCATTCTTTAGTTGCTCCGTTGTCGATATTTCTGACAACGTCTTGTCTGCCTCACATGCGTCAACTGGTTGTGTCGTATTGACTTTTCTCTTGTCGCCCCCAAATGCGCTGTCGCAACCCTTAACAGAATTGAGGATATGGTATTTTTCGCCACCCTTATTTTTCATATATAACAAATAGTTGATCTATTGGCCGGAGTCTTGCATCTGGAATTAGTCAAAGCGTTTCCTAAGACGCTGCAGTCACAAAATGGAGGAGTGCTATGACCCGGAAGGCCCTTGGAGTCACCCTTGCTATGGCGATGGGTGTGGCAGCGCCAGGCGCTGCGTTCGCGGTCTCGTATGCCGTGTCGATCAATGAGATCACCAATTTCAACATGTGGGTGACAGGCGGCACGATCAGTCCGTTCAGCTTCACGTTCTCCAATGATTCCGCCGCTCTCGGCGGTACCGGGGCCAGCAACGTCGATGCACAGGATGCGGCGGCCGCATGCGTCGGCACCGCCTGCGCCGGCTGGCAGAATCAGTTCACGAGCCATTCCGGCGTTGCCTCGGAGTTTTCCTACGGCGATGCGCAGATCGTCTCGTTGCCGACGTTGTCGGGAGGGCTGGGCGCGGCCTCGGCGATCGGTGAGTCGCATACCACGAACAACACGGGGTTCGGGTCGGGCGGCAATACGCTGATCGCTTCGTTTAGCGTCGACTCGCTCAATGCCGGCGTTCAGCTGCATTTCGACTTCGATGCATCGCTGCTGATGCAGACCGTCATGGGTATCGGTGATTCCGGCGTCGCCGCGAATACGTTCATGCAGATCACGCTCAGCGGTTCTTCGGGCAGCTACCAGTTTCTGTGGGCGCCGAACGGCGCGACAGGCGGGATCGTCGGCGGGACCGAGCACAGCGACCCGTTCAGCCTGAATCGGGGCATCTCGGGAACGGACAGTGTCTCGGCGACGACGCTGACCCCGGGGTTTCTGGGCTTCCATGCGGTGACCGACGGGCTTGTCGCCGGCAATTACACCCTGAACATCAACATGACCCAGACGGCCAATGTCACCGCCGTCCCCGTTCCCGGCGCCGCCTGGCTGCTGGGCTCCGGGGTGCTCGGCCTGGCCGGTGCCGCCAGGCGGCGTGCGGCATAGGCATATTTATCTTCAGGCGCACTCGTGAAAACGGCGGCTTCGGCCGCCGTTTTTCGTTGTGTCGCGACGAGGGCTTGCTTTGTGTCTGGGGCTGTATATACTTCCAGGTACTGTATGAATCGCCAGGTGATACCGGTATGTCCGAGCTGACTCCGCGCCAGACAGAGATCCTGGATCTGATCCGCGAATCCATCGCCGAGCGCGGCTCGCCCCCGACCCGCGCCGAGATCGCCGCGGCTTTCGGCTTCCGTTCGCCCAATGCTGCCGAGGAGCATCTCAAGGCGCTGGCGCGCAAGGGGGCCATTGAACTGCTGCCAGGATCCTCGCGCGGCATCCGGCTGCTGGAGGAACCCGGCCTGCCGGTGGTCGGTCGGGTTGCGGCCGGTTCGCCCATCCTGGCTGAACAGCATATCGAACAGCATTACGAAGTCGACCCGTGGGTGTTCCAGCCACGGGCGCATTATCTGCTGCGGGTGCGCGGCATGAGCATGCGCGATGCCGGTATTCTTGACGGCGATCTGCTCGCCGTGCACCGCACGAGCGAGGCGCGCAATGGTCAGGTGGTGGTGGCGCGTGTCGAGGACGAGGTCACCGTGAAGCGCTTCCAGCAGCGGGGCAGTCAGGTGCAGCTGTTGCCGGAAAACCCCGATTTCGAACCCATCCACGTCGATCTGCGTCGCCAATCCCTGGTTATCGAGGGATTGGGCGTCGGTATCCTCCGAACCGGACAATCGCTATGAATCTCGATTATCTGCTGCAGCGCGCCGACATCTGGCGTGGCGGTGAGCAATCCACACGCATGCCCGCTGTTCCCACGGGTTTCGCGGAGCTGGATGCGGTGTTCCCCGGCGGGGGCTGGCCACAAGGTGCACTGACCGAACTGCTGGTGCCGCGCGAGGGCATCGGCGCCCTGCAGTTGTTGTTACCGGCGCTCGCACGTCTGAGCCAGCAACAGCGCTGGATTGCCTGGGTGGCGCCCCCCTACATCCCCTATGCCCCGGCATTGGCGGCGGCGGGGGTGGACCTGTCGCGCATGCTGCTCATCCATCCCCGGGCTGGCAGCGACGGCCTCTGGGCCATAGAACAGAGCCTGCGCTCCGGCACCTGCGGTGCCGTACTGGCCTGGCCCGTCGTCGGAGACGGCAAGGTCCTGCGCCGGCTGCAGCTGGCTGCCGAGGCGGGTCAGTCGCTGGGTATCCTGTTCAGGCCGGAGCAGGTTGCCGAACGGCCTTCGCCGGCGGCACTGCGGGTGCAGGTCTCACGTCGCCACGATGGCGTGGCGGTGCAGGTGCTCAAGCGCCGGGGTGGCTGGGCAGCCGGCCCTGTGCAGCTGTCATTGGATCAGCTGCTGCGTCAGACGCCGGAGCCCTGCCTTTCCTGAAGCGGCCCGGCAACGGGTGCTCGCAGATGCGGGGGGCAGCATACGGAGAAACCCCTTCGCACGATCTGTGGATCCGTCCAGGGGGCCGTAAGAGTTTCCCAGCATGTTGTTCCGCAAGCCGGTAGGCAGGTTATCTTCCGCGGGGGTTCCATTACGCCTGATCGACCGCGGCACGCCCGATGTGAAGCGCGTCGATTCCGGCGCGGATACCGGCGCGCGCCTGTGGTTATGCGTATATCTGCCGCAGTTGCCATTGGACGTCTATGTCCGTGCACAGCCCGACCCCGGGACATTGGCCATACATGACGGTCATGCGCGCACGCCCTGTGTGATTGCGGCGACAGCCATGGCGCGGGCGGCCGGCGTGCAGGCAGGCATGCACCTGGAGGCGGCGCATGCTCTATGCGCCGGGCTGCGGGCGCTGGCGCGTGATGCCGTGGCCGAGCAGCGGTTGCTGCACAATTTCGCCGCCTGGTGCGGCCGGTTCTCCCCCCTGATCACCCTGGTGCCACCGGATACCGTTCTGGTGGAGGTGCGCGGCAGCCTGCGTCTGTTCGGGGGCATCGAGCCCCTGTGGCAGGCCGTGCAGAAGGGTGTACGGCGCCTGGGCTTCACGGCGCAATTGGCACTGGCGCCGTCACCGTTGGCCGCGACCTGGCTGGCGCGCGCCGGCGTAGCGGCGAAGGTCTTTGGGCAGGGCGGACTTGTGCGGCAGCTGTCGCAGTTGCCGCTGGACGTGTTGAGACTGGATGGGCGCGATCATGCTTCTCTGCGAGGCATGGGGCTGCGCCGTCTGGGGGATGTTCTGCGCCTTCCGCGTGCGGGTCTTGCACGACGCCTCGGTCCGCAGCTGCTGAACAGCCTGGATCAGGCCTTGGGGCGCATTCCCGACCCGCGGCCTTCCTTCGTGGCGCCGCCGCGCTTTGTCAGCGAACTTCTGCTGCCTGACGATGTGGATGTCATGGAAAGGCTGCTCTTCGGTGTGCAGCGCCTGGTGCAGGAGCTGGCCGATTGGCTGGAGGCACGCGTCGTCGGCGTGACGGCGTTGCAAGTGTTGCTGCAGCACCGCAGGGGGCGTGACAGCGTCGTCCGCGTGAGCTGTGTCGAGCCGACCCGGGATGCGCGGCACATCTTCGCCCTCTTGGCGGCACGCTTGGAGCGGCTACGGCTGCCGGCCCCGGTGCAGGCTTTGCGGCTGATGGTGCTGGACAGTCGCCCGCTAGCCGGTCGATCCACCGATCTCTTCGAGGGTGCGCATGCGCCCCGCCAGCGTCTGGATCAGGCGCACGCCGTTCTGCTGGAGCAGCTGCGTGCGCGCCTGGGTGACAAGGCGGTGCGCGGCCTGTGCATGCGTGATGATCATCGGCCGGAATGCGCCTGGCGCTGGTGTGAGCCGGGAATGGTGGATGCCGTTCCCGAACAGGTCCCGATGCAGCGTCCGCTCTGGCTGCTGCAGGAGCCCGTGTCCCTGCGCATGCGCGACGGGCGTCCCTGGCTGGTGGGTGAGCTGCGGCTGCTGTCTGCGCGCGAACGCATCGAGGGCGGCTGGTGGGATGGTGCCGATGTGGCGCGTGATTATTTCATTGCCGAAGATCGGCATGGTGCCCGCTATTGGATCTTCCGCGAACTGCATACGAACGAGGGGTGGTTCCTGCAGGGGATATTCGCGTGATGGAGACTAGCGGCCCTTGAAGATGGCGCCGAGCATGCCGCGCAGGATTTGTCGACCCAATGAACTGCCGATGGAGCGCGCGACGCTCTTGGTAAACGCTTCACCAACGCTCTGGCGGTTGCTGGCTCGGCCGTTTCTGGCCGGGAGGTCGGCTTCCGCCTTCGCAACGGTCTGTTGGGTGCGCCGCTCCAGCAGCTCATGGGCGGAGTCGCGGTCGACGGGGTGATCGTATTTGCCGACGAGTGGGCTGCGGCCGATCACCTGTTTGCGCTCCTCCGGGGTTGCCGGGCCGATGCGCGAGGTCGGAGGGCAGATCAGCGCACGCTGCACGATACCCGGGGTGCCCTTGGCGTCCAGCAGCGATACCAGGGCTTCACCGATGCCCAGTTCGGTGATGGCCCGCTCCGTATCGAGCGCCGCGTTGGTTCTAAGTGTCTGGGCGGCGGCGCGCACGGCCTTCTGATCGCGCGGCGTGAACGCGCGCAGGGCATGCTGCACCCGGTTACCCAGCTGGCCGAGGATGGTGTCGGGGATATCCAGTGGGTTCTGGGTGACGAAATATACACCGACACCCTTGGAGCGGATCAGCCGGACCACCTGCTCGACCTGTTGTACGAGCGCCTTTGGTGCGTCGTCGAAGAGCAGATGCGCTTCATCGAAGAAGAACACCAGCTTTGGTTTTGCCTGGTCTCCGACCTCGGGCAGCTCCTCGAACAGTTCAGCCAGCAGCCATAGCAGGAATGTGGCATAGGCCTTGGGCGTCTGCATGAGCTGGTCCGCCGCGAGGATGCTGATGACGCCGTTGCCGGAAAAATCCGTATGCATCAGATCGGCCAGTGCCAGCGCCGGCTCCCCGAAGAAGCGCTCGGTACCCTGCTGCTCCAGCGCCAGCAGCCCGCGCTGGATCGCGCCCACCGAGGCGCTGCTGATGTTGCCGTAGGTGTTCTTCAGCTCCCTGGCGTTGTCGCCTATGTAGGTGAGCAGCGTGCGCAGATCCTTCAGATCGAGCAGCAGCAGGCCCTGGTCGTCGGCCAGCTTGAAGGCGATGGTCAGCACCGCCTCCTGCGTATCGTTGAGATCGAGCAGTCGGGCCAGCAGCAGCGGACCCATGTCCGAAATAGTCGTGCGGATGGGATGCCCCTGTTCTCCGAACAGGTCCCAGAACAGCACGGGGTAGGCGCGCGGCGCGAAGTTTTCCAACCCCACGCGTCGGGCACGCTCCAGCAGCTTGGGCTTGGCTTCACCCGTCTGGCTGATGCCGGACAGATCACCCTTCACGTCAGCCATGAACACCGGTACGCCGCAGCGCGAAAAGCCTTCGGCCAGTACCTGCAGGGTCACGGTCTTGCCGGTGCCGGTGGCGCCTGCGATCAGGCCGTGGCGGTTTGCCATGGTCATCGGCAGGTGCAACGGGGAGTCACCGTAGCCGACCAGGATGTGCTCGGAGGTTTCCATGTCGTGGGGCTTCCTCGGTGTTGTGTCGGTCCGTGATGGGGAATGCGCCTGGCGCCCTCCGCAGTCTAATCAGTTTGATTGCCGGCGACCAACCCGTGTCTCCTGGCAGGGGGGAGCGTACTAGCAGCCTGTCGGACTTAGGACTGATCTACTGCGCCGGTGGGAGAACGGTCCATTTTTCCGATCCTTCTCGTCAAATAGCTACGGCTATTTTCCTCAAACGATCGAAAAACTGGCCTCGCTCTCCCACCGTGCTCGCTACGATCGCCTAAGTCCGACAGGCTGCTAGGTAACTCACAAAGTGTGATGCAGGTCTCCAATCGGGTGACCGTGCGCGGCACTTTTGTACGTCCCGTGACGCAGGTCGCTAAGTTTGCCGGCTCCCGGTCGACAGATCCGACACACGAGCAGAACTGTACGATGCGGCCCGGCCGCGTCCAAGAGGCCAGCGACAATGAACGAAGTCATTACGGATATTTCCGAGGAAGCATCACGCTGGGCACGCGCCAAGGCCTTCTGGACAACCCTGCCCCGCCGCTTTGTCGAGGATTACCCCCAGTCGTTCCTGGGAGCGGCCATTGCCCTGGCACTGATCGGTTATGCAGTACCTCTCCTGTTTCCCATAGCGACGCTGGCGCTTGCCTTCGGATTCATTGCCGCGCTTCTGGAGGGCGGGTCGGCCGCCGTCCAGGGGCAATGGGTCACGCTCGGCCTTCTGGCTCTTTGCGCGACACTCACGGCGTCGCTGTGGCGTCTGCGGGTGGGCGATCCTCCCGGGGAATCGCTGACCGCCGAGCAGACCCCGGCGCTGTTCACGCTGATCGACGAAATCCGTTCGGCGTTCCAGGCGCCGGTGATCAGTGATATCCACCTGTCGGATGATACCCGACTCACCGTGCATCGGGTGCCGCGCACCGGCTATCCGTTCCTGTTTCGCCATGTGCTCGTGGCAGGGATGCCCGCCCTCCAATGCCTGACTCTCGATCAGTTCAAGTGTCTTCTGGCGGCGTGCGTGGGCGAATTGTCAGCCGTGCGCACGGATGTGGCCGGCTGGATCACCCAACTGGCCCGGACCTGGCGCCAATATCGTTCGGCAGTTGCGGGGCGATGGTCGCCGGCAGCCGTGTTGTATCGTTTGTTCCTGGCTGCTTATGAACCGCTGATGGCCGCCTTGGCCGCACGGCTGGACGGAGCGCACCGGCTCAAGCGCGACCACTATGCGCTCGAGGTTGCGAGCGATGATCTGGTGGTCGATATGATCGTCGGTGAGGTGATCATGCAGCGCTTCCTGAAGGAGATCTACTGGCCTACGGTCATGGCAGCGGCCGAGCATTCCGCTACGCCGAATTTCAAGGTGTTTCGCAATCTGGAAGCTGTATTCCGCAAACGTGTCACTCCCGATATCGTCCAGGCGTGGGTGCGGGAAGCCTTCGTCGGCAAGTGGCGCGATGACGCGGGCGATCCGGGCCTTAAGGCACGGCTGAACGAGATAGGTCATGGCGATGTCCGTTATCATTCTCCGGAATCGGCGGGCGCGGCCCAGGCGCTGTTCGGTGCGAGCTACCAGTGGATCATCGATCGCTGCGATGCGCGTTGGGCGGAAGAGCACAAGGAAGAATGGCGCAATCGTCATGAAAAGGCCCAGCGCCAGTACAGTCGCCTCTATACCTTGCGAGAGTCGCTGCAGCGTGGGGGGCTGAGGGGTGATGAGGCCATGGAATACGCCGCCCTGGTCAAACGCTATGGAACTCCGGAAGAGGCCATGAAGGCGTATGAACGCATCCTGGAGCTCAATCCGGGTGATGCACGCATCAAGTTCGGTGTTGGCAAGTTCATGCTGTCACGCAAGGATGTGCGCGGCGTGAAGCTTCTGGAGTCCGCCATGCAGATGGACAAGCGCCTGGTCGATCCGGCCTGTCGGCTGATTTCCGGCTTCGTGGTCGAGCACAAGATGCAGGATGCCCTGCGCAGCTACGTCTCGGGTAATCCGAAAGATCGGCTCAAAACCGCCTGACGTCGCCCGCGTTTCTCCACTGTGCGCCCTTCCTCCATGGAGAGACGTGGCGCGGCCGCTCAGCTGTCCTGTTCCATCTTGGTGAGCACGACGCTCGGCCGGTCCCCGGTGCGGTAGTATGTGAACTGCCGGGTCAGCTCGTCGTAGGCCTCGTCCCGTGCTGCCACGCTGTCGTACCAGCGTGTCCATTCCCAGTTGTCCCCTAGCAGGTGCGCGGCTCGCATCGGATCTCCGGGCGGCAGTTGGCCGCGGATGCCATACCTTTTCATCGTTCGTCCCATGTTGATGCCAACGGCGGGATGATAGCGGAAATGGCCGTGAATGCATTCTGGAAAACAGTGGTGTCACAAGAGCTTGTAGCGAGGGGCTTGTGCGGCGCCTGGATGCTGTATAAATATACAGTATCCAGTATCCAGGTGCCGAGTCTGCAGCCATGTCCGCCCGATCCGCCCCCGGCTACGCCGAATTGCACTGCCTGTCCAATTTCAGCTTCCTGCGCGGCGCCTCTTGGCCGGAGGAACTGGTGTCGCGCGCCCGTGAGTTGGGTTATGAATCGCTGGCGATTACCGACGAGTGTTCCGTTGCCGGAGTTGTTCGCGCCCACCGCGTGGCGCGCGAGAGCGGCCTGAAGCTTATCGTCGGCAGCGAGTTTACCCTGGAAGGCGGCAGGCGCCTGGTATTGCTGGCGCGCGACAGGGAAAGCTATGGCGATCTGGCGCAACTCATAACCCTCGGCAGACGCCGGGCGGGAAAGGGCGCATATCGGTTGACGCCCGAAGATATTGCGGAATGGGGGCGGCGCTGTCTGCTGCTGTGGCTGCCCGATTTCAGGGGCAACACGGACCGGCCGCTTCTCGCAGACAGCGAAACCGTACTTTCGCCCGCAGGGTCATCATGGATTGCCGTCGAACTCCTGCGCGATGGCTGGGATCGGGTACGGCTGCAGCGTGCCCAGAACCTGAGTGCGGCGACTGGTTTGCCGCTGGTGGCTGCAGGCGATGTGCATATGCATGTGCGTGGCCGCCGCGCTCTGCAGGATACGCTCACCGCCATCCGGCTCAATACGCCGCTGCCGCATATCGGCACCGCACTCGCCTCGAATGGCGAACGTCATCTGCGCAGCCGCGAATCGCTGGCGCGGCTGTATCCTGCGGAGCTGCTTGCGGAAACCCTGCGAGTCGCTGAGAGATGCCGGTTCTCACTGGATGAGCTGCGGTACGAATACCCCGATGAGATCATTCCGGCCGGCGAAACGCCCGCTACGTGGCTGCGCAAGCTCGCTGAGGAGGGTATGCGGCGGCGCTGGCCGCATGGGGTATCTCCAAAAGTGCGCGAGCGTATCGAACACGAACTGGCCCTGATCGCCGATCTGAATTACGAGCCCTATTTCCTGACCGTGCACGATATCGTGCGGTTCGCGCGTGAGCGCGGAATACTCTGCCAGGGGCGCGGCTCTGCGGCGAATTCGGCAGTATGCTTCTGCCTCGGGATTACCGAGGTCGACCCGGATCGCATCGACACGCTGTTCGAGCGCTTCATATCCAGGGAACGCGACGAGCCGCCCGACATCGATGTCGACTTCGAGCACGAGCGCCGCGAGGAAGTCATTCAGTATCTCTACACGAAATACGGTCGCGACCGTACTGCGCTGGCGGCGACCGTGATCACCTACCGGACGCGCAGCGCCATCCGCGATGTGGGCAAGGCACTGGGCCTGGGGCGGGATCAGGTCGATCGCCTGGCTCATGGCCAGAGCTGGTGGGATGGAGGCTGGGGACGGCCGGATGCCGTGCACAGCGCAGGGGCTGGCGCTGCCGACACCGTTGCCCAACGTCTGCGCGAATCGGGCTTCGACCCCGACAATCCCGTGATCAAACGTCTGCGCAGGCTGGTGGGTGAAGTGCGTGGATTTCCGCGACACCTCTCCCAGCATGTCGGCGGCTTCGTGATCGCGCGCGGCCTGCTGTCACGGCTGGTGCCGGTAGAGAACGCGGCCATGGCGGAGCGTACCGTCATTCAGTGGGACAAGGACGATCTCGACGAGCTTGGACTGCTGAAGGTCGATGTGCTGGCACTAGGGATGCTCACGGCCATCCGGCGTTGTTTCGATCTCATCGCCGGTTGCTCGGGGCATCGCTGGACATTGGCGACATTGCCGTCCGACGATCCGGCGGTCTATCGCATGATCCAGAAGGCCGATACCATCGGTGTGTTCCAGATCGAGTCGCGCGCCCAGATGGCCATGCTGCCTCGGCTGAGGCCCGCCTGCTTCTACGATCTGGTGATCGAGGTCGCCATCGTCCGGCCTGGACCGATCCAGGGCGATATGGTCCATCCCTACCTGCGCAGGAGGCAGGGTCTGGAGGCGGTGAGCTATCCCAGTGATGCCGTCCGCGGTGTCGTCGAACGCACGCTCGGCATCCCGATTTTTCAGGAACAGGTGATCAAGATCGCGATGGTCGCGGCCGGTTTCAGTGGCGGCGAGGCCGATGCGTTGCGACGCGCCATGGCGGCTTGGCGGCGGCGTGGTGGGTTGCAACCCTTCGAGCAGCGCCTGATCGATGGCATGCGCGAGCGCGGTTATTCCGAACAGTTCGCCCGGCAGATCTATCAACAGATCCTGGGGTTCGGCGAATACGGTTTCCCGGAATCCCACGCCGCGAGCTTCGCATTGCTGGTGTATGCCTCGGCCTGGCTGAAATGCCACGAGCCGGCAGCCTTCACGGCGGCGCTGCTCAACAGCCAGCCCATGGGGTTCTACTCTCCGTCACAGTTGATACAGGATGCACGCCGACACGGCGTCGAGGTACGTCCGGTAGATGTGAGCAGCAGTGTCTGGGATTGCTCGCTCGAAGACAATGCGGGGGCGCCGACATTGCGTCTAGGATTGCGGCTGGTCAAGGGCCTGTCCGCTGTGGCGGCGGAACGCCTGGTTGCTGCGCGCTCTCAGCGGCCGTTCGACGATATCGGTGATCTCGCGCACCGCGCACGGCTTGCTCGCAACGATATGGAAGCGCTGGCTGCCGCAGGCGCCTTGCGGATACTTGCGGGTCACCGGCACCGTGCCCGCTGGGACTGTGCAGGCGTGGAGACGCCATTGCCGGTGCTGGAGGGCGCGTGCATCGCCGAGGCGACGCCACTGCTGTGTGCGCCGACCGAGGCTCAGGATATCGTTGCCGATTATGCCAGCCTTGGCTTGACGCTAAGGCGTCATCCGCTGGCCTTGTTGCGGGAGCGGCTGGCGGCGCAGGGTATGTTGACGACCCTGGCGCTGCGGGATGCGCCGTCGGGAGTGTGTGTGCGCCTCGCCGGTCTGGTGACTTGCAGGCAGCGCCCGGGCAGCGGTGCCGGTGTGGTATTCGTGACCATTGAAGACGAGGCCGGCACCGCCCAGGTGGTCGTGCGGCCTGTGCTCGTAGAGCGTTATCGGCGTCCTCTGATCAATGCGCGTCTGCTGGTCGTCACCGGCGAGATTCAGCGCAACGGTGAAGTCCTGCATCTGATCGCACGACGACTGGAAGACATGAGCATCCTGCTCGGCAACCTGGAAACCGTATCGCGGGATTTTCATTGAGCCGCGATCGGTTCTTCTATGCGGGGTGGTGGAGGAACGCCACAGTTGCGCGAATCACGCCGGCATCGCGCAGGATGCGTGTGTGTCCCAGACCCTTGGTGAGCAGCAGTTCAGATCCTGGCCAGGCCTGATGCAGCTGTTCGGCATGTCGACTTGGCACGTCCCTGTCATCGCGGTCGTGGATGATCAGTCCCGGCAGTGTTTTGCCGTTCAGCATCTCCGCGGTGGCCAGCCGCAAGAAGATGTCCATACCGAAACGGCGTTCGATGCGCATGCGCATTTCAGCGATGACCGGCTCCGGGATGTCCAGCTGCCGGGCGAAGCGCTTCAGCAGGAACTCCGCATGAGCGGGTGCGGCGATCGCGACCAAGCGCGGTACGGACAATCCCTCCTGCAATGCGCGCGCCAGAGCCGGGACGCCAAAGGAGTGGCCGATCACACCGGCGATCGTGCCGCTGGCCGCGGCCACCGCCTGAATGGCACCGGCGAACTCGAAGATATTGGTGCTGGAGCCTGGCGTCCGGCCATGAGCAGGCGCGTCGAAGGCAACGGCGCGCAGGCCGGCGGCATTCAGGGGAGCAGCGAAGGCACCGAGTTGCAGGCCGCGCCCATTCCAGCCATGTACCAACAGGACGGCCGGTGCCAGGCTGTCGCCCCACTCGTAGCGTATGAGGGGGCAATCACGCCATGTGACGCAATCCGTCCGCGCGGCGGTGCGCCAAGCCTCCTCGCGGGCCGGCTCCGGGAAGCGCCGCGTGGAGAACCAGAGCCTGTAAGCCCACCCTCCGAACAATCCCGGCACGATCGGTCCTGCATGGCGGAATGCCCACCGCGTGAGCTGTGTGGCCAAGGGTTGGCGGGCGCGGGCCATGTCGTCTCCCGGTGCTGTGCGCCGAATCACACTGCAGGTTAAAGCGCATTCCCTCCCGAGTCGATAGTTAAGGCATTGCCGTGTGGTGCGTTCGGCAACGGGTATGGTTCCATCCTTTCCGTTCGAGAGGGGGTAATATGAGCCCGATCAGACGTGCTTCCGCATTTGCCCGGGATATGGGCAAGTCATCGTCCAAGGGAAGAGGCGGGGAGGCGGCCCTCCGCCAGGCCATGGCGCGCCGCCGACTCGAGGAACGCCGTGAGGCGCAGATGCTGAAACAACAGCTGTACGACGTCTTCTCCGACGAAGCCCAGCCCTGAGTTCAGCCGGCTGCCCGCGCCTGCGGGCAGCCGTATTCTTGTTCCTCCATCCCTTTCAACCGATGCGGCCGTGCCCTCGACGGGCCGCTCCGACCAGAAAGAGCAGGCCGGTACCGAATAGCCACAAGGCGGCAGGTACCGGTACCGGCATGATGGCGCCATACAGTTTGATCTTGGCGCTCGCGCCGTCCCCGACGGTGAGGCTGTTAATGAAAGTCTGACCGCCATCCTCCGACCAGCCGAGAACCGAGAAAATGAAGCTGCCGCTTTCGGTCTGGAAGCTGAACTGTGATGTTTCGTTCTCGGGTACGAGCGTCAGCACATCCGCTCCCTTGTTTTTTCGCTCAAGCGATCCGGATTCCGCAAGGGTGAGGCCAAAGACGAAATCGATCGGTGACAAGGCGCCTTCCAGCGTAAAGGACAAGGCCAGATCGGCGCTGCTGAGGCCGGTGTCGCCGATGCCCGTGCCATTGTGGAAACGCAGCTTACCCAGGACGAAGGGCTCGGTGAGGCCCGTGTAGCCCTGCTGCCCCTGCCCGGGGACGCTGAAGCCGTCGAAGGTGATCATGCTGGAACCGGTACAGTTCCGGCACTCACTGAGTTGCCAATCGAGGGCGGAGCGGCCGGACGCCTCATTGGACTGGGCGCGGTAATCAGTTCCCTCGGTCACCACGATAGCCCCGAACTGGCTGCCGACGAGATAATCCTTGATGCTGGCCGCATGGGCCGTATTCTGGGCCGCGGCTGCGGCTATCATCATGCAGAGCCCGGCGAAAAGTTTTGCGAATGTCATGAGATGCGCCCATCCTGCTTTGTCGTTGTAGTGCCGGTTTCCGCGCATCCAGCGGATTTGACGCAATCCTCTCGCGACCGGGGCGGGCAATATTAGCAAAATTAGATGTGTCAAAATACCGTTGCAATTGTAACAATGCATGTCTCTATCTCCATTCGCTCGGGCCGGGGCGATAGGCGGTGACCCTTGTCCGGGCGCTTAGACGGGAAATATTTGAAATTATTTCAGCATATTGCATACGCTATATCGGGCGATCGGTTGCCGGCCGCATGGTATCGAATATGGGATGCGCATTCGGCGCTGGCCCGTTATATCGGCTGATTTTGATGTAAGCCTTGGCCTAGAGCGTGTGGCGGCGCATTTCCGTCATCTCTGTGCAGCCAGGACTGTCGGTCCCGGCTCTTCGAATCTGAATGGGACGTTTCAACATGATCGACAGGATTAGGGTGTGGGCCGGCCGGATGGGCGATGCAGTACGGCGCAGCTGGCGGAGCGTGGGGCGCCTTTACCATCCGGCAACGTTGCGTGAGAAGGGAGCGGTGTGGAGCGCGGCATTGCTGGTCGTCACCCTTTTTCTGATCGACGTGATCGTAGGTGTCTACTGGAGCGCGGAGCCGGACGGCTTCGAGGTCCGCAGCGTTGCGCAGACGCGTGCCGGCGACGACGGGGTACGTCTGGTGAAGGGCTACATCTTCACCAGCACGCTCATGCATATCGGCGAGGTGCTCCTCGACAAGCGAGGGGGCTATCTCTCCAATGACGTGATGCCGCCGGGAGTGTGGCTGGACAACATTCCCAATTGGGAGTTCGGCGCGCTGGTGATGCTGCGTGATGCGGCCGGCGGGCTACGCAACCATCTGTCACGGTCGCAGTCGCAGTCGAGGGAGGACCCGGACCTCGCCCGGGCCGAGCCCCAATTCAATTTTCAGAACGATTCCTGGATCCTGCCGGCCACCGAGGGCGAATACCGCAAGGGCATCGAGGCGCTTGGCCGCTATCTCGTGCGCCTCCAGGACAGTTCGCAACAGAACGCGCAGTTCTACGCCCGCGCCGACAATCTCGCCCAGTATCTCCATATCGTGGAGAAACGTCTGGGCAGCCTGTCCCAGCGTCTGAGCGCAAGTGTCGGGCAGATCCGCGTGAACACCGATCTCGCTGGCGATGCCGCGGCGCGCCAGGCAACAGAGTCGGCCGGGATTCTGGTGGTCAAGACGCCCTGGCGGGAACTCGATGACGTGTTCTATGAGGCGCGTGGGGCTTCGTGGGCGCTGCTGCACATACTCCGTGCCATCGAGGTCGACTTCGAAGATGTGCTGATTCGGAAGAACGCCCTGATATCCCTCAGGCAGATTATCCGTGAGCTGGAGGCTACCCAGCAGGCTACCATGAGCCCGGTGATCCTCAATGGCAGCGGCTTCGGACTGTTTGCCAATTACTCGCTGACCATGGCCAACTACATTGCGCGTGCGGATGCGGCGGTGATTGATCTGCGCGATCTGCTGCAACGCGGTTGAGGTGGCTTTTCAGCGCGGCAGCCACAGTGCCAGGATCAGGCAGATCGTGGCCAGCAGGATGAAGAACCAGCGGAATCGGCGTATGCGGCCGTGCGGCCGGAGATGCGTCGGCGCCCGGCAATGCGGGCAGCGGTCCGCGCCCAACGGGTAGGTCTTCCCACAATAAAGGCAAGGCGCCGATTCCTCGGGGCGGTCGGTCATGGGGGTTATCCTGCTGCAGCGACATGCCCAGTCTAACATCACCGTTTCCGCGGTTGAGGGTGCCGGCCCCTCCCGGACTGCAATGCGGAGCACAGTCAAATGCGGAATACAGCGGGCGGGGCAGCTGTCGAGTAGCCTGGCGGTGGTGCTGGATGGCGTGCCGCGGTTGGAATGTCAGCAAGCCAAGCCGTTGCCCGTGACACAGTTGCAGTACCTGGACAGGCTGGATCGCGATATGGGCGCCGGCATCGATCTCGGCGGAAGGCGGATCGAATCGCCCAATGCCCCGCAGCGTGCGTGATTCGTGGCGATACAGCTGCTGCGGTCCGTCCAGGACGGCGACGAGTGCGCCGTTGGTCCGGAATTCGGCTGAGCGGGGGCGGATCGCCCCCGTCCAGTCATCATCGTGTCTTGCAGGTCTTCAGGCCGAACAGGCTGTATGCCGGGCACCAGCCGAGCAACGCAGTGGCGACCGGGACGATGCCGATCCAGCCCCAGGGGGTCTGCGGGCCGATGAAGACGATGCTGATGAGGCCCAGCCCTATGATCAGCCGGAGTGCGCGGTCGATCCCGCCAACATTGTGTGCCATGGTTTCTGCTCCTTCGGTTTGAACGGCCCTCAGGCTAAGCCAAGGAACGTGCCTGCTTCAGTGACTCGGTCACCGTCAGTCCGTACCGGCCAGATCCTGCAACGCGGCGCGGTCCAGCACTTCGATGCTGGCCCGGCCGAGGCGTACCCAGCCATGGTCCTCGAAGCGCTTCAGATGGCGTGACACGACCTCTCGGGCCGAGCCCAGTTCCACGGCCAGCTCATGGTGCGTCAGATTGAGGCGGGTGTCGTCACGCGTCAGGTTGAGTAAGGCTGCGGCCAGGCGGCCATCCACGGGGGCGAAGGCGACCTGCTCCATGCGGGCTATCACCTCCGCGAGACGACGTCCGAGATTGCCGAACACGAACCGCCGGAAGGCCTCGGACCGGGCCAGGGCGCGGTTGAAGTCGGTGGCCGGGAGGGCTATGGCGGTGACTTCCGTTTCGGCGATGCCGCCGGCCGGGTAGCGTGTGGCACCCAGCAGACAGGACGTCGTGAGTACGCAGGAGTCGCCGTCGCGGACGTGATAAAGCACGACCTCGCGGCCGCTTTCCGTCAACAGCTGCACGCGCACGCTGCCGCGCACCACCAGCAGATAGTTCTGGCACAGTGCGCCAGGCATGAATACCTGGGCATGTGGTGGCAGGTGGATCGTCTGGGCGCTGGCCAGGATAGGGATGAGCGCAGGGTCCGCCTGCAAGGCGGGAAAATTGTACCAGAGTGATTCCATCGGCATGGTTTGGGTTCTGGTGGGGCCGCAACGGTTTCGGATCGGCAAGTATAATGACATCAATCGGGGCGCAGGCCTAACAGGGTACAACATGCGGTAATTCGCCTGCTGGTCGCATGCGAGGAGGAGGGGTTGCCGTCCGCGTTTCGGCGACGTTAGCCTGAGGGTGGACATCATCGGCGGTCTCGGAACGTGCTGGGGCGTTCCGGGGGTGTTGCAGACGAGATGACGGAGCAGGATGTTTACCGCTCGAGGAGAGGCCTGTCTTCCCGGTTATTCCTTTCACCGCCGATCATCGCGGCGCCGCGCGGTGGCGTGACAGCCGGTGCGGCGATTCGGCCTCAGGCGGCCAGTTGTCGTGCCATGGCATCCAGCGCATCACTGGATTCGAACAACGCGGCGGTGATTTCCCTCGCCGATTGCGCGTCCAGCCCCAGCGCTGTCAGGATCGCGGCCGGCGGTTCCGCTTCCGCGCCATCACCCAGATTGTGTGCACGCAGCAGGTGGTCGACGCACAGTATCAGATGGGCGTACTCCGCGTGCTCGCCGGCATAGGCCTCGTTGTGGTGTTCTCTGCAGGCCACGACCACCGCCTCCGGCATGTTCCAGGCGCTCATCAGCCACGCTCCCGTCTCGGCATGGTCGACGCCCAGCACGCGTCGCTCTATCAGTGGCACCGGAACCTGAGGGTTGGCGGCCACCACCCGGTTGAGCAGGAAGAACTCCGCACGGAACAGATGTCCGGCGAGCAGAAATCCGAAGTTGTGCAGGAGACCGGCGAGATAGGCGAGTCCCGGCTTGAGCGGCAGCCGCGGTCCTATGGCCTTGGCGAGTGCCTGCGCAAGTGCGGCACTGTAGGCCGCGTGCCGCCAGAAGCTCTGCAATCCCAGAGGGCCGTCGGCCGGATTGTGGAAAGTCCGGCTGGCCGCCAGGCCCAGGCTCATATTGAGCACTGTTTCGAAGCCCAGCACCCGTGTAATCGCCTGAGGGAGGGTATCGACGTTGCCGCGGAAACCGAAGAAGGCCGAGCGCGCATAGCGGATGATCTGCGCCGTCAGGCTCGGATCGTACTGGATGACGTCGGTCAGTTCCTGGATTCCGGCGTGCGGATCATTACGGAGGCGCAGCAGCCGGTTGGCCATTTCCGGCATGCTGGGCAGGCGGTCTGTCCGCTCGACGGTGCGTCGGATATCCTCGTGCGGGCGAAGCGCGGTCAACGGGTGTTGACGGCCGAGTTCTCCGGGGAGCATGAAATCGCGGATGTCGCGACTCTCCAGAACGCTCACCGGGCGCGCGATGGGGGCGTGGAGACTCTCGGCATGAATGGCGCGGAAGTCGTACCCCTGCATGCGGATCAGGCTGTCATGGCAGCCCGCCTCGAAGTGGACATGGCCGGAGTTCGCCAGTCCGTCGTCGATGACTGCCGCCAGCCCGTACGGTTCTCCGAGAGGTGGTACGCAGCCGGTCTCGCAGTCTGGAAAGGTGGCGGCGACGAGTTCCGGGACGGCCGGTCTCAGGTTGCGTCCCAGCCGCTCGCGGAGGATCTGGAAATCAATCAGGTGGGTGGCAGGGAGGATGGCCAGCAACAGACCCTGTTCATCCTGCAGCAGTACGGCGCGGGCCAGACTCTCGGGGTCCACGTGGCTGGCCTCGGCGGCCTCTCCCAGCGTCCCCGTCCGCGGGTGCGGTACCACGGCGTACGGGGTACGCAGGCGCTCAAGATAGATCCGTACACGTTCAGACAGATGCATACCCCCCCCCCTCGATCCATAAGCCTAAGTCGGAGCCGGATTAACGACTGTGCCGGCATTCACATTGGAACCTATCTCAAAATGCATCTCGACCGCCCATGCGGCGTCGCGGGGCCTGCTCCGGTGCTCATTTATTCCGTATAAACTCCGCTCCTCGCAGGCCCCGCGCCTTGCCTGGACGCCCGATCTGCAATTTTGAGATAGGTTCTAGTATTGCCGGCCCGACCAGGCTCGAGCGCCCCGGGTGAGTCCGGAACGGCGGTCCATTGCGGATTTCGAGACCTGCCCGCGCAGGGGGCGGGTACCGGGCGGCGTGTGTGTCGCGGGCGATATCAACGTTTCGGCATTGGTTCAACAAAGGTTTAGGCACAGGAATCATTTGATGCCCTGGTGTCTGGGGGCAGTCGAACGAGAAGGACCGACACCCCAAGGCCCCCATCGTAGACGGGTCGTGGCAATGACGAAGGCTTTTTCCGAAGGCGGCGCCGCTCGCGTGCCTGCCGATCTGGTGGGCCGGCCGGATTTCCGAGGGGACGTGCCTGTCGTTCCCGTTGAGCGGGTATTCCAATGCCGCCTGCGGTTCCGCCGTCGCACCGGCGGACTTATAATGCCGGCCGTCCCACCGTCGGCGTCTTCCTTTCCCCGGGGCGACGCTCCGACTCCGAGCTACCCTTAGCGGAGGTTTATCATGTTGGAAGCCGGGCAACCCGCGCCGGATTTCGATCTGCCGGACGCGGATCTGCGCAAGTTCTCCTTGTCGTCACTGCAGGGCAAACGGCATGTCGTGCTGTACTTCTATCCCAAGGACGACACCTCAGGTTGCACGCTGGAAGCGTTGGAGTTCACCAATCTCGCCGACGAATTCGAGCGTGCCGGCTGCACCGTGCTGGGTGTGAGTCGCGACGATTGCGGCAGTCACGCGGCTTTCCGCGACAAACACGGGCTGACGGTGCAGTTGCTTGCGGATGTCGACGGCGAAGTATGCGAGCAGTTCGGCGTATGGCAGGAGAAGGAGAAGGACGGCGTGAAGAAGATGGGTATCCTGCGTTCGACCTTCGTCATCGACAGGGCCGGCATCGTCCGTCATGCGCTGTACGGCGTCACCGCCAAGGGACATGCGGCTGCCGTCCTGGACCTCGTGCGCGCGCTGGGCTGAGTCCGTCAATGGAAACGCCGGCGCAGGGCCGGCGTTTCCAATAACACGCTGTCCGGATCAGGGTCAGACGCAACCGGTCGGCTTGGGCAGGCCGCCCCACTTGCAGATCAGCTTCATCGGTCCCTTCTTGAAGACATCGTATAGATGTTTGCTGTCGACGTTCATCGCCTTGGCGAATTTGCGGATCGGCGGAACCACGCCGTCCTCCTCGTACATGCGACGCGCCTCCAGAATGTAGTTCATGATCTCGTCAGAGATTTCCATATCGTCGACCCGGGCAAGTTCGCGGGCGACGTCTTCCGACCAGTCATCCCGGTTGACCAGAAATCCTTCGCCATCGGTCTGAACAGACAATTGTGCACTCATGACATACTTCCTCGTCGTGTCGTTATTGCGTGCGGATACCGCACTGAGAGTTTTCGCCGCTCTTTAGGCGGGATCGTGGTGTGACGGTAGTGTAGCAGGCCAAGGCCGACATGCGACAGCGAAGGCTTTAATTTCGCTAGCCAATATAGGTGTTTTTGCGGCGCGTGCGACGGGTGCCGGGAAGCTTGTCGGTATGTGACGAATCGCCCGGCCCAGTCACGGGAGGCCGGCTAATCTGGATACATCGTCGATGCAACTGGAGACGCGCATGTCTCGTCAGGCGCCAAAGGCTTCATCCGTGATTCGTATTGCGGCCAGCCTGGCTCTGGGGTTTGCGGGTGCGGCTGCGGGCGCCGATGACCCTGTGACAGGCGACCGTCCGGATGGTGTCGTGAAGAGGGCGGTTCTCACCACCGCGATCATGGATCGCGAGCCGATGGATGAACTCGTGACCGTCGGTGCAGGGCATCATGAAATCTATTTCTTCACCGAACTGAAAAACTTGGCCGGCCGGACCGTGACGCACCGTTGGGCACACGCGGGCATGATCGTGTCGGAGGTTTCCTTCGAGGTCGGGGGGCCCCGGTGGCGCGTTTTCTCCAGAAACGCGCTGCACCTGGATCGACCGGGGACATGGACCGTGACAGTCGTGGATGAGTCAGGCTGGACCTTGCATGAGATGAGGTTCGACCACCGTCCCGGAGAGGATTCGGTGTCTGTCCGGCAGGGGGCCATGGTCCGGAATGCCTTTAACGGTGGAGGGTCGGACGCGCACTGACGGCCGCGAGATCAAGTGTTCGACCCGGTTGGGAGCCCTTTCAGGCCCTATCCCGTCCTTTACCGTGCGGTGGCGGCCTGCACCGGTTCGGCCGCCTTGTCGGTACCATGCTCGCCGGCCAGGCCAGGGATCAGGGTGCCGATCGTCTGACGGACCGCCTGGGGTGCGGCGTCAGCGCCGTTCAGCACGTATACACCGAAGATGACCAGCCCGACGCCCAGCGTCGCCAGCAGCCCGAGCGCCAAACCATGGCCGCGGGTGGCAGGGGCGGCGCCACGGCGTGCGGTCGCCGGCCTGACGGTTCTGCTGTCGGTGCGGGCAGCCGTCCGCACCCGGGGTGAGGCGGGCTTGTCCTGCTCCAGCTGGAAGCTGCTGCTGGCCTGACCGGCACGGTTGAGGCGTGCCTTGCTGTGACCCAACAGGACCGCCAGCTCGAAATCCTGAACGGACGTTGCCGGTTCCGGCGACGGTGCCGGTGAAGGTGCGGCCTCCAATTCGGCTCTCAGTTCCGCAATTTCCTTCTCAGCCTTCCGCAGCATGCGTTCCGCGGCCGCGATACGGTCACGGGCGATGTGATGGGCCGAGCCCTGCCGCGCCAGTTCCGCAGCGGCCTGGTCGCGGACCCGACGCGCCGTTTCGGCCAGGTGTTCGAGTTCGCGCAGGCGCGTCTCGCCGCTGAACGCGGAGGGGGCGAGGGGCTGGCTGTTGCCGCGGGGCGCCGGTGAGGAACGGTGCTGTAAGGTGGTCGATGGCATGTCCGCGAACCTCTCTCTGAGGATGCCGGCGCGGACCGTCCGATGGGGAAGGCCCGAACGCTGTTACATCACTGATTTATTTAGCGGCAGGCTACGCCTCGTCTGTGCCCTGAAATCGGGAATGGGTCACAGTCCGAACGTAGACTGCAGCCCAAATCCGTCATTCCCGCATGCGGCGTCGGGCGTGGCCGGCTTCCCAAGCCCGGCACCGGCATTTGACGAACCGGGTGCGAGGCCCCAGAGTATGCCCCGCGTCATGCGACCGAGAACATGTGGGGAATGGCTGGCTATGGTTTCTGATGTCAATGATCTGACCGTCAACTATGAAGAAGACGGCGAGCTGTTGGTCAAGGAACTGGACAAGAAGATTCTGTCCAAGGGTGCCTGGTCGACAGTGATTTTCCGGTACCAGGATTGGGATAAGGCCAAGGGGGACTATGGCCCCGACCGCTTCACCATCCGCCGTTACCAGAAGCGCAATGGGGAATACGTGCAGAAATCCAAGTTCAATATTTCAAGCAAGGACCAGGCGCAGAGTCTGATCGAGGCCCTGCAGGGTTGGATCGCCGACTAGCCGTCTCGGCCGGCGCCCTGCAACCAGCCCAGCCATTGCGCAGCCAGTTCCGGATCGGGTGACGCGACCACCGAGCGTGCCGCCAGATAGGGAACGAACACAGGTTCTCCCGACAAGGTGCAGCTGGCCCCGCCGGCCTCATCCAGCAGCAGACTCCCTGCTGCGAAGTCCCACAGTTTCTGGCCACCGTGCAGATAGACCTGGCCCCGGCCGGCCGCGAGCCAGGCCCATTCGAGCGCGCACGACCCGAAGTTGCGCTGCGAATGGTAGGGTGGGTGGCTGACCAGGCGCATACGCAATGCGGGCTCCAGCCGCTTGAAGTCGACCAGCGCGATGCTGCGCCCCAGCTCCACGCCGGCGGGTACGGTGCGCAACGCCATCGCGTTCAGAGAAGCCCCGCCATCACGTCGTGCCGAGAAGCATTCATCCCGCACCGGATCGTAGATCAGCCCCAGTCGTTGCACGCCGTCCTCCAGGAGTGCCAGCGAGACGCCGAAGAAGGGGATCCCCGCGGCGAAGTTGCTGGTACCGTCCAGCGGATCCAGACACCAGAGCAGGCTGCCCGCGGTCTGCAGCAGCCGCTCCTGTTCGGCCCGCTCCATTTCCTCGCTGAGAAAGGCGATTGCCGGCCAGCGTCGCGCCAGTTCATCGCGCAGGCGGGCATCGATGGCGAGGTCGGCCTCGGTGAGGATGCTGCCGTCGGCCTTGTGCTGTTGCGTCACCCGGGTGAAGCGCGGCAGCAATTCCTCGCGCGCCGCCGTGCGCACCAGATCCGCGAGTTCGGCCAGATCGGGCAGCATAATCTCAGGAAGAACAGCTTACGGCGAGCGCACGACCCCAGTCCGGCGGCGGCTCTGCCAGATCCTCATCTTCAGGGTGCTCGTCGTAGGGTGTCTGCAGAACCCGAAGAAGCCGGTCGATCTCACTGTAGTCTCGGCAGTCACGGGCGCGTTCGATGGCAGTCTGCGCCAGGTAATTGCGCAGGACATACTTGGGATTGACACGGTTCATGGCGGCCCGTCTCGCCGCGTCGCGGCTGTGCTCGGCACGCAGACGCGTACCATAGTCGTCCGCCCAGCGGTCGAAGGCTTCGCGGTCGATGAAATGATTTCGCAGCGAAGCAGGCTGCACGGCCGACTGCGCACTGTTGAACCCGGCGAGTCGACGCCAGGTGCCGGTGTAGTCGCGGCGCTCGGCGGCCATCTGCGCCAGCAGCCGGTCGGCGAGCTCCATGTCGCCGGGCCGCGAATCGCGCAGTCCGAGTTTCGCCCGCAGTCCGGCCTGATAGCGTGCCTGGAAGGCCTCCCGGTACGCGTCGAACTGGGCCGTGGCCTGCTCCGCCGCCGCCTCGGCACGCTCGTCGAACAGGGGCAGCATGGCCTGGCCGAGGCAGCTCAGGTTCCACAGGGCGATCTCCGGCTGGCGGTCGAAGGCATAGCGGCCATGGTGGTCGGAATGGTTGCAGACGAAGCCGGGCTCGTAGTCGTCCATGAAGCCGAAAGGGCCGTAGTCCAGCGTGAGGCCGAGTACGGACATGTTGTCGGTGTTCATCACACCGTGCGCGAAGCCCACCAGCTGCCAGTCGGCGAGCAGCCGCGCCGTGCGTACCACCACTTCCCGGTAGAGCGCGAGATAGCGGTCGGTGCGGTCACCGAGCTCGGGATAGTGATGCGCGATCAGGTAGTCGGCGAGCGTGCGCAGCGCATCGAAGCGATTCCGGTAGTAGAATACCTCGAAGGAACCGAAGCGGACGTGGCTCGGTGCCATACGCAGCAGCATCGCCCCCGTCTCGATGGATTCCCGATAGACTTCCTCGTCGGAACCGATCATGCACAGCGCCCGCGTGGTGGGAATGCCAAGCCCGTGCATCGCCTCGCTGCACAAGTATTCCCGGATGGTCGAGCGCAGTACCGCGCGCCCGTCGCCGCCGCGTGAGAAGGGCGTCTGTCCGGCGCCTTTGAGCTGCAATTCCCAGCGCGCTCCATTCTGCGTCAGGATTTCGCCGAGTATGATGGCGCGCCCGTCACCGAGCTGTGGGACATAGTGGCCGAACTGGTGTCCGGCATACAGCGTGGCGATGGGGGCGCTGCCGGGCAGCAGCTTGCCACCGTTGAAGATCACCGGGAAGTCGGGCCTCTCGGCCTCCGCGGGGTCGAGATCGATCAGGGCGGCGGCGGCCGGATTGAAACTGATGAGGTAGGGAGCTGCGAGCGGCGTTGGCAGCACACGCGCGAAGAAGTCTTCCGGCAGATGGGCGAAGCTGTTGCTGAAGCAAAGGTGCTCCAGCGACCTGAGACGCGCTGACTGGCGTGCGGTGTGCGGCATGCGGGGATGATGGCGAGCGTGGCGGTCCGATGCAACCTGGATCGCCATAGGGTTGGCGGATGGTGCCTGGGATGCCCCTCCGGGGCGCGGCACTCGCCTCAGTCCTTGATCAGATCCATCAGCTCGGCGCGGGAGCGCGCATTCTCGCGGAAGGTCCCGCGCATGGCGCTGGTGACGGTGGAGCTGTTCTGCTTCTGTACGCCACGCATCATCATGCAGAAATGGCTGGCCTTGATGATGACCGCGACCCCGTGCGGGTTGAGGATCTCCATCATGGCATCGGCGATCTGGTTGGTCAGACGTTCCTGCACCTGGAGGCGGCGCGCGAAGACGTCCACGATGCGCGCGACCTTGGACAGGCCGATGACCTTGTTGTCCGGCAGATAGGCGACGTGCGCCTTGCCGAAGAACGGCAGGATATGATGCTCGCACATCGAGTAGAACTCGATGTCCTTGACGATGACCATCTCCTCGCACTTCTCTTCGAAGACCGCATTGCGCACGACGTCTTGCACGGTCATGTCGTAGCCGCTGGTGAGGAAGTCCATGGCCTTGGCGACCCGCAACGGGGTGCGCTTCAGCCCCTCGCGCCCGGGTTCCTCGCCGATGCGCACCAGCATCTGACGGACGATGCCCTCGAAATCCGGATCGTAGACCTCGTCGCTCTCGGTGTCGAAGTCATCGAAAATGGGCGGGGTGGACCGGGCGGGCGTGATGCGTTTGGTCATGGTCGTGTCCATGTGGCGCATTGGGCTGCGCTTGAGCCGCAATTATACGCAATTTCGCCGTGGACACAGCTTATGTCAATCGCTCAACCCGATGGTGGCTGGGGATTTTCCCGGTCCGGCGGGCCGATATAATGCGGCTCATTCAACCCTCCGGCGAGGCCCCATGGATACCAAGCCCGTTCAGTTCATCAAGCAGCGCAACTACCAGCGCATCGGCAAGGACAAGGTTGTGAGGCTGCGATATGTCGTCTTCGAACAGGGCGGCGAACAGGCGCTGGCCTATCGCGACGATCTCATCTATCTGCACGGCGGCTATGGCGGGGCCTTTCCAAAGGTCGAGCAGGCGCTCGAGGGGCTGGCCGTCGACGCCAAAGCCGAGGTGCTCCTGGAACCGGCTGAGGGCTACGGTGAGCGTGACCCCGCTCTGAAGATGAGCGTGCCCGCCGACGCGATTCCGCCCGAGGCACGCACGGTCGGTGCGCAGCTCGAGGGCGAGGCTGCCGATGGCAGCACACGCCCCTTCGTGGTGACGGCCGTCGATGATGCGGAGGTGACCGTCGACGGCAATCATCCGCTGGCAGGCAAGCGGCTGCACTTCATGTTCGAGGTCATGGATATCCGCGACGCGACCCGGGCCGAACTCGATGCCGGCCATGCCTTCGGACTGTCCGGCTGACCGACCCCCGATGCGCGCACGCGGCCGGCTGCCGTGGTTTCTCGCTCTGGATCAGGGCGGGCACTCCACCCGCGCACAGGTCTTCACTGCTGACGGCGAGCTGCTGGCGCAGGCGCGCGCCGCGGTCGCCACCGCCATGCCGCATCCCGGCTGGGTGGAGCAGGATGCGATCGAGCTTGCTCAGTCGCTCACCGACGTTATCGACGATATCGCCCGCCAACTCGGCCGGCGGACAGAACACATCCGGGCCGCCGGCCTTGCGACCCAGCGATCCAATGTGGTGTGCTGGGATCGCGCCAGCGGCACGCCGCTCACGCCCGTGTTGAGCTGGCAGGATCGGCGCAATGCGCGTTGGCTGGAGACTCTCGCGGCGCAGGCCGAGTCCGTACGCGCGCGCACGGGTCTGCCGCTGTCGCCGCACTACGGCGCGAGCAAGCTGCGCTGGTGTCTGGATCATGTCGATGCCGTCGTGCGCGCCCGCCATGGCGGGTGGCTGGCCTGCGGTCCGCTGGCCAGCTATCTGATAGCTCGGCTGATCCCGGGCGGGCCGTGCCTCGTCGATCCGGCCAACGCGTCGCGCACCCTGTTGTGGAGCCTCGGCAGTGGCAACTGGGACCCGGAGCTGCTGCGGTTGTTCGGCATTGCACGCGACTGGCTGCCCGACTGCGTGCCCACCCGCCACGCGTACGGGATGATGGCGATCGGTACCCATGCCGTTCCGCTTTCCGTCGTCACCGGTGATCAGGCCGCTGCGTTGTACGGCGATGGCCGACCGGAGAGTGCGCAGGTACACGTAAATCTCGGTACCGGCGCGTTCCTGCAGCGACCCTTGGAGCGGCTTCCGGACGCCGCCGACGGCCTGCTGCGCGGTCCGGTGTATTGCGACGCCACGCGGTGCGACTACGTGGTGGAAGGGACTGTCAACGGCGCGGGCGTTGCATTGGACTGGGCGCGCGATGAGCTCGGGCTGACGGACATCGAGCGACGGTTGCCGCGCTGGCTGCAGCGCGAGGGTGAGATTCCCGTGTTCCTGAACGGCATCGCGGGACTTGGCTCGCCCTGGTGGATCGGCCATTTCCCGAGCCGGTTCGTCGGCGCGGGCGAGCCCTGGGCGCAGGGCGTGGCCGTCGCGGAGAGCATTGTGTTCATGTTGTGGGAGAACCTTGCCCGCATGCGGCGGCTGCAGCCCGGTATCGACGCCATCCGGATCAGTGGCGGTCTGGCTGCGCTGGACGGACTCTGTCAGCGGCTGGCCGATCTCAGCGGGTTGCCGGTGTTGCGCTGCGTCGAGCGCGAGGCGACGCTGCGCGGCGTGGCCTTCCTCCTGGCGCAGGCGTCCGGCGAAATCTGGAACCGCAGTTGTTCCGAGCGTTTCGAGCCAACATCCAATGCCACCCTCCAGCGGCGCTGGCAGCGCTGGCAGGAAGCGATGCGGGGCGCGATCAGCGGGGCCCACGGACAGTAAGCGACAGTCGACCTGGTTCCGGGTGGGCCGCTACACTGGTGCACATCGTGCCCGAGCCGCAGAGTCCGATGTCCGTTCCGCCGCCGCCATCCGCAGCACCGCCCCGTCTGGTCGCCCATCGCGGCTATGCGCGGCGCTTCCCCGAGAACACCCTGTTGGCGTTGCGTGAGGCCGTGGCGGCCGGCGCGCGCTATCTGGAGTTCGATGTGCAGCTGAGTGCCGACCGTGTGCCCGTGCTGCTGCATGACGCGGATCTCGCGCGCACCGGCGGCGCTCCGGGCCGTGTGTTCGATCTGTCGGCTGCCGCGCTGCGGCAGCGTGCGGTGGGCGAGCCCACCCGTTTCGGCGATCGCTTCCGGGACGAGGCGGTCCCCGCGCTCGCCGAGGTGGCCGCATGGCTTGCGACCGTACCGAGGGTGGTCGCCTTTGTCGAGGTCAAGGGTGAGAGCCTCCGGCATTTCGGCATCGAGGTGGTGCACGCGGCCATATGGAAGGCGCTGGAGCCGGCGCGCGCCCAATCGGTGTTGATCGCCTGCGATGATGCCTTTCTGTTCGCCGCGCGCCTGGCGGCACCGGTTCGAATCGGTTGGATCGTCGCCGCCTGGGATGCGGAGCACGAGCGCCGCGCGCGGGCCCTTGCGCCGGATTATCTGATCATCAACCGGACGCGCCTGCCGTCGACGGCGCTATGGACGGGGCCTTGGGAGTGGATGGCCTACGAGGCCGATGATGCCGATCAGGCCGTCGCACTCGGCCGACGGGGGATCGGCTTCGTCGAGACCATGGCCATCGGCGAGCTGCTGGGTGATTCGCGTCTTGCCGGCAATGAGCTCGCCTGACGTCGATGTGGTGGTGGTCGGAGCCGGCATCCACGGCGCCGGCGTTGCCCAGGCCGCGGCCGCAGCCGGCTACGGTGTGCTGATCCTGGAGCAGGCGGACATCGCCAGCGGTACCTCCGGTCGTTCCAGCAAACTCATCCACGGTGGTCTGCGCTACCTGGAGACAGGACAGTTCCGTCTGGTCCGCGAGTGTCTGCGCGAGCGCGCGCTGCTGCTGCGCAATGCGCCCGGCCTGGTTCGCCTGGTGCCGCACCACATCCCCGTCTACCGCGAGACACGCCGTCGGCCGGCGTTTCTGAGAGCGGGCCTGGGTCTTTACGCCCTGTTGGGCGGGCTCGGCCCGGAGGTGCGTTTCCGCTCCCTGCCGCGCAACGACTGGCCGACGCTCGATGGCCTGCGCCAGTCGGGCTTGCAGGCGGTCTTCCGGTATTTCGATGCCCAGACCGATGACGCGGAACTGACCCGTGCGGTCGTGCGTTCCGCCGAGACCTTGGGTGCCCGCCTGCTGATGCCGGCGAGGCTGCTCGATGCCGTCGCGGATCACGCGTCCGTACACGTGCGTTACCGTGATGCCTCGGGTGTATCCCGGCTGCGTTGCGCAGTGTTGATCAACGCCGCCGGGCCCTGGGTTGATGCCGTATTGAAATCCATCGAACCGGCCACGTCGGGCCCGGCTATGGAATGGGTCGCGGGTTCGCATATCGTGCTGCCGCACCGTCTGACGCGGGGGGTCTACTATACGGAGGCGCCGCGCGACGGTCGCGCCGTGTTCGTCATGCCGTGGCGTGACGGCCTGACGCTGGTCGGCACCACCGAGCGCCGCTATCAGGGCGACCCCGCAGCGGTCGCGCCGAGTGCCGACGAGGTCGCCTACCTGCTCGAGACGGTGTGCCACTACTTTCCCGGGTACACGCGACTGGAGCCTGTCGAGGCGTTTGCCGGGCTGCGGACGTTGCCCGCGGACGGAGGCTCCGCTTTCACGCGTTCGCGCGATACGCGGCTGAATCTCTCACATCATGGCCGTGTACTGTCCATTTACGGCGGCAAGCTGACGGCTTACCGTGCCACCGCGGCACGTGCGCTGGCACGGGTACGGGATATCCTGCCTGAACGTGAGGTGCGTGCCGACACGGCCCGCATACCTTTGCGTGATGCCGCTTCGGACGGGATGCCCGGGCAGGGCCCGGGCGCGGAAGGCTGAGGTTCCTCCGGGGCGTCGTTTCTGATTTTCCGACAGTGAACTCTCCGTGGCTCGGTGCGCGACAAGCTGCTGAATTGGGGCGGGATTGCGCCGCCGTCACCGCCGTCGGCCGGGCCTTCGCCGTCGGCAACTCTGACACTTTTTCCGGATCGATGAAGGCGAAACCTGTAACTGACTGATATGTCTATTCAATTTCGTCGATGGCGTGCGCATGATTATTGCGTGCGGATGTCGTCCGCAGCTCGAAGTATCCAGCTGTGTCGCGCGATATCCACGGTCAATCCATGCGCAAGGAGGGTCTATGTCTGGAATCGCATTGTTTCGCGTTCTGGTGCTGCTGGTCTGCGGCCTCGGTCCGGCCGGCGCGTCGGCAGTCACGATCAACCTGTTCGCATCTCTCAGCGGTGCTCAGGAGGTGCCGTCCAACCCGAGTCCGGGAAGCGGCACGGCAACGGTCACATTCGACGATGTGACGAATATGCTGGATTGGAACGTCACCTTCAGTGATCTCTCGGGTGCCGCGACGGCGGCCCATTTCCACGGCCCTGCGCCAGCCGGGGCAAATGCGGGTGTTCAGGTCGATATCGGCGCCATCAGCGGGTTGAACAGCCCCATGGTCGGCTCCACAGCCATCACGGCAGGGCAGGCGGCGGATCTGCTGGCAGGTCTGTGGTACATCAATATCCACACGGCCATGTATCCGGGTGGTGAGATCCGCGGCCAGGTCCAGGTCGTGCCGCTGCCGGCGACCGCTTGGCTGTTCCTGGGCGGACTGGCGGGCCTGTTCGGGTGGAACAGGTTTGGAAAGGAGAGATAGCGTCGACATGCAGCGGGACTCCCCGCCGCATCGTGTTCGATGGATGCGGGTTCCGTGGGCGGGATGGCCGCAGAAGCCCCTGCGGCCATCCCGTATCATTTCCGCGGGCTGAAGGCCAACGCCGCCGAATTGATGCAATAACGCAGACCCGTCGGTTGCGGGCCATCAGGAAACACGTGCCCGAGGTGGGCGTCGCAACGCCTGCAGCGCACCTCGGTGCGGATCATGCCATGGCTGGTATCGCGCAACTCGTCGATGGCGGCATCGGGTGCCGGGCGATAGAAGCTCGGCCAGCCGCAGCCGGAATCGAATTTGTGATCGGAGATGAACAGCGGCGCGCCGCAGCAGACACAGCGGTATTCGCCGTCGGCACGCAGATCGTAATATTCGCCCGTGAACGGACGTTCCGTGCCTGCGCGCCGGGTGACCTGATATTGCTCGGGCGTCAGTTGCTCACGCCATTCGACGTCCGATTTCTCGATCTTGTCGCTCATGCGCCCCCCGGGAGCCTGTCGGACTTGGGACTGATCTGTTGCGCCGACGGGATAGCGGCCCGCCGTCCGGATTCCCCGTGCCGCTGTGTCGCGTTCCGATTATGCGACCGTGGGAGGTCGGACTCCAAACCTGCGGACGATGTGCCTTTTCCGCTTGCCTTCGCGGCCGCGCCCTCGCTAACCTGCCGCCATGCCCGACACCCCGCAGCTTCCCCAGATCCCTGACGATGCCCTGGAGTGGCGTGCCATACGCTCTCCCGGTCCCGGCGGCCAGAACGTCAACAAGGTCGCGACAGCCATTCAATTGCGGGTGCATCTGGGCAGGGCCGGACTGGCGCCGGCGGTGCGATCGCGCCTGGAAAAGCTGGCCGGCCGGCGCGTGACCGGCGAAGGCGTGCTCCTGATCGAGGCCAACCGTTTCCGCAGCCAGGAGCGCAACCGCGCCGACGCCCGGGAGCGCTTCGAAGCCCTGCTGGCCAGGGCGCTGATCCGGCCCAAGCGGCGCATCGCGACCCGCGTGCCGGCCGGCGAACGTCAGCAGCGCATGGACGAGAAGCGCCGGCGCGGCGCCACCAAGCGCCTGCGTGGGCGGACACCGGAGGACTGACGCCGGAAGCCGTTGACCACGGAAATTTCCGATAAAGCGGTTTTCGCCGCCAGAATCGCGAACGGACACGGAAGGGACGGACGGGTTCCGGCGCACCACGCCGTGTCGTCCCCCGGCCGATGTCCGCAGACCGGCTTCGCGCTCCTGTCCCAGCCAAAGATTACCTCTTTGTGGCCGATGTACACGTCGGTGTGATGCTTAGAAGGACGCCGGGCAATGGCCACCAGGCCGCGACAGAAGACGGGTTCGTTCCGCACGTTACGCATTGCGGTGCTGCTGCTGGTGCTGCTGGCCGTGGCTGGCGATGCCTGGCTCACACGCCTGCGCAGCACCGACTGGGACGAGCCCTTGTGGGTCAGCGTGTACCCGATCAACGGTGACGGAAGCGAGGCCACCGACCACTACATCGCGACGCTGTCCGACGGGAGTTTCGAGCCCGTGGAAGCGTTTCTGGCACGCGAGGCGGCGCGTTACGGTCTTGCGGTCCGCGAACCGGTCCAGGTACGCCTGGCACCCGCAGTACGCGAGCGTCCTCCCGTCCCCCCCGCCAACGGTCGGCGTCTGGCGATCATGGCCTGGAGCCTCGAGATGCGCTATTGGGCCTGGCGTATCGCGCGCGAATACGGCGGTCCGCCCAGCAACATCCGGATGTTCGTTCAGTATTTCGATCCCGAGCGTACTGATCGCGTGGCCCATTCCCTCGGTCTGCAGAAAGGGCTGATCGGCGTGGTTAACGCCTTCGCCTCGCGCAAGCTGGCGGGACAGAACAATGTGGTGATCGCCCACGAATTGCTGCACACCGTCGGCGCGAGCGACAAATACGACCCGGCCAGCAGCCAGCCGCTCTATCCGCAGGGTTTCGCCGACCGCGAGCGCACACCCTTGTATCCGCAGACGCACGCCGAGATCATGGGCGGCCGCATACCGGTTTCCGCACAGGAGTCGGCGCTGCCCATGACCCTGAACAAAGTCATCGTCGGCCCCGAGACCGCCCTGGAGATCAACTGGGTGCGCCCCGCTTCGTAGCGCCGCGGGGACTGTCGCCGCCCCGGACGAAACGGTACGGTCGGCCGCGGTTAAAGTCGATCGCCGGTCGCGCTACAATGCGCGCGTCCGGCAGACGTAGACTCAGCGAATCATGGCCAACAGTCCACCCATCCTGCTGTCCATCGTCGAACTCGGCGGCTATCCGAATTTTGCGCCCCTATACGAGCGGCTGGGCTGCCGTGTGATCATCGAGACGTCCATGCGGAAGGCGTTGGCCGCGGTCAAACAGTGGCAGCCCGATATCGTAGTTGCGGAATTCAACTTCCAGTCGGATTTCCGCGACCGTACCAGCAGCCTGGAATCCCTTATGTCAGTGCTGCAGCGGCTGCCGGCGACACGGGTGATCGTGTTCTACGAGAGGGAATACGCCCATCAGCTGGCACGACTGCAGGCGCGTTTTCCGCTGTTCCGGGTAATGACCTATCCCATCGACGAGATCGCGCTCGCCGCGAACGTGCAGGCCGCTCTGGCGATGTGAGCGCGGTCAGCGCTCGGAATGGCGCGTGCGCGGCTGGAAATGACTGACGTGCTTGACGATGTCCTGGTAGGGCAGCTGCTCGAGGCTGCCGAAGCGCGCCTGTGCGGTGTTCAGCAGTCCGAAGACGTCGTCGGCGGTTTCGCTGGCGGCGCGTTCCGGGTGCAGCAGCGCCTGCAGTCCCAGCATGCCGCCGACCTGCACCTTGATCTCCTTGTTGTGCGGCAGCGGTCCGCCGATATGGGTCATCTGCAGGGCGAAGCGTGCGTTGTCCCGCAGGATGTTCAGCAGCGTCTGGCAGCGCTGCTGGGCGGCATCAGACTTGCAGCCGACCGCCTCGCGGTCGGCGAGCAGGATGCGCTGGGCGCAGCTGCAGGTCACCTTGCGGGAATTGAGCGCCTTCTCCAGCACGCAGCGGCGTTCATTCACCGTACGGTAGGTTGAGCGGTATTCGTCTTCTTCCATGTCCGGCCGGGTGCTATTTTTCCCACTCGCGCAGGATCGGGGCCTCGCGGTGTTCCAGGAGTTTCTCTTCGGCTTCGAGCGCGGTGGCCGCGAAGATGACCTTGATGGTGACGTCGGTCCCGGTTCCCAGCTCGGCGCGCAGGGCGCGCGCGTGGTTCTTGGCGTCATTGAACTTCTCGAACTGGGTCAGCTGTTCCAGGTTCTTGACCATCTGGGTCGGGCCTGGCGTGATCTTGTAGATGAAATAGGGCATGTGCTGCATCCTCTGCGGAATCGGTGCGGCGCAGGGACGGGCGCCGTGCTGGTTGTCGATTATCCGGGCATCCGTGCACCCAAGTCCAGAATCCCCGGTCGGCTGCCGGGAAGGACGGCGGGCTTTCCGAACGGGGTATGGCCGCAGGTGCATTTTTGCGTTCCCATTTCGCGAGGCGACCGTCGGCATGATCATCACTGGGCCAGGATGCGGCGGGAGATGCCGATGGACGCCGCGCCGACGGTTCGACCACGGTCGTCCGTCGCCAGGTATAGAGGATCCAAATTATGCTGAACAAGCCCGATATCAAACGCGCCATTCCCCGGCGCCGCTACAAGTTCGGTGAATTCATGGTGGTGGTGCTCGGTGAGATCGAGAGCGGTGACGCGGTGATCTACAGCTATATCATGGCCGTGGTGCGCGAGGGTGATGCCGAGCCGGGCATCTATGTCACCTGCGAGCGGGGGCGCCCTCCGGCATGCCGGCTACGGGTGGTGATGCGCGACGGGGCGCAGGTGGTGGCCGAGGATGCAGGATACCGGGACGAGGATGTCTTCACCGGCGCCGGGCTGGAGATCGTGCGCCAGATCCTGAACCTGGGCGACGAAGAACCCTACCGCCTGATGTGACGGGGCGCCGGCGCCGGAACCGCGGTGCGCCGCCCGAGGAGCGATCGTGACAGCCAAGGTCAAGTTGCTGCCCAGCGGGCACGAGTTCTCGGTCGAGCCGGGAGAGAACCTGCTCGACGCCGCGCTGCGCGCCGGACTGTCGATCCGCTACAGCTGCAACAGCGGCAGTTGCGGCGAATGCCGCGCCCGTCTGGTGTCCGGGGAACTCGGCGATGCGCTGCATCATGACTACGCATTCAACGAACGCGAGCGTGCGGACGGCCAGTTTCTGATGTGTCGCACCTCGGCGGCCTCTGATCTGGTGATCGAGGCAGTCGAGGCGCGTGGGGCGGCGGACGTGCCGGTGCAGACCCTCACCACCCAGGTGAACAAGCTGGTGCGCTTGTCCGAGGATGTGATGGAGCTGCATCTGCGCACGCCGCGCAGCCAGACGCTGTGGTTTCTCGCCGGCCAGCATGTGCGGTTGAACATTCCCGGTATCGCCCCGCGCCACAAGTCCATCGCCAGTTGCCCGTGCAACGGGATGGTGCTGCAGTTCCATGTGCGGCGCCGGCCGGGCGACCCCTTTTCCGATCACGTGTTCACGCGCATGAAGGTGCGTGACACGATCGGCGTCGAGGGACCGTTCGGAAGCTTCGTGCTGGACGAGGAGTCGACGCGGCCGCTCATCTTCATCGCCTTCGAGACCGGCTTCGCACCCATCAAGAGCCTCATCGAGCATGCCATCTCGCTGGAGATGCGTCAGCCCATACGGCTCTATTGGATCACGGCCGGAGCCCGGGGCCATTATCTGGAAAATCACTGCCGTGCCTGGCAGGATGCCCTGGACGACTTCGGGTTCGCGCCGATCGGCGGCAGCGATGCTCCCGGCGGACGGGGAACCGGTGCGGAACTGGCCATGGAGCGGGCCGTCACCCGGCTGCTGACCGATTACCCGGATCTCGCCGGGCACGATGTCTACGCCAACGGCCCGGAGGTGCTGTTCGCCGGATTGTCCGCGGCACTGATCGCGCGCGGCCTGCCGCCCGACCGGCTGTTCGTCGATCAGGTCCAGCGTTTCTGATCCTGGCGCGCACGCGCCCCGCTATTCGCCCGCGACGCCCGCACTTTCCAGACGCAGACCCAGCATGAGCACGAAACCGCGCTCCCGCAGACAGCCGTCGCGGGTGTACTCGAACTGATAGGTGCGTTGCAGCGCCACATGCCCGGCTGCGGCCCGCCGCAGGCGCAGGCCGTTCAGGGCCACGGTGCCGTCGAGGAGCTGCAGGCCCTGGTGCCGGCACAACTCCTGGGCGGTACGGACCGCGATCTCGCGGGCCCGGAGTCCTTGCATCCAGAACCATAGCAGCAGGGCGACGCCGGCCAGGAGCAGGAGGGATTCCATCGGCGGTCAGGCGTCGAGATCGGGTATGAGCGCGCTCTCGATGCGCTGGATCAGGTCCTTGAGGACGAGTTTGCGCTTTTTCAGGCGCTTGAGCGCCAGCTGATCCATGTGCGGGTCGCCGGCCAGGCGCGCGATCACGTCATCGAGGTCGCGATGCTCCACGCGCAATGTCTGCAGGCGCTGGCGCAGGGCATCGATGTCGGTTTCGCTCATCTCGGACATGCTCGTCGGCTTCCGGCGGTCTCGCGCGGCCCGCACATTACCATAGTTCCCGGCCGGAATTGACTCATTCGGCCGAACGGGGGCGGACTGCTATACTAGCGCGACTTTCGCCTCCGACCCACTGGCCCGCAATGCCTGTCCGTGGCCCCGGGTAAGGAGCCGCTCCAGAGTGCCGCCCGATGTCCAGCCCCAAGCCCCTGTTCTCGTATCGCCCCTACTGGGCCCGACGCTTCGGCATCGCACCCGTGCTGCCGCGCAGCCGTGCCGAAATGGAGCGGCTCGGCTGGGATTCCTGCGATATCGTCCTGGTGACGGGGGATGCCTATGTGGATCACCCGAGCTTCGGCATGGCCGTCATCGGCCGGGTGCTGGAGGCGCAGGGTTTCCGCGTGGGCATCATCGACCAGCCGGACTGGACCGGTGTGGACGACTTCCGCCGGCTCGGCCGGCCGAATCTGTTCTTCGGCGTGACCGCCGGCAACATGGACTCGCTGGTCAACCGCTATACCTCCGACCGCAAAGTGCGTTCCGACGACGCATATACGCCTGACGCGGCCGGCGGCCGCCGTCCCGATCGTTCCGTCATCGTCTACGCGCAGCGTTGCCGCGAGGCATGGGCCGACGTCCCGCTGGTCATCGGCGGCATCGAGGCCAGCCTGCGGCGCATCGCCCATTACGATTATTGGTCCGACAAGGTGCGGCGGTCGATCCTGGTGGATTCCAAGGCCGATCTGCTGGTATACGGCAACGGCGAGCGCCAGATCGTCGAGATCGCCCACCGCCTCGCCGCGGGTGAACCCGTCACGGCGCTGACGGATATCCGCGGCACGGGTTTCATGCGCCGCGGCCTTCCGGAAGGATGGGCGGAGATCGACTCGACGGAGATCGATCTGCCCGGCCCGGTGGCGCCACACCCCGATCCCTACGCGGGTGCCGAGGCATCGCCGTCATCGACCGATGGCGCGCCGACGGAAATCCCGGTCCGCTTCCAGCGGCGTCCACGGGCGGACCGCGCCCGCAGCGTCGTGCGCCTGCCCGATTTCGAGCGCGTGCGCGACGATCCGGTGCTGTACGCGCACGCTTCGCGCACCATGCACCTGGAGACCAATCCGGGCAACGCCCGCGCGCTGGCGCAGCGCCACGGCGACCGCGACGTGTGGCTGAACCCGCCGCCGGTGCCGCTCACCACGCCCGAACTCGATCGCATCTTCGAGCTGCCCTACACGCGCCAGCCGCACCCGGATTATGCCGGCCGGCGCATTCCGGCCTATGAGATGATCCGTTTCTCGGTGAACATCATGCGCGGCTGCTTCGGCGGCTGCACCTTCTGTTCGATCACCGAGCACGAAGGGCGGATCATCCAGAGCCGTTCGGAAGATTCCATCGTGCGCGAGATCGAGACCATCCGTGACACCGTACCGGGCTTCACCGGCGTCATCTCCGACGTCGGCGGCCCGACCGCCAACATGTACCGCCTGGCCTGCAAGAGCCGCGAGATCGAGGCCGCCTGCCGCCGGCCGTCCTGCGTCTATCCCGGTATCTGCTCCAACATGAGCACCGACCACGCGCCTCTGATCAGCCTCTACCGCCGGGTGCGCGCATTGCCCGGCATCAAGAAGGTGCTGGTGGCGTCCGGCCTGCGCTACGACCTGGCGGTACAGGCGCCGGATTACGTGAAGGAGCTGGTGACCCATCATGTGGGCGGCTATCTGAAGATCGCGCCCGAGCACACCGAGTCGGGTCCGCTGTCGAAGATGATGAAGCCCGGCATGGGCATCTACGACCGTTTCAAGGAATTGTTCGAGAAATATTCCCGCGAGGCCGGCAAGGAACAGTACCTGATTCCTTACTTCATCGCCGCCCACCCCGGAACAACAGACGAAGACATGCTCAATCTGGCCCTCTGGCTCAAGCGCAACGGCTTCCGCGCGGACCAGGTCCAGAATTTCCTGCCCTCGCCGATGGCGACCGCGACGGCCATGTACCATTCGGGCCGGAATCCGCTGCGCAAGGTGACGCCCGACAGCGAGTCGGTGACGGTTCCGAAGGGATTGCGCGTGCGGCGGCTGCACAAGGCCTTCCTGCGCTACCACGACGCCAACAACTGGCCGTTGCTGCGCGAGGCACTCAAGCGCATGGGGAGGGAGGATCTGATCGGCAACGGCAAGCGCCACCTGGTGCCGACCTGGCAGCCCAAGGGGACCGGCGATGCGGCAGGCGGACGACGCTGCGCCAAGTCGCAGGCCGCCGGCAGACCATTCCGGACGCAGCATACCGGACTGCCGCACGCGCCGCAGGCACCCGCGCAGACATCCGGTGCCGCACCGGAGCGCGCTGCATGCAAGCCACGGCGCGGACGGCCTGAGCGGCCGGGGCCCAGCCGCTGACCGCGCGCCCTACTGCTGGGTTACCGGGGCCGCATTCTCCGACAGCAGCGTGTCGATCTCCTGCTCCGCTGTCAGCCAGTCGTCCAGCGGGTCGCCGATCGAGAAACCGCGCCGTTCGGCACGCAGATAGGCGGCCTCGGCGATCATCTGGTGACGTTGTTCAGGAGAGACGCCTGTGCTGCGCGACGTCTTGGTGCGTGGTTTTCGGGGTGCGGCTGGGCGCGGAGTCTTGGCGGGGGATGATTTCGGCCGTGCAGAAGTCTTGTGAGGGGTGGCCATGATGTATCGGCTCTCCAGCGTGATGACGCATGACGGAAAGGGAATCGGCGGACTCACACGGGGCATCCCTGCCTTGCGGCCGCCGACCATCGGTTCGCTTTCTCAGTCTAGTTGATGATTGTCGTGCCGCAACCGCGCTTCAATGGGCGTGCAAGACGGAAGATTGACGTCCGGATCGGCAATCACGCGGGATCTCCTCGACTGCCGGGTCCCGCTGCCGCGCACCGTCAGGCGTTCGAAACTTTCCGATGTTCGTCCGTCTCCGCTTCGGATTGCCGGCTGACGATCTCCTTTTCGTATACGCTCTGGGTTTCGAATGGCCAGCTGCGGATGCCGCCTTCCAGGGACACCACGTCGATCTGGTTCTGCGCCATGATCAGCGTCGCGACCGCGCTGCGCGCCCCACCGTGACAATAGACGATGTACTTGCGGCTCCTGTCGATCTCATGCAGGCGGTTGCGCAGCTCGTAGAGCGGGATCAGCGTGGCGCCCGGTATGTGGTGCTCGTCGTACTCCTCGGAATAGCGCACGTCGATGAGGTCGTAGCCGGTCTCCAGCATGGTCCTGGCGACATTCGGATGCACGGTCTTGATCAGCGGCGTGCTGATAAGCTCTTCGAAGGCTGTCTTGTCGAGCACCAGCACATGGCCATCGGATGTCATGCGCACCGTTTCGCAGCGTGTGCTGCCGGATATCAGGGCCTCGCAGCCGAAGGCGTCGCCGGCCTTGAGATCGGCGATCTTGTGGGGCTTGCTGTCGTAGACGCCGAGCTGGTACACCTCGGCGGTGCCTTCGGTGATGATGTAATAGGCATCGCCCTGTTCGCCCTGGCGGATCACCTCCTGGCCGCGCTTCACTTCCTGGCACTTCATGCGCTTGAAGGCCAGCTCCACGGTCTCCAGCGGCAGGCGGCGGAACACCAGCGAGTTGCGGACCCGTTCCATCAGGCGATACATCTCGGCATCGGTGTCCTCCATCATGTGGACCACTTCGTCCCAGGAGATCAGCTTGTCGAGCAGATCCCGGTCGGCATGGCAGATGATGGAATCTTCCCGGGCGACCAGGGTGCTGGTGCCGGGGGACGGCGGCAGCAGCACGGGACGCCGGCGGGTGTCCTCGGGACCGGCGATGGATTTGACCGCGCCGGAATAGATGACCTCCAGCCGGCCTTCGACCACGAACAGATAATCGTGTCCCTTGCCGCCGGTGATCTGGAAGATCTCCCCTTTGCGCATCTCGATGAAGCGGACGATGTTCACCACCTCGGAGAGGCGCTCCGGCGACAGCAGGGTGAAAGGCTGGTAATGCCGTGACAGACTGTCGAGTACGCGATCCAGTTTGACGCTCATCATGACGTTCGGCCTCCTCGGGCGGCGGGTCTGATCTGCTCGGTTGTGTCAGAGATAATTCAAGGGGATCTTGAGGTAACCGACGCCGTTGCCTTCCGCGGCGGGCAGCGCGCCGGCGTTGATGTTCACCTGCAGACTGGGGAACAGCAGTCGCGGCGCCGACAGGGTTCTGTCGCGGGCCTCGGTCCGGCGCACGAACTCGTCTTCCGTCGTGCCGGCGGGCAGGTCGATGTTGCTGCGCTTGGATTCGCCGATGGTGGTCCGGTAGCGCATGTCGCGGCCGTTCGGGTAGTCGTGTCCCACGTAGACCTGCGTGTCGTCGGGCAGGGTATACAGGCGTTCGATGACCGATCTGTACAGGTCGCGGGCGCTGCCGCGCGGAAAGTCGCAACGGGCCACCCCCACGTCCGGAATGAACAGCACGTCGCCGGTGAAGACGGCGTCGCCGATCCTGTAGGTGCTGCAGGCCGGGGTGTGTCCCGGCGTGTGAATGACCTCGATGCTCAGGGTCCCGGCCTCGAGCACATCTCCGTCCCGGAGGAGCCGGTCGAACTGGCGGCCATCGGTGGGGAAATCCTGCGGCAGGTTGAATGCCCCTTTGAAGATCTCCTGCACTACGGCAATATTGCTGCCGATCGCGGCCCTCGTCCGCAGGCGCCGCTTGAGTTCGTGGACGCCGGAGAGATGATCGGCGTGGACATGGGTATCGAGGATCCAGTGGACCTTCAGCCGCCGGTCCGCCACGAATCGCTCCACTTTGTCGATGGATTCGGTGAAGGTCCGCCAGGGTGTGGTGTCGAGATCGAGAACCGGATCGATGACGACGGCGTCTCCGCTGGCTGCGTCATAGACGACATAGGTCAGGGTGAATGTACGCCCATCATCGAAAAAGGCTTCAACCTGCATGCGACATCCTCTTGGCCGGTGGTGCGTGGGGAGTGGCGGATCTGTCGGTGGCCTTCTTCGGGCCTTGCCTGCGGCCAGGCCCGCATTGATTTTTGTCAGGCCTGAACAGTGAGCTGTAACGGCCGCGCCCGGGCCGACTTTACCGCGCACGCGCGAGCATGCCGCCCATGCAACACGTTGCTCCGGCGGCGGGGTTTTGCCAATTTTTTCCATGAAGGAGAATGAGATGCGTTTGGGTACCCCATTGTCGGACACGGCGACGCGCGTGATGCTGCTCGGCAGCGGCGAACTGGGCAAGGAGGTGATCATCGCCCTGCAACGGCTGGGTGTGGAGGTGATCGCCGTGGATCGTTATCCCGATGCGCCCGGACATCAGGTCGCCCATCGCGCCCACGCCGTCAACATGGCCGATCCCGCCGCCGTGCGTGCGCTGATCGAGCAGGAACGCCCGCATCTGGTCGTGCCGGAGATCGAGGCCATCGCCACCGAGGCCCTGGCCGAGGCCGAGGCGGCCGGCCTGACCGAGGTCATCCCTACCGCGCGCGCCGCTCAGCTGACCCTGAATCGCGAAGGGATCCGGCGACTGGCCGCCGAGGAGCTGGGGTTGCCGACCTCGCGCTACGCCTTCGCCGGGACTCTCGAAGAGCTGCGCGCGGCCGCCGATCGGGTGACAGGCTATCCCTGCATCGTCAAGCCGGTGATGTCGTCGTCGGGCAAGGGCCAGTCGAGCGCCGCGTCACCCGCCGACATCGAGGGAGCATGGGACTATGCGATGCAGGGTGGCCGGGTGCGGAGCGGCAGGGTGATCGTCGAGGAACGCATCGATTTCGACTTCGAGATCACCCTGCTCACGGTCCGTTCCCTGGGAGAGGACGGGCAGGTGCGGACGGATTTCTGCGAGCCCATCGGCCATGTGCAGGTCAAGGGCGACTATGTCGAATCCTGGCAGCCACAGCCGATGTCCCCGACGGCGCTGGCGCGCTCGCGGGAGATCGCGGCCGCCGTCACCGGCAGCCTCGGTGGCCGCGGCATCTTCGGTGTGGAGCTGTTCGTGAAGGGGGATCAGGTCTGGTTCAGCGAGGTGAGTCCGCGGCCACACGATACCGGCATGGTTACGATGGTCAGCCAGGCCCAGAGCGAGTTCGAACTGCATGCGCGCGCCATCCTGGGGCTGCCGGTCTCCGTCGCATTGCGCCGGCCGGGCGCGAGCGCGGTGATCTATGGCCAGCTGGAGGCGGCCGGCATCGCATTTGAAGGGGTGGACGAGGCCTTGCGCGTGCCGGAGTCGGAACTGCGCCTGTTCGGCAAACCCGAATCCTTCGAGCGGCGTCGTATGGGCGTGGCGCTGGCCTGCGCGGACACGGCCGATGAGGCGCGCGTGCGCGCCAAGACGGCGGCGGCCAAGGTGCGGCCGGTCAGGGGCTGATGCAGCCGCGATGCCGACCCAACGAAAAACCCCGCCTTTCAGGCGGGGTTCGCGTTTCCGGGTGCGGTCTTTTCAGGTGCAGGGTGTGGCGGTCGAGCCGGATGCCGCCCAGGCAAATGAGCAGTCCAGGTGGGTGCGCACCGCGATGACGCCGTTCAGGCCGTCTTCGACCATGAGATCGACGGGGGTGCGGCGGCGGAAGTGCCGGTTGCGACGGTGCATCCACAATGGACCCATCTGCGGATTGCGGGGGAAGGTGGTGCGCAACGCGTCGGCGATGCCGATCAGGTGTTCGATGCGCTCCATCACATCCGGGGAATCCGGAAACGGCGTGTCCATCTGGTAGCGATGCATATTGCGTACGGTCGTGTCCTCGGGCAGCGCGAGGATCATGATCGCCTCCCGGGGGCCGATGCCCCAGCTCTCCAGCAGGCCTATGACGGCGCGGGTCAGGGAGATGCGGTCTTCCTGGGTGGCATTGCCGAAATCGCTCATGTTCCAGTCCTCGAGGTGCGGATTCGCGCACTATAGTGCCAGACTTCCGGGGATGCCAATAACCCGGCATTTTGCGGAGCTATTCCGCGTCGTCGCCCCGGAGGTGGCCACGGGAGGGGCTTCAGTTGTCGCTGGCGGGCTTGCTTTTCTTCAACGAGTCCAGCGGCACGACCACCGTTTTCTTGGGTTCGTCGATGAAGCGCGGCCGCATGTCCATGGATCTGCCGCGCGCCTCGACGAGCTCGCGTTCGCGGGCGGCGATCAGTGCCAGGCAATCGCGGATGCCCTGGATGGTGTTGTCCGACAGGGGGTGGCGGAAGCCGGGCTGGGCATGGGTATCCTTGGCCACGTCCGTGAGGACCTTCTTCATCATGCGCAGGATGCGCTCTTCCTGGGAAATCTCTTCACTGGACATCGCTGGGTGCCTCCGCTGCCGGACGCCCGGGGAAGTCGGCGCCGGTCCTTAGATCAGGGCCGCATTGTCGCACAGGCGGGAGCGCGGATTCATCCGCAGAGGAAGTCAGTCTTCCGTATAGAAGAATCCCCAGGGACTGTCCGTGAGACCGGCCAGGGTCTCCAACAATGCGTCGTCGGGCACGGCCTCGGCCGGATGGATCCCCCAGACATCGAGGAATACACGCGCATAACCGCCGGCCTGTCGCCAATTGAGCCGCTCCAGCTCCGCGGCGGCTCCGCACCCCGGACAGATCAGTCTGCCGCCCACCGCTGCCTCGCCGAGCAGGGCCTGCTCGACGGGCCGGCGGCACTGCCGGCAACGGGGCGGGTGATCGGCCCGTCCGCGCAGACGCGGCGTCGGCGTGGGAGCCTGCGGTTCTATATGACAGAAGCGTCCGGCGCGCGCGTGTCCGTCAGGGTCACCGGCAGGCGGATCGAGTTCCACAACGGGCGAGCAGCCGAGAAAGATGAAGTGGTCGAGGAAGCGCGGGCCGGTCCGGAAATGCCGGCGTCCATCGAGCTCGAAGGCGGCGCCGATCAGCCCCATCTCACCCAGGGCGGCTGGCAGCCCGGTCGGAGAATGCGGAATCGCAGAAGGCCGCAACGGGTGGAGAACGAGTTTGTAGGCACTCATATTCCGGTACGGGCAGGGCGGTCAGTTGCGCCGCGGGTCCAGGATCGCCATCGCGGCATTGATCGCCTGCAGGCGTGCCCGTTCGCCGCCACGGTCGGGGTGGTGGCGCATCGCGAGGCGCCGGTACTGACGCAGGATGGCGTCGTCGTCGGCGTCCGCCGGCAGTCCGAGCACGGCCAGCGCTTCACCACGGCGGTCATAGCGGCAGAAACGTGCCCAGAACCGGCCGAGCATGTGGTCGATGTCGGCGGCGCTGGTGCCGTCCAGGTTGGCCAGGTCCAGGTAATAGACGCTCAAGGGGTCCGGTCGGGCCAGCGCAGCGGGCGCCTCCGGGGTGGTCGAACGCAGGCGGATGTTCAGGGCGTGGATGTCCAGGTCGCCGCTGCGCGTCCGGTGCAACTCATCGCGCAGGCGGTACAGATGATGGAACAGCAGGAAGTGCGTCCGAAACAATGTCTGGGGGTCATCCAGGCGTTCGTTGCCGAACGTCAGCCGCCGATCGTTGCGCAGGCGCTGCAGCAGGTCGAATTCGCTCAGGCCCGCGGGGTGGAGCTGGAGGATCTCTCGCAGGATGGCGAGGAAGGCGTCGGCGTCGGCGGGCTGCATGATCCGGGCGGTGCGGGCTTCACGGTCTCGGATGTTCAATGTATATTTCAGTAATTTCAATCGCTTGATCTTGCGGTTCGGAACGTGATCGCGGCCGCCCGATGATCGCATTAAAAGGCATGCGCGGCCTGCCGACAAGGTCCCGTGGGCGTTGTGCCGGCCGCTCCGGCGCGCACCGACCCCGCGCCGAATGCGGCAGCGGTCACAGTCGTAGTGGGACAGACTTGGATACAGTGTGGAAAACGCAGGAAACGCCCATGAATTACGACGACTACCTCTATCAGGAACGCACCTGGTTCGACCAGATCGCCGAACGCCTGACGCGCTCCTGCATGCAGTGCCTGCCGCGCAATCAGGGGCGTCTGTGGACGGGCGGCTTCGCCTTGTTCGCATCGCTGTGCGTCGCCTGGGCCGCGGGCCTGGCCTCGCACGCCGTTCTGGTTGATCTCCCGCGAAACCAGGCGGTGGCGCAGATTCTGGCGGCGCTGCTGCTGCTGGCCGCTGCTCGACACTTCCTGGCCGTCACCGGTCTGAGCGCCGCCGATGCGCAGCCACGGCACAAGCTCATCCGTCGCACCGTCCCCCGCCGCCCGGGGCCCGTCGGGCCGGCCGCGCCGGCGGTCGAAACGCATGCCGTGACGCCCTCGATACCGCCGTCGTCCCAGGATGATGCGCAGCAGTTCTTCCGTGAGGTCAGGGCAGCCGGCGTGAATGTGCGCATTGCGCGCGCTCTGTATGCGGCCGGCTTCCGCAATGCCGAACAGGTGCGGGCGGCCGACGACCGGCATCTGCTCGCCATGCCCGGCATCGGTGCCGCCACGTTGCGCAAGTTGCGGGTGAAGTTCGGCCTGCCGCGGACCGCGGCCTGATCTCCGGAGTTCACTCCAGCGGGCGATAGCATTCCGGCGTGAAACGCGGCGTGCAGATTGCGTAGAAAATCAGATCGTCCCTTCCGGTATTGGTGATCCGTTGCCGCTCTCCCGGCGGGATCACGACCACATCCCCCGCCCGCACCTCTTCCGGTGGTTGCACGCCGACCTCGACGCGGCCGCTGCCGGCCACGATCAGATACCGCTCCGTCACGTCCGTCAGGGCATGCCAGCGCGTGCCCGTGCCCGGTGCCACCCGGGCGCGGGCGATGGATGCCTGCGGGTCGGAGGCATCGTTCCAGGACTCGAGGATGTGGCAGCCTTCCTCGAAGAAGTACTCCGCGCCTGGATCGGGATGGGTGACCTGTGGGTGCATGACATGTCTTCCTCAAGGTTCGATCATGGGGCGACGCACACGCCTGACCGCAGCGTTTGAGTCACCAGCCAAGTCTGGCGATAATCGCACCATCCCGTCGCAGGAGGTGCGCATGCCTTCGCATCAACCCTACCGCATTCACGCGCTCGAACTCGGGCCGATGGAGAATTTCATCTACCTGATCGAGGATCTCGCCAGCCGCCGCGCTGCGGTGGTCGATCCCGCCTGGGACGTGCCGGCCATCCTCGAATTGGCACGTGCCCGCGACGTGATCATCACCGATATACTGCTCACCCACAGCCACCACGACCACATCAACGGTATAGAGGAACTCCTGCGTCGCTTCGATGCCCAGATCCACCTGCTGAAACCCGAGGCGCAGTTCTGGGGGCGGTGTCTCGATCTGCCGACGCTGCACCATGGCGGCGACCGCATCGCGCTGGGCGACACCGAGATCGCGATTCTGCATACCCCGGGCCATACGCCCGGTTCCGCCTGCTACCGGCTGGGCGACGATCTCATCACCGGAGACACGCTGTTCGTCTACGGCTGCGGCCGTTGCGACCTGCGCGGCGGCGACCCGGAACAGATGTTCTGGACGCTGAAGGATATGCGCGAAAAACTGCCCCAGGAAACCCTGATCCGTCCCGGCCACAATTATGCCATCGCCGAGACCTCGACCCTGCGCGAACAGATCGCCGGCAATCCCTTCCTGCACTTCGACGACCTCAAGCGCTTCACCCAGTACCGCATGCACTACCACGACAAGCATCGCGATGCGCCTTACGGGCCGGTAAAGAAGGGCGAAGAGATGCCATAGGGCGGTCAACTTGCAGGCTGTGCAATCGACTTCGCAGTCGCATGCGCTGCCAGCTGATCCGGCTGGTCCAGGTGAAGAACACGCAGTTCACTCAGTGCGGTACGGTGCCTTGCTCTGGGATTGGGGCGCGGTCGATTCGATGTCATCGATTCCAGCTATCGAAAAATATCGCCCAATGCCGGCGTGCTTTCGTCTATTCTCTCGTCCCTGACATTCCCGTTTCCTGTGAGGGCCGTCTCGTGAAGGACGAAATTCTGGATGAACCCCACCGGCCGCAGTTCGAGTCAGCGCCCAACCAAGCACGCAAGACGGCCAGCTTTTACGAGGCCATAGCCGCTGCCATCGAACTCAAGCCCATGGTCGGAGTAGTACGCCGCATCGCCCGCGAACGCCGTGCCGCGCTGTCCCGCTTCGGCAAAATGGCGCTGCCACCTGAACAGAGGTGAGGGTGCAGGGTTGGAGTACCCGTCTGCCGCGGTCGCCGTCGGTCAAGCGATCGACGGAGCCGGCTGAGATGCTGAGCGGGTGTAGTGGCTCAGGGTACTCGGATCGCTGAACGTTGATTCTCTGGTCACCCTTCCCGTCGAGGCCTGGTCTTTACCAGAGGACGATTGCGGTTATCCGAAACGCCGCTGCACATACTCGTCGACGATCTTCTGAAAGTCCTGCGCGATCGTCTCGCCCTTGAGCGTCACCGTCTTCTCGCCGTCGACGTACACCGGCGCGACCGGCACTTCGCCGGTGCCGGGCAGGCTGATGCCGATGTCGGCGTGCTTGCTCTCGCCGGGCCCGTTGACCACGCAGCCCATCACCGCGACGGTGAGGTTCTCGACGCCAGGATACTGCGTGCGCCACACGGGCATCTGCTGGCGCAGATAGGACTGGATGTCCTGGGCGAGCTGCTGGAAGGTGGTGCTGGTGGTACGGCCGCAGCCGGGGCAGGCGACGACCTGCGGCGTGAACGCGCGCAGTCCCATGGACTGCAGGATCTCCTGCGCGACGACGACTTCCTGGGTGCGGTCGCCGCCGGGCTCGGGCGTGAGCGAAATCCGGATCGTGTCGCCGATGCCTTCCTGCAACAGCACCGCGAGCGCCGCGGTCGAGGCGACGATACCCTTGGTTCCCATGCCGGCCTCGGTCAGACCCAGGTGCAGCGGATAGTCGCAGCGTCGGGCGAGGTCGCGGTACACGGCGATCAGATCCTGCACGCCGCTCATCTTCACCGACAGGATGATCCGGTCGTGGCGCAGGCCGAGTTCCTCGGCACGTTGTGCGCTCTCCAGGGCGGAGACGATCAGCGCCTCGCGCGTGACCTCGGCGGTGTCCAGCGGCTGGGCACGCCGGGCGTTCTCGTCCATCATCCGCACCACCAGTTCCTGATCCAGGCTGCCCCAGTTCACACCGATGCGCACCGGCTTGGCGTGATCGCGCGCGAAGCCGATCAGTGTGGCGAACTGTTCGTCCTTCTTGCGGCCGCGGCCGACGTTGCCCGGGTTGACGCGGAACTTGGCGAGCGCCTCGGCACAGGCCGGATGCCTGGTCAGCAGCCGGTGCCCGTTGAAATGGAAGTCGCCGATCAGCGGTACGCCCACGCCCATGTCATCGAGGCGCGCGCGGATCTCCGGCACGGCCGCGGCGGCCTCTTCGCTGTTGACCGTAATGCGCACCAGTTCCGATCCGGCCTTGGCGAGCTGTGCTACCTGTATCGCCGTGCCCACCGCATCGGCGGTGTCGGTGTTGGTCATGGACTGCACGACCACCGGACTCTCGCCGCCGACGGTCACTTGCCCGATGTTGACGGGAACACTGGGGCGGCGCTGGACGGGGCTGGGATGGCTGGACATACTGGGCTTGGCGCGTGGAGGTGACCGGGCCATTATCGCAACCGCGCGGCGGTCCTGTCACCCGCCGTTCGGTGGGCGGGCCATCGCGGACGGAACCTGGCGTGACGGGTCATCGATCCGGTAATGTGCCGCCGGATGCACGCCCGCATCTTTACCAAGGGAGCCTCCATGACTGCCTTCAATACCTTCCGGATCCACCAGGATTCGTCCGGTCATCGCGCCGGGTTGGAATCCCTCAGCCTCGACCAGCTGTCGCCGGGCGAGGTGACCGTGCGCGTCGAGTGGTCCGCGGTCAACTACAAGGATGCGCTGGCCGTCACCGGACGCGGCAAAATCCTGCGCCACTCGCCGCTGGTCGGCGGGGTCGATGCGGCGGGTCGTGTGGAGGCGTCGGCCGATCCGAATCTGCGGGCAGGTACCCGGGTCGTGATCACCGGCGGGGGGCTGGGCGAGGTGCGCGACGGCGGCTTCGCGTCCTACATCCGCGTCCCCGCGGCGATGGCGATCCCGTTGCCCGAGGGCCTGTCCACGCGGCAGGCGATGATCGTCGGTACCGCCGGTTTCACCGCCGCGCTCGCGCTCGCACGCATGGAGCGGAACGGTCAGACGCCCGAACTCGGCCCGGTGCTGGTGACCGGGGCGAGCGGCGGGGTGGGCAGCTTCGCCACCGCTCTGTGCGCGCGGCACGGCTACGAGGTTGCCGCGCTGACGCTGAAGCCGGCGAGCATCGACTATCTGCAGGCGCTGGGCGCGCAAAAAGTCATCCTGCGCGAGGGGCTGGCGATGGGTCGGCGTGCCTTGGAGACCGCACGCTTCGGCGGCGTGATCGATACCCTCGGCGGCGAGTATCTCGGCTGGGCGGTCCGTTGCGTGCGCCCGCACGGCAACGTCGCCGTCATCGGCATGGCCACCGGCACGGATTTCAGCACCTCGGTGATGCCTTTCATCCTGCGCGGCGTGAATCTGCTCGGCATCAACTCCGTCGACGTCCCGCGCGACCAGCGCGAACGTATCTGGTCGCGGCTGGCCCGGGATCTCGATGCCGCGCAGCTCGACCGCATCTGCGCAGGCGAGATCACGCTCGGCGAACTGCCGGCGTTCTGCGCTGAGATGCTGGCGGGGCACGTTCACGGGCGGACGCTGGTGAAGCTCGCATAGGGCGCCACGGACGCCGCCGTATCCCGCGGCGGCATCAGCACAGATCCCTGGTCGCCACCGGCCGCCGTGGATCCCGGATCCACTCGCTCCACGAACCGGCGTACAGCTTCGCACCCTTTATTCCCGCGAGTTCCAATGCGATCAGGCTCTGGCACGCCGTTACGCCCGAGCCGCACATGACCACGCAGCGCTCCGGCGGCATGTCGTCGAGCACACGGCGGTACATCTTCTTCAATGCCTCCGGTGGCAGATAACATTCGCTGGCATCCAGGTTGGACTGATAGGGAAGATTGCGTGCGCCGGGGATATGGCCGGCGACCGGGTCGATGGGTTCCTTCTCGCCGGTGAAGCGCTCCGGCGCGCGCACATCGAGGATACGGCAGGTGCGTGCATCCAGCTGCGCAGCGAGCTCCTCTGTCGTGACGAACATGTCGCCGCACGGTACGCCGCGGAAGGTGTCTGGAGAGATCCGGGGAGCGGCCGTATCGAGGGCATGATTGCCTTCTTCCCAGGCCTTCAGGCCGCCATCGAGGACGGCGACGCGCTCATGTCCGAGCCAGCGCAGCAGCCACCATAGACGCCCGGCGTAGGCGTTGGCCTGGGCGTCGTAGCAGACGACCTGCGTTTCCGGACCGATGCCCCAGGCGGAGAGCGTCGCGCTCAGGCGTTGCGGATCGGGCAGGGGATGGCGCCCGCTGTCGGGCGTGATCGGACCGGAGAGATCACGGTCAAGGTGGGCGTACAGTGCGCCGGGAATGTGCGCTTCGCGGTAGGCGGCTTCGCCGGCCTGGGGCTGCCGCAGGTCGAAGCGGCAGTCGACGATGCGCCAGCCGGGGTCGTGGAGATGCCCGGCGAGTTCGGCCGCCGAGATCAGGGGTGAGGCGGACATGGTGTACCTTTGTGCGTGGTCCGGATGACAGATGATACTGAAAAAATCATCTCAGCCACGCGGAAGCACACGGAAGGCCCCCACGGCGCATTCCCGAAGGCGCGGCTGACCGCCTGTCGGGGCGAGGCGTCGGTGTGAACCTCGTGACGCGGGTTGTGCTTTTTTCGGGTGATTCCGGGGCAAAAGCGGTTTCCTGGAATGATGCGCACGATGCGGCGGGAGAAAAGGCATGCGCCTGGGCGTGGATCTCGGCGGTACCAAGATAGAAATCATCGCGTTGGATACCGACGGCTCCGTGCGTCTGCGCGAGCGCATGGCCACGCCCCAGGGCGACTACGGCGCGACGCTCGAGGCTGTCGCGGGCCTGGTCGGGGCGGCGGAAGCCCGCCTGGGGTGCGCGGGACTGCCGGTCGGTATCGGTACGCCCGGCACGATCTCGCGGGCGACCGGTCTGCTGAAGAATTCCAACTCCGTGTGCCTCAACGGCCGTCCCCTGCTGCAGGATCTGGAGTCGCGCCTCGGGCGTCCGCTGCGCATCGCCAACGACGCCAACTGCTTCGCGCTGTCCGAGGCGGCGGACGGCGCCGCGGCCGGGGCGCGGGTGGTGTTCGGCGTCATCGTCGGGACGGGCACGGGCGCCGGCATCGTGGTCGACGGCAGGCTGCTGGACGGCCCCAACGGCATCGCCGGGGAGTGGGGCCACAATCCGCTGCCCTGGCCGCGCGGCGACGAACTGCCCGGACCGCACTGCTATTGCGGCCGGCGGGGCTGCATCGAGACCTGGCTGTCAGGGCCGGGTCTGGCGGGGGACTTTCAGCGGCATGCCGGCGAGGCGCTGGGTGCGGAGAGTGTCGTCGCGCGCGCCGAACACGGCGATCCCGCCGGTCGGGAGGTGCTGGAACACTACTACGACCGCATGGCCCGGGCGCTGGCGCATGTCATCAATATTCTCGATCCGGACGTGATCGTGCTGGGCGGCGGCATGGGCCGGATCCCGATGCTGTATCGCGAAATCCCGCGCCGCTGGGGCGCCTATGTGTTTTCCGACCGTGTGGACACGCGCCTGGTCGCGCCGAAGCATGGTGACTCCAGCGGTGTACGTGGCGCGGCCTGGCTGTGGCCGGCGTAGCCTCCCAGACCGGCTGGCGCCGGGAGTTTTACCGCCAGCGCGCCGAGAGTGCCGAGAAAACCCTTGTCTGAACCGCAAAGGCGTAAAGGAAACCCTGAATTTACGGGTTTTCAATGCAAAGGTGCGGAGAGGCGGGAGTTGCCATCATTGAATCTTCATAGGGTATTCTCCGCGCCCGTGCACCTTTGTAGTTCCGAGTCTTTTCTGTTGTTCCGCTTTTGCCGGCACCCTACAATCTGCCGCACCTACACAGCAGGTTTCCGCGATGTCCGCCGTTTCCGTCGATGACAGTCTCTGGTCGCAACAGGTCCGCGCCCTGATCGACGCGGGCCGCGAGCTGCACGCGCGCGGCTGGGTGCCGGCGACCAGCGGGAACTTCTCGGCGCGCCTGAGCGATGCGGAGATCGCACTGACGGTCTCCGGCCGGCACAAGGGCAGGCTCGACGAGACCGGCATCATGCGCGCGGACATGCAGGGGCGCGCGGTGGGCGGCGATCAGCGGCCCTCGGCGGAGACGCTGCTGCACACGCAGCTCTACCGGCGCTATCCCGAGGTCGGCGTGGTGCTGCACGTGCACTCGATCAACGCGACGCTGATCTCGCGGGCGGTACAGCGCGCCGGTGGCCAGGATCTGGTGCTGGCCGGCTACGAGCTGCTGAAGGCGTTCCCCGGCTGCGCCACCCATGCGACGTCGATGCGCGTGCCGGTATTCGACAACGACCAGGACATCCCGCGGCTCGCCGCCCGCGTCGATGCCTGGCTCGATGCCAACGAACCGATCTACGGCTATCTGATCGCCGGCCATGGTCTGTATGCCTGGGGGCGTGACATGGCGGAGACACTGCGCCACCTCGAGGCCTTTGATTTTCTGTTTGAATGTGAACTCCGCGAACGGGGGATGCGCCAGTCATGAGTCGTCTGACTATCTATTCGGATAACGACACCCGTGCGACCGAGACCTTCACGGACGGCGCCGAGATCGGCCGCCGCCTGGGTGCCATCGGCGTGCGTTTCGAGCGCTGGGAAGCGGCGCGTACCCTGGCCGATGACGCCACCCAGGACGACGTCCTGGAGGCCTATCGTGCCCAGGTGGACGCGCTGATGACCGAGTATGGCTTCAAGTCGGTGGATGTGGTGAGTCTCAACCCGGACCACCCCGACAAAGCGGCGCTGCGCGCAAAGTTCCTCGACGAGCACACCCACAGCGATTTCGAGGTGCGCTTCTTCGTCGACGGCAAGGGTCTGTTCTACATCCATACCGGCGGCAAGGTGTACGGCGTGCTGTGCGAGAAAGGGGACCTGATCAGCGTTCCCGCCAACACGCCGCACTGGTTCGACATGGGCGAGAATCCGCGTTTCAAGTGCATCCGGCTGTTCACCACGCCCGAGGGCTGGGTGGCGCAATTCACGGGCGACAAGATCGCCGCCGGCTATCCGCCGTTCTGCTGATGATCAAAGCCATCGTTACCGACATCGAGGGTACTACCAGTTCGTTGTCCTTCGTGAAGGATGTGCTGTTTCCCTACGCGCGGAAGCATCTCGCGGCGTTCGTCGCCGCGCACGGCCATGAGCCCCCCGTGCGTGCGCTGCTCGACGATGCGAGCCGCGAGGCGGGCGGCGGTCTGGACGATGCCGGCATCGTCGCGCAGCTGGAACGCTGGATCGACGAGGATCGCAAGGTCACGTCGCTGAAGTCCCTGCAGGGCCTGATCTGGGAGGCCGGTTACCGCAATGGCGATTTCAAGGGCCACATCTATGCCGACGCCGCCGCGCAGCTGCGCGCCTGGCACGACCGCGGCATCCGGCTGTACGTGTATTCCTCCGGTTCGGTGTATGCCCAGAAGCTGCTGTTCGGCCACAGCGAAGCCGGCGATCTGACGCCGCTGTTCTCCGGCTACTACGACACGCACATCGGCGGCAAGCGCGAGGCCGCATCGTATCGTGCCATCGTCACCGACATCGGCGTGCCGGCCGGAGAGATCCTGTTCCTGTCCGACATCGTGGAAGAACTGGATGCGGCGCGCACGGCCGGCATGCGGACGATCCAGCTGGTGCGCGACGGCGTGCCGGATCCGCACGCGCCCCACCGCCAGGCACGCGATTTCAATGCCATCGAAATCTGAATGTCCGCGCAGGGTGCGTCGAGGCGCAGCCTGATGCACTATTTTCATACCGCCACTGTGCGTCGCTGTGCCGATGCACTCTACCTGCAGGGTCGGAACACATGAGTCACCACAAGCTCTATCCCGGTATCGACAACGATGTCCACAGCGGCATGACCGATATCGGCAAGATCATCCGGGATGCCTGGATGTTCGGCATCCTGCCGGAGACCGAACGCTGCGAGAACTGGGACTACGGTCGCCTGGAACAGCTCTACGACAAGGTGCACCAGGCCTGGGAGCCGTACGGACATCTGGCCAGCCGTCTGCCCGACGAGCTGCGCCAACGTCACGAGCGCATCTATGCCGAAGCCATCGCCCGGGCGCGCGCGGCCGGCTGGAACGTCGAACTCGGCGATGACGACTGACGTCTTCCCCCGCTGACCGGCATGCGCACCCTGCCGGACTGGCTGGCGGCCGGCCTGGACATCGTTTCGGTCGGCCTCAACCCCTCGCCCAATTCGGTGCGCGCCGGCTTCCCCTTCGCCACGCCCCGGAACCGCTTCTGGCGCGCGCTGAACGCCAGCGGCCTGATCGACGAGGTACTGGAGCCGGGGCCGGCCGCGATGCAGCGTCTGCTCGAACGCCATCGCATCGGCTTCACGGACGTGGTGAAGCGGCCCACACCCGGCGCGGCGCAGTTGCGGGCCGCCGATTTTCGCGTCTGGGCGCCGCGGCTCACCGGGAAGCTGCTGGAGATCTCGCCGCGGCTGGTCTGGTTCCATGGGAAGGTGGCGTATCGCGAATTCCTGCGGCACGGCGGCAGCGGCACGGCCGACTGGCGTGCGGATCTGGACTGGGGGCTGCAGCCGCGGCGCATCGGGGTCAGCCGCGTTTTCGTGACGCCGAATCCGAGCCCCGCCAACGCGGCCTATTCGCTCGATGACCTGATCGTCTGCTATCGTAGCCTGGCCCTGCTCAGGCGCTCGTGACGAGGAGAATGAGGCCGTGATCTGGATCGTCTTTCTGGTGGTGCTCGCCGTCGTGGTTCTCTACGGTATCCTGCTCTACAACAATCTGGTCGCGCTCAAGCACAACGTCGCCAAGAGCTGGTCGAATATCGACGTGCTGCTGAAACAGCGCCACGACGAGCTGCCCAAGCTGGTCGAGGTGTGCCGGCAGTACATGGGCTACGAGCAGGAGACGCTGGAGAAGGTGATGCAGGCGCGGGCCGCCGTCGCCGCGGCGCGCGAGGGGCAGAACGTGCCGGCCCTCGGCCAGGCGGAGACGCAGCTGCGCCTCGGTCTGGGCAGTCTGTTCGCGGTGGCCGAGGCCTATCCCGACCTCAAGGCCAACACCCAGTTCCAGCACCTGCAGCAGCGCATCACCGAGCTGGAGAACGGCATCGCCGACCGGCGCGAGTACTACAATGAGAGCGTCAACCTCAACAATGTCCGTATCGAGCAGTTCCCGGACGTGCTGATCGCGCGACGGTTCGGCTTCGGTCCTTTCGAGCTGCTGGAGTTCAGCGAGGAGGAAAAGGCGGACGTAGACATCAGGGGGCTGTTCGAGCGTTCCTGAGGTCCGCGCCATGTGGTTCCCCGAACTGGTCGCGCGCGTTCGCGGATTGTCGCCCGAAGGCTTCTGGTTCGTGCTGGCCCTGCTCGTCGTCGGGACCGGGGCGGCGTTCTATTTCATCTGGCGCAGCCTGCACCGCGCCCGCATCGTCGAGGACATGCCGACCGCCCGGGTGCGCTCCGCGCATCAGGGCTATGTCGAGCTGGAGGGGCGCGGCGTGCCGCTGGACGGCACGCCCATCGTCGGGCCGCTGACCGGCAGGCAGTGTCTGTGGTACCGCTACAGGATCGAACATCAGGAAACCCGTCGCGACGGGCGCGGAAGCCACTGGGGCACGGTGCGGTCGGGCGTCAGCGACGGCCTGTTCGCGCTCGACGACGGTACCGGACGGTGCCTGATCGACCCCGAAGGCGCCGAGGTGATACCGGGAGAGAAGGACGTCTGGTACGGCCACGAGGAATTTCCGCGCCGCGGCCCGCCGGCGTCGAAAGCGTGGTTCCGCCTCGGCGGTGGTGACTACCGCTATACCGAGGAGCGGCTGATGCCGGGCGGCCTGTACGCCCTGGGCTGGTTCGGCGCCGTCGACGATGCCGCCGGCGATCTGCGCGCCGACGTCGCCGCCCTGCTGCGCGACTGGAAGGGCGATCAGCCGGCCCTGCTGCGGCGCTTCGACCGCGACGGCGACGGCCGCATCGATGCGGGCGAATGGGATGCGGCGCGCGAGGCGGCGCTCGCGGAGACCCTGGCCCGGCGCAGCGGCCGGCCGCGCGCTCCGGTCCCGCACCTGCTGGCGCGTCCCCCCAGCGACCGTCATCCCTTCCTGCTGTCCGCCCTGTCTCAGCAGGTGCTGGCTGCCCGTTACCGGCGCCGGTCGCTGGTCGCGCTGGCGGCGTTCCTGACCGGCACGGCCGTCACGCTCTGGTACGTCGCGGCGCGTTTCGGCGGTTGACAGCCGGCGGCGCGGCGCGGCAGACTCACGGCATGTTCATCGTTCCTCCGTTCAAGTGCATTCACGTCGCCGTGCGCGCCGGCTGGCTGCCGCGCCGCGTCATGCCGCGCCTGGGGGATCGGGATTGAACGACTGATGTAGAACACCACGTTTCCGGATTCCGCAGGCCACAGCTTCGCAAGAACTGTGGCCTGTTTCGTTTTGGCTCCCGTGGAGCCTTCAGGGGAGTATTGACAATGTCCGTGCCGGCCGCCTTTCTGGGTGTGATCCTGATCTGGTCGACGACGCCGCTGGCGATCCAGTGGAGCAGCGAGGGTGCCGGCTTCCTGTTCGGCGTGGCCGCGCGCATGTGGCTGGGGGCCCTGATCTGCGTAATGTTCATGGCGCTGCTGCGCCTGCCGCTGCCGCGCCACCGTGCCGCGCTGCACACCTATCTGGCCGCCGGCCTCGGGATCTTCGGGGCGATGTCCTGCGTGTACTGGAGCGCGCAGTTCATCCCTTCGGGCCTGATCTCCGTGCTCTACGGATTGACGCCCATGGTGACGGGCGTCCTGGCCTCGCTGTGGCTGGGGGAACGCGCCTTCTCGCCGGCGCGGCTGCTCGGCATGCTGGCCGGGCTCGTCGGGCTGGCGGTGATCTTCGGTCGCGATGTCGGCCAGCAGCAGCTGGCGGTGGCGGGCATGCTCGGGGTGCTGGCTTCGGTGGTGCTGCATTCGCTGAGCAGCGTCTGGGTCAAGCGCATCGGCGCCGACGTGCCGGCTTTCGCCGTGACCGGCGGCGGGCTGCTGGTGGCGGCACCCCTGTTTCTGATGAGCTGGCTGCTGTTCGACGGCCGGGCGCCGAGCGCGCTCACGCCGCGCGCCGCTTACGCCATCCTCTACCTCGGACTGGTAGGCTCGGTCGTCGGCTTCGTGCTGTTTTATTACGTGCTCAAACGCATGGCGGCCAGCCGCATCGCGCTCATCACGCTGGTGACACCGGTGCTGGCGCTGGGGCTTGGCCATGTGCTGAACGGCGAGGCACTGGAGGCTCAGGTGTGGCTGGGCGCGGCGCTGATCCTGGCGGGACTGGGAGTGCATCAGTGGGGCGACCGGCTGCTGCCGGGTGAGCGCCGGCCGCAGCCGGTCGCCGACGAGGTCTGACCGCGCTCAGTGTCGTCCAAGGCGCAGCCAGCGCCAGAGATTCAGAAGGCTGGCCAGCGTTCCGGCCACGTAGGTGAGGGCGGCGGCGCGCAGGATGCGGCGGGCGGCGGGCAGATCCTTGTCGGGGAGGTACTTTCCGGCCTGCAGCAGCGGCAGCGCCCGGCCGAAGCTCGCGTCCCACTCGACCGGCAGCGTGATCAGGTGGACCAGCGTCGCCGAGCCGAGACTCGCCAGACCGCCGGCGAGCATCAGCAGGCCGGCGCCCGGCATGCGGGTGACGGCCGCGATCAGCGGTGTCGCGACGATCAGGCCATTGCCCAGCCGTTGGGCGGACTGTGCGAAGCCCACCAGCCGGTGGCGCCAGCGCAACGGCCGGTAGCCGCTGGCGTCCTGCATGGCGTGACCGACCTCGTGGGCGGCGATGACGACGGCGGTGAGCGAGCGGCCGTTGAAGTGCGCGTCGCTGAGGCGCACCGTCCGGGCGACGGGGTCGTAGTGGTCGCCCTGATCGGTGGTGCCGACGGCGACTCCCTCGAGGCCCAGGCGGTCCAGCAGATGCCGCGCCAGTTCGCCCCCGCTGCCGGGGAAGTCCGCGCGCGGCGCATTGTGGCGGCGCATGACCGCCTGCACCCACAGCTGCGGCCCGAACAGCGCTCCGACCAGCAGCAGCGCGAGGATCAGCCAGTGCATCCGCCGTTCAGGCCGCGCCCGGGCCGTCCTCCGGACGCTTCGGCGTGCGCAGATGGACCGGTTCCGCCGGGCGCGGGCGCACGCGGATGTTGAGCATTTCCACGAACACCGAGAAGGCCATGGCGAAGTAGATGTAGCCTTTCGGGATGTGGAAATCCAGGCCGTCGGCCACCAGCGCCAGGCCGACCATGAGCAGGAAGCTCAACGCCAGGACCTTGAGCGTCGGGTGGGTGTCGACGATGCGGCTGACGGTGCCCGCGAAAGCCATCATGAACAGAACGGCGATGACGATGGCCAGCGCCATGACCTCCAGGTGCCGGGCCATGCCGACGGCGGTGATGACGGAGTCGAGCGAGAAGACGATGTCGATCACGGCGATCTGCACGATGACCATGGCGAAGCCCTGCGCCGTGGCCGAGCGTTTGTGCTCCTCCGGCCCCTCCAGGCTGCTGTGCAACTCCATGGTGCTCTTGGCGATCAGGAACAGGCCGCCGACGATCAGGACCAGGTCGCGCACCGAGATCTCCCAGGTCAGGATGCCGAACAGCGGCGCCGTGAGCTTCGTCAGCCACAGCAGCGAGAACAGCAGCAGCAGGCGGGTGACCATGGCGAAGCCCAGCCCCAGCATGCGCGCCCGCGGCTGCTGGCGGGCCGGTAGTTTGCCGGTAAGGATGGAGATGAAGATGATGTTGTCGATACCCAGGACGATCTCCAGCAGCGTCAGGGTCAGCAGGGCTGCCCAGGCCTCGGGTTCCGCCAGCCATGCAAAGTCCATGTTCGGTCTCCATTCGGGGGTTCGGGGTACGCGCTGCGCCGGCAGGGGCCAGGGATGAAATCCGCGCCGGAAGCGTGGCGAATCCTAGGGCAGTTTTCAGTAAGATGAAAGCGATCCATCGGCGGGGCCGGGGGGTGCGGCCATGAACTATTGCAGCCAGTGCGGCGGGAAGGTGGTGCTGCGGGTTCCCGACGGCGACAACCGGCCGCGCCACGTGTGCCTGTCCTGCAACACGGTTCATTATTCCAACCCGAAGATCGTCGCCGGCTGCATCCCCGTCTGGGACGACCGGATCCTGCTGTGCCGGCGGGCCATCGAACCACGCGCCGGACTGTGGACCCTGCCGGCCGGCTTCATGGAGAACGGCGAGACGACGCCCGTCGCCGCCGCGCGCGAGACCTTCGAGGAGGCGCAGGCGCGCGTCGAGATCGAGGCGCTGTATTCGGTCTTCAATCTGCCGCACATCAATCAGGTATACCTGCTGTTCCGGGCGCGCCTGTGCGACCTGGATTTCGCGCCCGGCGCCGAAAGCCTCGAGGTGGCGCTGTTCAGCGAGGCCGAGATCCCGTGGGATCTGCTGGCCTTCCCGGTCGTGCGGGAGACCCTGCGCATGTACTTCGCGGACCGCGCTCAGGGTGTGTTTCCGGTGCACGTCGGCGACATCGAACGCCTGCCGGGCGAGGGGCGGAATTACCGCATCGGTTTTCTCTGAACGAGCTTACCGGGCGGCGCGCGTTCGCCGGGTTGCCGCAGCGGCAGGGGCTATACTTGAACTGGATTCGGGAATTTCGGGTTCAGGCGAGGAGGGTAGTGTCATGGCCATGGCCGAAACGCTCACGCGATACCTGCAGAGTCAGGACATCCCCTACGATCTGCTGCACCATCCGCATACGGCGACCAGCCTGGAGGCGGCGCAGGCCGCGCACATCCCGGGCGACCAGGTCGCCAAGACGGTGGTCCTCGGCGATGACGACGGCTTCGTGGTGGCGGTGCTGCCGGCGACGCGGCGCATCGATCTCGGCGAATTGCACCGGCAGTTGAACCGTCGCCTGGGGCTGGTCACCGAAGCCGAACTGACCCAGCTGTTCGGCGACTGCGAGGTCGGGGCGATTCCGCCCATCGGCACCGTCTACGGCCTCGAGACCATCGTCGACGACAGTCTGGCGGAGCAGAGCGAGGTGTATTTCGACGCGGGCGACCACGAACAGCTGGTGCACGTCTCGGGCGAGATGTTCGGCAGCATGCTCGGCGACGCCGAGCATGCGCATTTCAGTTATCACATCTGAGCGCCCGCCGGGGGCCCGGCGGCACAGGGCCTAGACATGCAGCAGGTCGCTGCCCCAGCCGACGCCGCCGACGGCGGCGGCGGGGTGGTGCTGGTGCACGCGGTCCTCGATCTCGCGGACCCGCGCCGGTGCGACATCCACCGACAACAGCAGCTCACCGTGTCGCAAGGCGGCGGTGAACTCGTGCAGATGGGCGTTGGGGACGTGGGTGAAGCGCAGCCCCGCGCCGAAGGTCGCCGCCATCACTGCGAGCGGCAGCAGCAGCCAGGCCGTCAGGCCCTGCCAGGCCAGCAGGATCAGCGCGGCGAGGGCGGCGATGCCGAACAGGCCCAGGTTGGCGTTCCAGAGCAGGCGTTCGATGCGCGCGGCACGGTCGTGATCGTCGCGTTCGACACGCACCCCCAGGTCGGGCACGTCCTCCAGCCGGTGGGCGGTGATGGCCATGTGGCGACGGTCGACGCCGCCCTCTTCCAGGTCGGCGATGACGCGGGCGGTGCTCCGGGCATCAGGCAGGACGAAATAAAGTCTCCGTAACATGGAACCTCCTTCCGGGACGCAGACTGTCCCGCTCATTCCATGTATAGGTCACTGCTCCCCCGTCTCAAGGCGGTGAACCGTGGGGTTTTGGTCGCCTCAGCGGGTCAGGGGCGCGGGCGCCGGGCGACCGATGGCGAAATAGCGTATGCCGAGATTCGCGAGCAGCGCCGGATCGTACAGGTTGCGGCCATCGAAGATCACCGGCTGCTTGAGCGTGTCACGGATCGCCTCGAAGTCCGGGCTGCGGAAGTTGCTCCACTCGGTGACCACCACCAGGGCATCGGCGCCCTGCAGGGTCTCGCCGACGGTGGTGCAGAGCCGGAGATCGGGGCGTTCCCCGTAAATGCGCCGGGTCTCGTCCATGGCGACGGGGTCGTGGGCCTGCACCCGGGCGCCGGCCGCCCACAGCGCCTCCATGAGCACACGGCTGGAGGCCTCGCGCATATCGTCGGTGTTGGGTTTGAAGGCGAGGCCCCAGAGGGCGAAGGTGCGGCCCTTCAGGTCCTTGCCGAACTCGGCCTGGATCTTTTCGAACAGGACGCGCTTCTGCCGTGCATTGACGGCCTCGACGGCGCCCAGCAGCTCCGCCTCGTAGCCGACCTCCCGGGCGGTGCGCTCCAGCGCGCGGACATCCTTGGGAAAACAGGAGCCGCCATAGCCGGCGCCCGGATAGATGAAGTGGTAGCCGATGCGCGGATCGGAGCCGATGCCGACGCGCACCTTCTCGATGTCGGCGCCTAGGTGCTCGGCGATGCGCGACAGCTCGTTCATGAAGCTGATCTTGGTCGCGAGCATGGCGTTGGCGGCGTACTTGGTCAGTTCCGCCGAGCGCACGTCCATGGCCAGAATGCGCTCGTGATTGCGGTTGAACGGGGCGTAGAGCGCGCGCAGGAGTTCGGTGGTGCGGGGGTTGTCGGTTCCCACGACGATGCGGTCCGGGCGCATGAAATCGTCGATGGCGGCGCCTTCCTTGAGGAATTCGGGGTTGGACACGACGTCGAACTCGACGCCCGCTCCGCGCGCGGCCAGGCTTTCGGCGACGGCTGCGCGTACCCGGTCGGCCGTGCCCACGGGGACCGTCGATTTGTTGACGATGATCCGGTAGTCGCGCAGGTGTTCGCCGATGGTTCTGGCCACGGCCAGCACATGGCGGAGGTCGGCGGAGCCGTCCTCGTCGGGCGGCGTGCCCACGGCGATGAACTGGAACAGGCCGTGCGCCACGCCTTCGGACGGATCCAGCGTGAAGCGCAGGCGGCCCGCCTCGCGGTTCTCCGCGATCAGGTTGTCCAGGCCGGGCTCGTGGATCGGCACCTCGCCGCGGTTCAGCATGTCGATCTTGCGCGGGTCGATGTCCACGCACAGCACATCGTTGCCCACCTGGGCCAGGCAGGCGCCCGTCACCAGCCCCACGTAGCCGGAACCATAGATCGTGACCTTCATAATCCGGAATCTGTCCTTGGTTGGTTTATTCGATTGTTATCAGGCCGGTACGGCGGTTTGTGCCGCCGCCGGGCCGGCCGCCGCGATGGCGGAGCCCCTCCCCGGTGGGGCATCCTAGCAAAGCCGGGAACGGGGGTCACTGCCGCCCGCTTCGGGGTCGATTTTTCTTGTCAGGTCCTGTTGACACCTCGGGGCGCCTAACCCAGAATACCTCGCTTCGTTCGCGGAGGGGTTCCCGAGCGGCCAAAGGGATCAGACTGTAAATCTGACGGCTCAGCCTTCGGTGGTTCGAATCCACCCCCCTCCACCAAAACAAAGGCGTGGACAATGGGGTCAGGCCCCAGTTTTTTGTGCGCCCTCGCGAATATCGAGGTGCAGCGAAAAAATTGGGGCCTGACCCCATTGGTTAGGTTCAGGCGGGTGTAGTTCAATGGTAGAACCTCAGCCTTCCAAGCTGATTACGTGGGTTCGATTCCCATCACCCGCTCCATATGGAAGGGACGAGGTTCTAGGTGCTAGGTTCTAGGATATTTACAGGGTCGGGCGTTGATTTCCCCTTGGCCCTAGACACTAGCACCTAGACCCTGATTTTAAAGCCCATATAGCTCAGTCGGTAGAGCACTTCCTTGGTAAGGAAGAGGTCACCAGTTCAAATCTGGTTATGGGCTCCATGTTCGCCGCCCGACAGGTGTGTCCGGGCGGTTTTGGGTTGTTTCGACAGACTGTTTCGATAAACGCCGGGCACTCGAACCTGTACTTGGGAGATCCTTCATGTCCAAGGGAAAATTTGAACGTACGAAGCCGCATGTGAACGTGGGAACGATTGGTCACGTTGACCATGGTAAGACGACGCTGACGGCGGCGCTGACGGTGGTGCAGGCGAAGAAGTTTGGTGGTGAGTCGAAGGGCTACGACCAGATCGACAACGCGCCGGAGGAGAAGGCGCGCGGCATCACGATTTCGACGTCGCACGTGGAGTACGAGTCGGACACGCGGCACTACGCGCACGTGGACTGCCCGGGGCACGCGGACTACGTGAAGAACATGATCACGGGTGCGGCGCAGATGGACGGCGCGATTCTGGTGTGTTCGGCGGCGGACGGTCCGATGCCGCAGACGCGCGAGCACATTCTGCTGGCCCGTC
>JAJJPM010000032.1:0-5688 GCA_032907525.1 Gammaproteobacteria bacterium
CTACCTTGACTTTTCCACCCCCGGACCGCATGTTTCGCGCCAGAACCGGCAAAGGGCCCGTCCTATGCCGAACGACTTCGATCCGAGGGTGACGTCATGCCGATCTACGAATACCGCTGTGGCAGCTGCGGCCACGAACTGGAGTCTTTGCAGAAACTCAGCGACCCGCCCCTGACGGACTGCCCGGAATGCGGCAAGTCCTCGTTGCAGAAGCAGATTTCGGCAGCCGGCTTCCGCCTGTCCGGTGGCGGCTGGTACGAGACCGATTTCAAGTCCGGGAACAAGCGCAACGTCGCCGAGAAGGACAGCGGCGGCGCCGCGACGACTTCCTCCGGTGGGCACAGCTGCGGCACGGGGGGCTGCGGGGCCTGTTCGTGAAAATCAGGTGCTAGGGGCGAGGTTCTAGAGCCGAGGGAAAAGCGGCGCTGACGCTTTTCCCTCTTTTCCCCCTAGACCCTAGAACCTAGAACCTCATCCCTCCTTTCTGTACCATTCCCCACCTTTCATTTCCCGATCGCGCGCCCGGAGGGCAGTCACGGCCATGAGTTCCCTGCGTACCCATTACTGTGGGCAGCTGAACGCGTCCCATGTCGACCAGGACATCAGCATCTGCGGCTGGGTGCACCGCCGGCGCGACCATGGCGGCGTGATCTTCATCGACCTGCGCGACCGCGAGGGCCTGGTGCAGGTGGTGTTCGACCCGGATGCCCCGGATTCCTTCCAGGTCGCCGAGCGCGTGCGCAGCGAGTACGTGCTCCAGGTGCGCGGCAAGGTCCGTCGCCGTCCGGCCGGCACCGAGAACCCGAACATGCCCACCGGTGAGATCGAGATCCTCGGCAAGGAACTGGTCATCCTCAACACCGCCGAGACGCCGCCGTTCCAGATCGACGAGGACGAGATCGGCGAGGAGCTGCGCCTGCACTACCGCTACATCGATCTGCGCCGGCCGGTGATGCAGGAGCGCATCCGGCTGCGCGCGCGCATCGCCCGCCAGCTGCGCCGCTTCCTCGACGACCGCGGCTTCCTGGACATCGAGACGCCCATCCTCACCAAGACCACGCCGGAAGGTGCGCGCGATTATCTGGTGCCGAGCCGCACCCATCCGGGCGAGTTCTTCGCGCTGCCGCAGTCGCCGCAGCTGTTCAAGCAGCTGCTGATGATGAGCGGCATGGACCGCTACTATCAGATCGTGCGCTGCTTCCGCGACGAGGACCTGCGCGCCGACCGCCAGCCCGAGTTCACCCAGCTCGACATCGAGACCTCGTTCCTGAACGAGGACGAGATCATGGGCATCGTGGAGGACATGATGCGCGGGCTGTTCAAGGACGTGCTGAACATCGACCTGCCGAACCCGTTCCCGCGCATGACCTACGCCGAGGCGATGCGCCGCTTCGGCGTCGACAAGCCCGATCTGCGCATCCCGCTGGAGCTGGTCGATGTCGGCGATCTGATGCGCGACGTGGATTTCAAGGTGTTCTCCGCGCCGGCCATCGATCCCAAGGGCCGCGTCGCCGCGCTGCGCCTGCCCCAGGGCGGTGCGCTGTCGCGCAAGGAGATCGACGACTATACCCAGTACGTCTCGCGCTACGGCGCCAAGGGCCTGGCCTATATCAAGGTCAACGACGCGACCAAGGGCCGCGACGGCCTGCAGTCGCCGATCCTCAAGTTCCTGCCCGACAGCGCCATCGACGGCATCCTGGAACGCACCAGGGCCGCCGACGGCGACCTGATATTCTTCGGCGCCGACAAGGCCAAGATCGTCAACGAATCGCTGGGTGCGCTGCGCATCAGGCTCGGCCACGACCGCGGCATGCTGATCAGCGCCTGGGAACCGCTGTGGGTGGTGGATTTTCCCATGTTCGAGTGGGACGAGGGCGAGAACCGCTGGATGGCCCTGCACCATCCGTTCACCGCACCGAATATCGACGACGCGCAGGCGCTGTGCGACAACCCCGGCGAGGCGCTGTCGCGGGCTTACGACATGGTGCTCAACGGCACCGAGGTCGGCGGCGGATCGGTGCGTATCCATAGCGAGGCGATGCAGGAGGCGGTGTTCGACCTGCTCGGCATCGGCCACGACGAGGCGCGCGCGAAGTTCGGCTTTCTGCTCGACGCGCTCAAGTACGGCTGCCCGCCGCACGGCGGCATCGCCTTCGGCCTCGACCGCCTGGTGATGCTCATGGCCGGCGCGCATTCCATCCGCGACGTCATGGCCTTCCCCAAGACCCAGACCGCCGCCTGCCCCCTCACCGACGCCCCGTCGCCGGCCGACGACAAGCAACTGCGCGAACTCGGCATACGCCTGCGGGCGAAGGCGGCGGAGTAGGGCAAAATCAAGATCCTTGCCACGGAAAGCACGGACGAAAAATATTCATGGCCACGAAACCCACGAAATCCACGAAAATTGAATAGGGGGTTTACCAAAATACCTTTCGTGGATTTCGTGGATTTCGTGGCAAAAAAGATTTTGTCCGTGCTTTCCGTGTCTTCCGTGGCAAGGGGGCTGCCCGAGGCAAGGTGCGTTTAGGTCATGACCGAGCGAACCTACAAACGTCCCGAGTCCGTGCTGGTGCTGGTGCACACCGTGGCCGGTGAGGTGCTGTTGTTGCGCCGCCGCGTACCGGACGGTTTCTGGCAGTCGGTGACCGGCAGTCTGGAGCGGGACGAGACGCCGGCGCAGGCCGCGCGGCGGGAACTGCGCGAGGAGACCGGTCTGGAGGTCGGCGACGCGGCGCTGGTCGACTGCCGCATCACCAACCGTTTCCCCATCCTGCCGGCCTGGCAGGGCCGCTACGCGGCGGACGTCACGCACAACACGGAGCATGTCTTCAGCCTGGCGTTGCCGACGCGGACGGCCGTCCGGCTCGATCCCCTCGAACACCTCGAATACCGCTGGCTGGGGCGCGAGGCGGCCCTGGCGTTGGCGAGCTCCCATACCGATCGCGCCGCCATCCTCGCCTGTGTGCCGGCCGGTGCGGCCGGGTTCCATACGCAATAAGTGATACAGCGATCCGGTACCGGGACCGGTATAGTGCCCTGCCCGGGGCCGCCGTCATCCGATCTCCGTCACCGTTCCTAAAGAACGCGGGGATGTGGCCGATCCCCGGGTGCCCCGTACAGGGGCATTTTTTCGCCGGGTGCGCACGGTACCCATGTAGTGGATTTTCTTGGAGAGATCGTGATGAATCGCAATCCCGGCCGGCTGCCCGCCCTGTGCGCAGCCATGCTCCCGCTGTTGCCCGTTTCCGCCTATGCCACCAACGGCATGAACATGGAAGGTTACGGGCCCATCGCCTCCGCAATGGGCGGCGCCTCCCAGGCCTACGACAACGGTACGGCCGCCATGATGAACAACCCGGCCACCATCGGTCTGATGGGCGAGGGCGATCGTCTGGACCTGTTCTTCGGTTTCCTCGGTCCGGATGTCGAATCCGAGGCCATGGACATGAAGGACAAGTCGGACGGCACCGCCTACTACATGCCGGCGCTCGGCTACACCCGCAAGCGCGGGGACCTGACGGTGGGCATCGGCATGTACGGCCAGGGCGGCATGGGCACGGAATACGGCAGCACCGGCTTCATGAGCATGGGGGCCGGCCTGGAGAACCGCAGCGAGCTGAGCGTCGGCCGCGTCATCGCGCCGCTGAGCTTCAACGTCAGCGACAGGCTGACCGTCGGTGGCAGCGTGGATTTCGTGTGGGCCGGGCTGGACCTGCGCATGGCCATGTCGGAGGCCCAGTTCGGCGACCTCGCCGACCCGCGCCAGCAGACCCTGGGAACGGCCTCGGGGTCGCTGGTCGATGCCTTCGGCGGCATGTACGAACCCTTCGGCGGCAGCGGCATCAGCCGGCTGGACTACGCCTATTTCGACTACAGCAACGGCAGCCGCTTCTCGGGCAAGGCCCGCGGTTACGGCGGTGCGGCCAAGCTCGGCGCGACCTACAAGGTCGGCGACCGCCTGACCCTGGGCGCCTCGTACCACTCCGAGACCCGGCTGGGCGACATGGAGACCGACGATGCGCAGATCCGCATGGCCGTGAACGCGAACTTCGGCGGCGGCTATCAGGACTACGACATCCCGGTGACCGGCAAGATCAGCGTCAAGGATTTCCAGTGGCCGTCCACCTGGGCGGTGGGCGCGGCCTTCCAGGCCACCGACCGGCTGCTGCTGGTGGGCGACATCAAGCGCATCAACTGGGCCGACACCATGCAGGATTTCCGCATGGTGTTCACGGCCGACGCGACGCAGGCCAACCCGCTGGCGACGGGCTTCGCCGGACTGGAGCTGGATTCCGCGCTGTTCCAGAGCTGGGAGGACCAGACGGTCTACCAGATCGGCGGCGCCTACCGGGTCGGCAAGCGGCTGACCCTGCGCGCGGGCTACAACTACGCCGAGAACCCCGTGCCGGACCAGTACCTGAACGCCCTGTTCCCGGCCATCGCCGAACACCACATCACGGCCGGTTTCGGCTATGGCTTCAACGCTGCGCAGACCATCGACTTCTCGCTGCAGCACGCCCCCGAGGTGTCGGCGACCTATCCGGGCAACGGCTCGACCATCCCGGCGGTGACCTCGCGCCACTCCCAGACCAGCTTCCAGTTCATCTATTCGCACCGGTTTTAATACGCCTGCTCGGACAAGTCCTGCGCAGGCTGACTGCAAGGGGGAGATTCCGCTCTCCCCCTTGCGACCCCCATCGTTGGGATACTGCCGCGGTGGGGCAGTCCCGTAGGTCGGGGTGGGCGCAGCGACCCCCAATCTACATTCGCCCTACGGCCCGATGCTAGAATCCGTCCCGTTCTGAACAGCGGACGAGGCAGTCATGGCAGGTCACAGCAAATGGGCGAACATCCAGCATCGCAAGAACGCCCAGGACGCCAAGCGCGGCAAGATCTTCACCAAGCTGATCCGTGAGATCACCGTCGCCGCGCGCAACGGCGATCCCAACCCCGCGGCCAACCCGCGCCTGCGCCTGGCCGTGGACCGCGCGCTCGACGCCAACATGACCAAGGACACCATCGAGCGCGCCATCAAGCGCGGCGCCGGGGCGATGGAGGGCGAGAACTACGAAGAGATCCGCTACGAGGGCTACGGCCCCGGCGGTGCCGCGGTCATGGTCGACTGCATGACCGACAACCGCAACCGCACCGCCTCCGAGGTGCGTCACGCCTTCGCCAAGTACGGCGGCAATCTCGGCACCGACGGCTCGGTGGCCTATCTGTTCACCAAACTCGGCGTGCTGAGCTATCCGGCCGGCAGCGACGAGGACCGGATCATGGAGGCGGCGCTGGAGGCCGGCGCCCAGGATGTCGTGACCAACGACGACGGCTCCGTCGACGTGCTCACCGATCCGGCCGAATTCAGCCAGGTCAAGGAGGCGATGACCGCTGCGGGGCTGGCGCCCGAGCAGGCCGAGGTGACCATGCGCCCGGGCACCAGCGCCGTGCTCGATGCCGAGGCCGCCGCGTCGATGGTCAAGCTGCTGGAGGCGCTCGAGGATCTGGACGACGTCCAGCAGGTCTATTCCAACGCGGATATTTCCGAGGAAATACTGGCACAGTTGAGGTTCTAGGCTCTAGGTGCTAGGGCCGAGGAAAAGCCCTGTCGGGATGGAAGACGCGTGATACGATCCCCTAGAACCTAGAACCTAGAACCTGAATTTATGCGCATCCTCGGCATCGACCCCG
>JAJJPM010000033.1:0-24617 GCA_032907525.1 Gammaproteobacteria bacterium
CTGCGTGCCGACCTGGCAGGTGCGGCCGCCATGGGACTGGCCGCCGCCTACGGCCGCGAGGCCGACCGAGCACGGGCCGAACTTCAACGCCGGCCTGGCGACCGGGACCTGCGGCGCTGGATGCGGGCCGTCGAAGATCTGGCCGCCGACATGGCCGCCCTCGCCGCCCGCGTCACGCCGCTGACGCCCGTGGAGGTGCGCATCGGGCCGGACAACGGTGTCCAGCTGATCGTCGAGGGCCGCCCGATGCTGGTGAACAGTCCCCGTCCGCGCGAACAGCGGGCGCTGGAACGGCGCGTGATCGAACGCTTCTGCAGCCTGAACCTGTGCAGCGCCGACCTTCTGGAAGAGGCCGTGCCGGCGCAAACGCCGTCGGCCTCCGCCGCTGCGGCGCCGCTATGGAGCTTCAGCCGGGCGGGTCCGGTGTGTTCCACCGACAACGGCCTGGAATTCCAGTTCGACAGCCCGTCCGACCTGCGCGAAAAGCGCAGCGCCTGCGCCGCGGTGGTCGCGGAACTGGAACATCTCGCCGAAGCGGTCGCGCACGACATCGCCGAAGGCGCGCGCATCGACTGGAACGCGCTGGCGCTGATCGCCACCTCCGACCCGGAACGGCAGCGCCTGCGGCTGAATCGCGAGGGGGACGAGTTGCAGGTACGCGCCCCGGCGCTGCTGGCGGCGCCCGAACTGTTCGCCCTCACGCGATCCTGGCTGGCGGCACGGGTACGCGGCGAACGCTACCACCTCGTGATCCTGCACGCCGACCGGCTCATGGCGGCGCTGACGCGGCGGTACTAGCCCCGGAAAACTCATTTCAGCTCGTAGGGTGCGTCGAGGCACAGCCTGACGCACCGTGGCGGTAACGCGCCGGTGCGGTGTTGCGGCGAGCCACGCTGTCCGTGACATTCCGGTGCGTCACTGGCGCCGACGCACCCTACGGAACCGATGCGCCCCGCAGTCCCCACAAAAAAAAGACCCCGCCGTGAGGCGGGGTCCGGTTACTGCAACCTGTCTGCACAGGTCTCGACGTTCAGACGGCCTTGACGTTCGCGGCCGACGGGCCCTTCTGGCCCTGTTCCACGTCGAACTGCACCTGCTGGCCCTCGGCCAGGGACTTGAAGCCGCTACCCTGGATGGCGGAGTGATGCACGAAGACATCCTTGCTGCCGTCTGCCGGGGTGATGAAGCCGAAGCCCTTGGCGTCGTTGAACCACTTTACGGTACCTGTAATCACTGGAAACACCTCTGTATCAGTTGAATTGCGATGACGTGCAGTTCATTTCTGGAGAAAAACGCGGGAGGACGACCAAAAACAGCACTGGAGGGGCTTCCGGACAACTACAAGAACTGTACTGCAACGCGAGTCACTATACAGGAACGCTTTGGAAACACCACAACTATTTTCATACCCCCCTGGAGCAGCGGGGACGCGGAGATCCGGGACACCGTTCACGGCCGGCGACACGCCCTCTCGACGCGGGCCCCGCCACGCCGGAAAATACCGGCCTGTCTGCCTCTCAACGCCGGTACCCTGTCATGAAAGCTTCATGGAAAGACAGCATCTACCTGCAGCGCGAGCAGCTCGCCGAGCTGCTGCGCGAGCCGCTGGAACGCCTGGCCGAGAAATGCGCACCCGCGTGGGGCGACCGCGAGCGTCTGAACGCCGTGCTCCTGGAGGGTTTTGCCACCATCCCGCACTGCACCTTCCTGTATTGCGTCGGCACCGACGGCGTGCAGATCTGCGACAACGTCGGCAAGGACGGGCTGGCGCCGGAGCATTTCGGCCGCGACCGTTCGAAACGCCCGTACATGAAGGAGGCGGTGCCGGCCTGGGGCTTCCTGTTGTCGGACGCCTACATCAGCCTGCTGCAGCGCCGTCCCTCGCTCACCGCCCTGCAGGTGGTGCGCCAGGACGGTCAGACCCTGGGTTATCTGGGCGCCGACTTCGACCTGCGCAACCTGCCGGGAACGTCGACGCTCTACGAGGAACCCGGCTACTGGCGGCAGATCAAGGGCGATCCGGCCATCCGCGGCACGGTGTTCCAGCAGTGCCGCGTCGAGAGCCCCATGGACCGCAAGATGGACCGGGCGCTGTCCATCCTCGAGGAACTGCTCACCGAGCGTGGCGTGTTCCAGTGCCAGATCCATTTCTCCAGCAGCCAGGCGATCGTCTGGACCGTCGACGATCCCTACCGCTACCGCATCCTCGATCACGAGGCCCTGCGCGATCCGGACATCTGCCTGATCTTTCCGTCGCGCCCCTATCCGGTGGAGGCGGTCATCCCGCGTGACGACGTCAAGCGCATCCTGCAGACCCTGAAATCGCTGCGCCTGGCCGATCCGACCATCTATCTCCGCACGGCTTCCATCAACCTGTTCAACGGCATGATCAGCCTGACCTTCTCCTGCGACGGTTCGCACTACATGCCCTATGTGGAGTTCCTGCTGAAGGACACCTCGTTCTGGTTCTAGGGCGAATAGCACTTGTTAAGCCGATGTCTTGAAGAATATGGCCACGGAACCCACGGAATGACACGGAAAAAGGCATAGTGCGAAAACCCGAAAAACCGACTGCGGAGGGATGATGCCGGGTTTACACAATGAATGCTTTCCGTGTTGTTCCGTGGGTTCCGTGGCCAAGAAGGGTCCAAGTACGTGCCATTCGCCCTGGCAGGCTGGTGAAAGACGTGATCGGGAAATGCAGCACAAGGCGGACATATTGCGGAGATGTAACCGTGGACCGGGAAACGTCACCGCCGCGCCGGGCACGTTGACATCACCGGAAGCGTTGTCTAGTGTCTTGGTGCATAAGAAGTAAATAAGAGGAATGAACATGCGCCAGGACACCCGCCGCGGATGCGCGCGCGGCCTGCTCGCGTTGCAGGCCGCACTGATCTGGCTCGTCGGCCTGCAGACGGCCTGGGCCATGCCGGAGTTCGCGCGCCGCTACAACATCAGCTGCGCCGCCTGCCATTCCGCCTTTCCGCGCCTGAACAAGTTCGGCGAGGAATTCGTGGCCAACAACATGCGCCTGCCGCACTGGAAGGACAGCACCGCCAAGATCGGCGACGACCGGCTGGCCCTGCCGGCCTATCCGCCCTTCGCAGTACGCGCGCAGGCCTACACCCAGGCGCGCGACGGCAAGTCCATCGATCCGCTCACCGGCGAGACCGACGCATCGACCACCGACTTCCAGTCGCCCTATCTGGTGAAGATCCTGTCCAGCGCGCCCTTGAGCGACTACATCACCTATTACTTCTACGCCATCCTCGCCGAGAAGGGCGCCAACGGCGAGGCACTGGTGGAGGACGCCTGGTTCCGCCACTCGGACATCTTCGGCACCGGCATCGGCATGCAGCTCGGCCAGTTCCAGCTCTCCGACCTGATGTTCCCGCGCGAAATCCGCATGCCCTTCCAGGACTATATGGTCTACCGCATGGCGGGCATCACCTATGACCGCGGTGTGCTGTTCGACCGCGACATCGGCCCGGTCGAGGCGGCCTTCGGTCTGGTCAACGGCAACGGCATCACCGACAACCTGAACATCAACAGCCCGGGCTACCGGCGTCCCGACAAGCTGTTCGACAACGACAACTCCAAGACCGCGTTCGGCCGCATCGGCACGGATATCGGCCCCGTGAACGTCGGTCTGTTCGGTCTGACCGGCAAGCAGCGCGGCATCGCGCTCGGCGACGCCGGCCAGACCGGCAGCGACCGCAACACCGACAAGCGCGCCGTGGGCCTGGATCTGTCCGGCGGTTTCGGCGGCAACACCTACTGGTACGCGCAGTATCTGTGGAATTCCTGGGACGGTTTCCTCGACGCCGATCCCGCCCGCGACTACCGCTGGCACGGCGGCTTCGCCGGCATCGACTACATCCCCAGCGAGCGCTGGGCATTCTCGCTGCTGTACAACTACGCCGACGCCGGCGACCTCGCCGACACCGACACCATCTACGAAGGCATCGACATCAACAGCCTCAGCCTGACGGCATCGTACTATTTCATGCGCAACGTCAAGGGCATCGCGGAGGTCAACGTCGACTTCCTCGACGAGGTCGAGAAGACCGGTACCTACTGGACCGGCCACCTGACCAAGGAAAACTACATCCTGTTCGGCTTCGACACCGCGTTCTGACATGCACCGCACCGTCGCCGCCAAAGCGCTGCCGACCTGCCTTGCCGGCCTGCTGGGCGCGTCGCTCGCGCTGCCGGGCGCCGCCGCCGAGCTCACGCTGCGCAAGCTGCGCATCGAATCCGACCCGCCCGGGGCGGAGGTACTGCTGATCGGCGGCAGCGCCGGTCATACGCCGCTCACCGTCGGCGAGCGGGCCATCTACCCCAACGACTATCCCGATGACCGGGCGCACCTGTACGGTACCGTCACCCTGCGCCGTGCCGGCTGCGAGACCTACGTACACCGGGTCACGCTCGACGACATCGAGCGCGGCCTGCACGTCACGCTGGACTGCGGCGCCGAACCCGCGCCGGCGGCACGCGCCGTGCCGGCCATCGAACCCGAGCGCCCACCGCCGCTCAGCGGACCGCCCACCCTCACGCCGCGCGCGCCTATCGCACCGGGCGCACCGGGTGCGCCGGTCGCCAGCGAGTCGGTCTCGCAGCGCCGCCTGCGCCAGCTGCAGGTCCTGCAGGAACTGCTGGACGAGGGTCTGATCACCCCCGCCGAGGAACAGCGCATCCGCCGCAAACTGCTGGAAACCCCGTAGGGTGCGTCGGCGCAAGCGACGCACCGTGACGCCCGGCCCCGGTGCGTCAGGCTGCGCCTCGACGCACCCTACGGCCGCCGCCGCGCTCGGTCACACCGCGGCTCGCGTACAATGGCGTCATGCCCGACATCGTCCTCGCCACGCTCAACGCCAAGTTCATCCACGCCTCGCTGGGGCTGCGTTATCTGTACGCCAATCTCGGCGCCCTGCAGGCACGGGCGGCGATCGTGGAATTCACCGTCGAGCAACGGCCGGCGGACATCGCCGAGAAGCTGCTCGCGCAGGCGCCGCGCATCCTGGGTCTGGGCGTCTACATCTGGAACGCGCGCGAGACGGCCGAGCTGGTCGCGCTGCTCAAGCGTGTCGCGCCCGGACTGGTGATCGTACTGGGCGGGCCGGAGGTGAGCCACGAGCAGGACGGCCAGCCGATCGTCGGACTCGCCGACCATGTCGTCGCCGGCCAGGGCGATCTCGCGTTCCGCGCGCTGTGCGAACGGCTGCTCGCGGACGAAAAGCCGGCGGAGAAACTCATCGCGCCGGCGCCGCCCGCCCTGACGGACATCGTCCTGCCCTACGCCCATTACACCGACGCCGACATCGCCCACCGGCTGATCTACGTCGAGGCCTCGCGCGGCTGCCCGTTCAAGTGCGAGTTCTGCCTGTCGGCGCTGGACAAGACCGCCTGGCCGTTCGATCTGGATGAATTTCTCGCTGCGATGGACATGCTGCACCGGCGCGGGGCGCGGCACTTCAAATTCGTCGACCGCACCTTCAATCTGAACGTCGCCAGCAGCCGGCGCATCCTGCAATTCTTCCTCGACCGGATGAGCGACGATCTGTTCCTGCACTTCGAGGTCATCCCCGACCGTCTGCCGGATGGCCTGAAGGAGCTTCTGGCGCTGTTTCCTCCCGGTTCCCTGCAGCTGGAGATCGGCGTGCAGAGCTTCAACCCCGAGGTGCAGGCGCTCATCAGCCGCAGGCAGGACAACGACCGCACCGCCGAGAACCTGCGCTGGCTGCGCGACCATTCGCACGCGCACATCCACGCCGATCTGATCGTCGGCCTGCCGGGGGAGGACCTGGCGAGTTTCGGCGCCGGTTTCGACCGGCTGCATGCGCTCGGCCCCCACGAGATCCAGGTGGGCATCCTCAAGCGCCTGCGCGGCGCGCCCATCGCCCGGCATGCGGAAGCCTTCGATCTGCGCTTCATGCCGCAGCCGCCCTACACCGTGCTGTCCACCGACCGGATTCCGTTCGCCGACATGCAGCGCATGACGCGCTTCGCGCGCTACTGGGACCTGATCGGGAATTCCGGGCGCTTCGCAGCGACCCTGCCGCTGCTGCTCGGCGACGCGCCCTTCACACGCTTCCTGGCCTTTTCGGACTGGCTGTTCGACGCCACCGGTCAGACCCATCGCATCGCCCTGCCACGGCTGTTCGAACTGCTCGCCGATGCGCTGACCGGGCGATTCGCCGTGGAGAAGGACATCGCGCTGAATGCCCTGGCCCGGGACTGCGCCGCACACGGCGCCAAGGGGTGTCCGGCGTTTCTGCAGGAACACCTGCGCGTCACTCGCGTGTCGGAGCAGGCACCGGATGACGCACACAAGGCACCCGCCCGCCAGCGACGCCATCTGCAGGGCTGACCCCGACCGCGCCGACCCGTCGCGCCGTCCGCCCACGCGCCTCATTGTCAAACGGCCATCGATCGGCTAGGATCGCCGCACTGCTTCAGGTGTCCCGCGGGCTTCCGCCCAAGGGATGAAACGGGAAGCCGGTGCGCCTGGTCGATCATCACCACGGCAATTCCGGCGCTGCCCCCGCAACGGTAAACGAGTCAAAAGTCTGCACGATGCCACTGTGCGCACGCACGGGAAGGCGCAGACCCGGGAGATGTCCCGCTCGTGAGCCCGGAGACCGGCCCGAAGCGATACCACGGTATTGCGGAGGGCGATACACGGCGCGCAGATTCCGCTCTGTCCACGCCCGTTCCTTCCTCTTCCGCATACCGATCGTTCCATACGCTGTCGCGCGGGTGTGCGCGGAGGAAGAACAATGCAGAAACGCTGTATCGCGGCGGCAATGCTGCTGCTCGCCCCCCCTCTTTCCGTTTTCGCCGACGATACCGTCGGGCCCGTCATCGTCACCGCGACCCGCACCGCCCGAACGGCGGACGAGACGCTCGCCCCCGTCACGGTCATCACCCGCACGGAGATCGAGCGTCGGCAGGCGGGTTCGGTACAGGATCTGCTGCGCGGCGTTCCGGGAATTTCCATCGCCAGCAGCGGCGGCCCCGGCAAGGTCACCTCGGTATTCCTGCGTGGTACCGAGTCCGACCATGTGCTGGTCCTGATCGATGGCATCAAGGTCGGCTCGGCGACGCTGGGCACCACGGCGTTCCAGGATATTCCCGTCGAGCAGATCGAGCGCATCGAGATCGTGCGCGGGCCGCGCTCCAGTCTGTACGGCTCCGAAGCCATCGGTGGGGTGATCCAGATCTTCACCCGCAAGGGCGGCGGCGCACTCAGACCTTTCTTCAGTGTCGGCGGCGGGAGCTACCAGACCTACAGCGCCTCGGCGGGTCTGTCAGGTGGCGGCGAGCGCGGCTGGTTCAGTGTGAGCGCGGATGGCATCGACACCGAAGGGTTCAACGCCTGCGACGGCAAACCTTCGCCGGGCGGCGCCGGCTGTTTCACCACCGAACCGGACAAGGACGGATACCGCAATCGATCGGGTTCCCTGCGCGCCGGCTACCGCTTCGACAATGGCGCCGAGATGGACGTCCACGCTCTGCGCACCGAAGGCAGGAACGAGTTCGACGGCAGCTTCGTCAACGAATCCCACTCCGTGCAACAGGTGCTGGGCGGGACGCTCCGCTTCTCCCCCATGGACATATGGCACGTCACCCTGACCGCAGGCCGCAGCCGGGACGAGTCCGACAACTTCAAGGACGATGCCTTCCGGAGCCGCTTCGACACGGAACGGGACACGCTCTCTGTCCAGAACGATCTCGCCGTCGCCGCCGAGCACCTGCTCACAGTGGGCGCCGACCGCCAGGACGACCGGGTCGACGGCACCACCGCCTATGCCGTCGGCTCGCGGGACAATACGGGACTGTTCGCCCAGTATCAGGCGACGTTCGGGGCCCACGATGCGCAACTCTCCCTGCGCCGCGACGACAACGAACAGTTCGGTATCCGGAACACCGGCGGAGCGGCCTGGGGTTACGCGCTGAGCGAAGGTCTGCGGCTCACGGCATCCTACGGCACCGCCTTCAAGGCACCGACCTTCAACGAACTGTACTACCCGGGGTTCGGCAATCCCGGCCTGCGGCCCGAAGCGTCCCGCAGCGTCGAGATCGGCCTCGGCGGCAAAACCGCCCGGAGCCACTGGTCGCTCAACGCCTACGAGACCCGTATCGATGATCTGATCGCCTTCGACTCGAGCACCTTCGCACCCGCCAATATCGACCAGGCGCGCATCCGCGGCCTCGAGGCAGGGTTCGGAATCCGGCTTGGAAACTGGGATCTGGGCGCGAACCTTACGCTGCTCGATCCGGAAAACCGTTCCGGGGGCGCCAATGACGGCCACGTGCTGCCGCGCAGGGCCCGGCAATCGCTGCGCCTCGATGCCGATCGCGATTTCGGGCGCTACCGCCTTGGCGCGACCCTGTTCGCCGCGGGCGGACGCTATGACGATCTCGCCAACTCCCGGCGCCTGGGCGGCTATGCCACGCTCGATGTACGCGCCGAGTATTCCTTGGCGGAAGCCTGGCGGTTGCAGGCGCGTATCGAGAACCTCCTCGACAAGGACTACGAGACCGCCGCGTTCTTCAACCAGCCGGGACGCAGCCTGTACCTGACCCTGCGCTATCAATCCTGACAACGAACGACACGAGGAGTCCATCATGCTGACATTGTCGAACCGCAATCAGATCCTGAGTCGCTCCCGGCATCCTGCCTCCCGCGACACTCGCACGTCCCTGTGCGTCGTCGGCGCCGTGCTGGCGCTGTTGCTCATCGCCACCCGGGGCCAGCACTTCGCCACGCTGCACAGCCTGCCCGGCGCCTCCTGGGCGGTGTTCTTTCTCGCCGGCGTCTACCTGCGGCCGGTGTGGGTCCTGCCGGCCCTGCTCGCCTTCGTCTGGGGGTTGGATTTCACCCCTCACCTGCTCAGTGGCGCCAGCCTGGCGGAGATTATGAACGGCGGCCAGGCCTTTTGTCTGACCCCCGCCTACGTCTTCCTGTTGCCGGCCTATGCTGCACTCTGGTTCGCCGGGCGCTGGTATGCAGGACGGCATCGCTTCGCATGGCAAACGCTGCTGCCGCTGGTCGCTGCTGCCTTCGCCGGTGCTGCGGTCTGCGAGCTGTTCTCCAGCGGTGGCTTCTATTTCTTCTCCGGCCGCTTTGCCGAACCGACCCTCGCCGAGTTCGCCGGGCGGTTGGTGACGTATTTCCCGAGGTATCTGCAATCGCTGGCCTTCTACGTCGGCATCGCCGCCGTGGTGCATGCGCTGTTCGGCCTCGTTCGCGGTGCCAATACGTCGGACAAGGTGACCGCCGCGCGATGACGATGAACGCGGCCGATCGGGAACGACGCCACCAGGCGCGCATGCAGCGCAAGAAGGCCGTGGTCGATGCGGCCATCGAGCGCGCCGATCGCGACCAGGGCCTGCTGGTGGTGCTCACCGGCAACGGCAAGGGCAAGAGCAGCTCCGCCTTCGGCATGGCGGCGCGCGCCCTGGGGCATGGCATGAAAGTCGGCGTGGCGCAATTCATCAAGGGCCGGTCCGACGACGCACAGGGACGTGCTAGTGTCGCGGGAGGCAGGAAGCCGAGAGCGACCACGGGTGAAGAAGGTTTCTTTCGTGCCCACCCCAACGTGCGCTGGCACGTGCTCGGCGAGGGCTTCACCTGGGAGACGCAGAACCTGGCGCGCGATACCGAGACCGCCCGACACGCCTGGGCCGTGGCGCGGGAGATGCTGCGCGATCCCTCGCTAGGGCTGGTGGTGCTCGACGAACTCACCTATCCGCTCAAATACGGATGGTTGAGCATCGAGCCCGTACTGGAGGACCTGGCGAACCGGCCGCCGATGCAGCATGTGGTGATCACCGGCCGCGCCGCGCCCGGCTCGCTCATCGAGGCGGCCGATACCGTGACCGAACTGTGCGACGTCAAACACGCCTTTCGCGCCGGCGTGCGGGCGCAGAAGGGGGTCGATCTGTGACTGTACGCCGTTGCCCCGCGCTGTTCATCGCCGCGCCGGCCTCCGGCCAGGGCAAGACCACCGTCACCGCCGCGCTCGCACGCCGTTACCGTGACCAGGGACTACGCGTGCGTGTGTTCAAGACCGGCCCGGATTTTCTCGATCCCATGATCCTGGAGCAGGCTTCGGGCGCACCGGTCTATCAACTCGACCTATGGATGGGCGGCGACGACCATTGCCGCCGACTTTTATATGAAGCCGCGGGCGATGCCGATCTGATCCTCATCGAAGGTGTCATGGGCCTGTTCGACGGCGAGCGCTCCAGCGCCGATCTCGCCACATTATTCAATATCCCGGTGCTGGCGGTGATCGACGGCAGCGCCATGGCGCAGACCTTCGGCGCCGTCGCCCATGGCCTGGCGACCTATCGCCCGGGCCTGCCCTTTGCAGGCATCTTCGCCAACCGCGTCGCGGGCGAGCGGCACTATCGGATGCTCGCCGGGAGCCTGCCGCCGGACATGACCGCGTACGGCTGGCTGGCACGCGATGCCGGCATCGCCCTGCCGGAACGGCACCTCGGCCTGGCGCAGGCCGCCGAGGTCGGCGATCTCGATGCACGCATCGCACGAGCCGCCGCCGCGCTCAATGGCGGAAGCACGGCATCGCCGCCATCGGTCGCGTTCACCGCGCCTCCGCGGTCGCCGGTCGAACCGCGCCTGGCGGGCGTGCGCGTCGCCGTGGCGCGGGACGAGGCATTTGCTTTTCTGTACCGCGCCAATCTCGAACTGCTGCGGGCGCTGGGCGCGGAACTCCTGTACTTCTCACCGCTCGACGACGACACGCTGCCGCAAGCGGACGCGCTCTATCTGCCGGGCGGTTATCCGGAGCTGCATCTCGATCGACTCGCATCCAACGAACCCATGAAGACGGCCGTTCGTGCCTTCCACGCCGCCGGCCGTCCCGTCGTCGCCGAATGTGGCGGCATGCTGTATCTGCTCGAATCGCTGACGGACACCGAAGGTCGAATCGCCCCCATGGCGGGGCTTCTTCCCGGCAAGGCGCTCATGCGGATGCGTCCGGCCAACCTCGGACTGCACCGCGCACCGCTGCCGGAGGGAGAGCTCCGGGGGCATACCTTCCATTATTCGTGCGTGGTGGACGGCCCGACGCCGATCATGCATTCCATAGCCGCCGGAGACCATGGTCCGGCCGAGCCGATCTACCGGCTTGGCCGGCTGACGGCCTCCTACCTGCATTTCTACTTCCCGTCCAATCGCGAGGCGACCGCGAGGTTGTTCCTGCCATGAGCCGATTCACGAACCCCGAGACGGCCGCGGTCTACCGTGCCATCCGCGAGCGCCGCGACAGGCGCCACCTTCCGCCCGATCCGCTGCCGGGGAGGATGCCGCAGCGACTGATAATGGCGGCTCACCTGGCTCCCTCGGCGGGCTTCATGCAGCCGTTGCGCGTCAGCCCCGGGCCGATGTTCGAGGAGGCCGGCTGGGGGAAGCGGTTGTCGCCCGGTGATGTTCGGTTCGAGAACCGCCGGCCGCAGCGGGCCGGACCGACACCGACGGTCTACTGACCCATGGCCGCACTGCCCGTGTTCACCGCCCTCGTCCTCGACGGATTATTCGGCGAACCGCGCCGCTTCCACCCGCTGGTCGGGTTCGGGCGGCTGGCGCGGGCGCTGGAACGGTGTCTCCATGCCGACTCGCGTGCGCGCGGCTGCCTCGCGGTCGCGCTGCTGCTCACGCCGTTCACCCTGCTCGCACTGCTGATCGAGGCGCTGCCCTGGGGCGGCGCGTTCGATGTGGCCGTGCTCTATCTCGCCATCGGCTGGAGGAGCCTCGGCGAACACGCCGGGCGGGTGCGCGATGCGCTCGTTGGCGACGATCTGTACACCGCACGGGAACGGGTCGGCTGCATGGTCAGTCGCGATACCGCGGCGCTCGATCACGAAGGCATCGCCAGGGCGGCGGTGGAATCGGTGCTGGAAAACGGCAACGATGCCATCTTCGGCGCCATCTTCTGGTTCGTCCTCGCGGGGGCGCCCGGCGTGGTGCTGTATCGCCTGGCCAACACGCTGGATGCGATGTGGGGCTACCGCAATGCACGCTATTCCCGTTTCGGCTGGGCGGCGGCGCGGCTGGACGATGTGTTGAACTTCATGCCGGCACGCTTGACGGCATTGAGCTATGCCCTGGCCGGCCACTTCACTCGCGCACTGCGCTGTTGGCGCGCCCAGGGTACGCAGTGGAAAAGCCCGAATGCCGGGCCGGTGATGGCGGCCGGCGCAGGCAGTCTCGGCGTGCTGCTCGGCGGACCGGCGTACTATCACGGCGCGCTGCAGACGCGGCCGCGGTTGGGCGAAGGACATGCCGCGCGGACCGGCGACATCGAACGCGCCCTGCGCCTGATCCGGCGCACGCTGTCGCTCTGGGTATTCATGCTGTTCACAGGGGGCTGGCTTGTCGATCATGTCATCCCTGCCTGAGCACACCGCGCCGCCGTACCCGCTGTTGCCCCACGGCGGCCGCCTGCGCGCGGCAGCGGAGCGTTACGGGATCGCACCCGAACATTGGCTCGATCTGTCCACCGGCATCAATCCCCGCGGCTGGCCGGTGCCCGAAGTGCCGGCAGCCATCTGGGTGCGCCTGCCGGAGGACGATGACGGACTGGAACAGGCCGCGCAAACCTATTACGAGGCCGGGCACCTGTTGCCGGTCGCCGGTTCGCAGGCGGCGATCCAGGCCCTGCCGCGCCTGCGCCCGCGTTCGCGCGTCGCCGTGCTCGATCCCGGTTATGCCGAACATGCCTGCGCCTGGCGGCGCGCCGGCCATGAGATCACCGCCGTTGCCGCGGAACGCGTGGAAGAGGCCATGCGGAGTTCCGATGTCGTGTTGCTGATCCACCCCAACAATCCCACCGGCGCGTGCTTCCCCGTCGGGCAACTGCTCGATTGGCACGCACGGCTCGCCGCGCGCGGCGGCTGGCTCGTCGTCGACGAGGCGTTCATGGACGTCACGCCCGGACACAGCCTGTGCCGCCACACTGCGCGTCCGGGTCTGATCGTGCTGCGTTCGCTGGGCAAGTTCTTCGGCCTGGCCGGGGCGCGCGTGGGCTTCGTGTGCGCGCAGCCAACGCTGCTCGCGCGATTGCGTTGCCTTCTCGGTCCCTGGTGCGTCAACGCACCCTCGCGCTGGGTGGCCGCCGCCGCGCTCACGGATCACGTCTGGCAGGAATCCGCACGCCGACACCTCGCCGCCGCGGGCGTGCGCCTGCACTCGTTGCTCGCGCGGCGCGGACTCGCACCCGACGGCGGCTGCGCCTTCTTTCAATGGGTGCGTACACCGCACGCGCCGGCGCTGCATGAAGCCCTGGCACGGCACGCCATCCTCACGCGCCTGTTCGTCGATCCCTGCAGCCTGCGCTTCGGCCTGCCGGGCACTGAAGCGGACTGGGCGCGCCTGGAGAGGGTGCTGTCTCTCGTCAGCGTGAAACCCGCCGAGGCCACGCCATGAACACCGGCACGCTGATGATCCAGGGCACGACTTCCGATGCCGGCAAGAGCCTGCTGGCGACCGCGCTGTGCCGCTGGCTGTCGCGCCAGGGCGTGCGCGTCGCACCCTTCAAACCGCAGAACATGGCGCTCAACAGCGCCGTCACGGCGGACGGCGGCGAGATCGGCCGCGCCCAGGCGGTGCAGGCCTGCGCATGCGGGCTGGCACCGCACAGCGACATGAACCCCGTGCTGCTCAAGCCCGATACCGATACCGGTGCGCAGGTGATCGTCCAGGGTCGCGCGATCGGCGCGCTGGACGCCCGCGCGTTCCACGACTACAAGCGCGTGGCCCGCGCCGCCGTGCTCGAATCGTACGGACGCCTCGCCGCCCGTTACGACGCCGTCATCGTCGAAGGCGCCGGCTCGCCCGCCGAGATCAACCTGCGGCACCACGACATCGCCAACATGGGCTTCGCCGAAGCGGTCGACTGTCCGGTGATCCTGATCGCGGACATCGACCGCGGCGGCGTGTTCGCGCACCTGATCGGCACGCTGGCGCTGCTCAGCGAGACCGAGCGCGCCCGCGTCCGCGGCTTCGTCATCAACCGCTTCCGCGGCGACATGGCGCTGCTGCAGCCGGGACTCGACTGGCTGGAACGCCGCACCGGCCTGCCGGTGATCGGCGTGCTGCCGTACCTTCACGGTCTGCATCTGGAGGCCGAGGACGCCATCCCCCGCGACCGCGACCCCGATCGCACGGAGGGGGGCGGGCGGCTGCGCGTGATCGTGCCGGCGCTGCCGCGCATCAGCAACCACACCGACTTCGATCCCCTGCGGCTGCATCCGCAGGTCCGGCTGCGCTTCGTCGGCCCGGGGCAAGGCATTCCCGCCGCCGATCTGATCATCCTGCCCGGATCGAAAAGCGTGCGTGCCGATCTGGACTGGCTGCGCGCACAGGGCTGGGAAGCGGCGATACGGCGCCACCTGCGCTACGGCGGACGGCTCATCGGCATCTGCGGCGGCTATCAGATGCTGGGCAGGCGCATCCACGATCCGCACGGCCTCGAAGGCGCCGCGGGCAGCGCCGACGGTCTGGGCTTCCTCGACCTGGAAACGACGCTGCACCCCGAAAAGCGCCTGCGCAACGTGCACGGCCGGCTGGTGCCCGGCGATGCCGTCCTCGGCGGTTACGAGATCCATGCCGGCGTCACGCAGGGCGCCGCGCTCGCCCGGCCGGCGGCGTACCTCGCGGAGGGTCCGGACGGCGCGCTCAGCGAAGACGGCCTGATCCTGGGCACGTATGTGCACGGGCTGTTCGAGTCGTTCGCCGCCTGCGCGGCCCTGCTCGCCTGGGCGGGCCTGGCCGACGTGCGGACGCAGGACTATCACGCGCTGCGCGCCGCCGGCATCGAGCGGCTGGCGGATGCCGTCGAGCGCCATCTCGATACCGCGCGGCTGCGGGCGCTGCTCGGCCTCGCGAGGGATCCGGCATGACGACTCTGATCCTCGGCGGCGTGCGTTCGGGCAAGAGCCGGCTCGCCGAACGGCTCGCCGTCGACAGCGGCCTGGCGGTCACCTGCATCGCCACCGCGACGGCGGAGGACGCGGCGATGCGCGCCCGCATCGCCGCCCATCGCGCACGCCGTCCGGCCACGTGGAACGTGATCGAGGAACCGCTCGCGCTCGCCGCCGCCCTGCGGGCGCAGGCCGGCGGCCGCTGCATCATCGTGGACTGCCTCACCCTCTGGCTGACCAATCTGCTGCTCTGCGACGACCCGGACGCACTGGCGCGCGAGCGCGCCGCACTGCTCGAGATCCTGCCCGCGCTGGAGGGAAACATCGTGCTGGTCGGCAACGAGACCAACATGGGCGTGATGCCGACCGGCGATCTGGCGCGCCGGTACTGCGACGAGGCGGGCTGCCTGCATCAGGATCTGGCGCGCATCTGCGACCGGGTCATCCTGACCGTGGCCGGGCTGCCGCATTACCTGAAAGGAGGTCCGCCGTGAGTCCATCCATCGACTGGCTCGCCATGCCCGCCGCCACGGCGGACGAAGGCGCCCGCGCCGCGGCGCGGGCGCGTCAGGCGATGCTGACCAAGCCGCCGGGATCGCTGGGCCGTCTGGAAGACCTGGCCGTCCGTCTGGCGGCGCTGCAGGGCACGCCGCGGCCCCGCATGGAGCGGGTGCACATCAGCGTCTTCGCGGCGGACCACGGCGTGGCCGCCGAAGGCGTGTCGGCCTTTCCGCAGTCCGTGACCACCGAAATGGTGAAGAACTTCTCCCGCGGCGGGGCGGCGATCTGCGTGGCGAGCCGCATCATCGGCGCCCGACTCGAAATCGTCAATCTCGGCACCGTGCACGACCCCGGCCCGCTCGCCGGCGTGACGGACCGGGCGCTCGGCCGCGGGACGGCCAACTTCGCGCACGAACCGGCCATGAGCCGGCAGCAGCTGGCGGACGCGTTGGCCGCGGGCCGCCAGGCGGTGGAACGCGCGCGGCTGACGGATGCCCAGCTGTTCATCGGCGGCGAGATGGGCATCGGCAACACCACCGCCGCGACCGCCCTCGCCTGCGCGCTGCTCGATGCCGATCCGGAACGGCTCGCCGGTCCGGGCACCGGACTGGATCGCGACGGCGTGGCGCACAAGGCGCGCGTCATCCGGCGCGCGCTGGATCTGCATCGCGGCCATGCCGCCGCACCGCTCGAGGCCCTGCGTCGTCTCGGCGGCTTCGAGATCGCCGCCCTCGCCGGCGGCTACGTCGCCTGCGCGCAGCTGGGCGTGCCGGCGCTGGTGGATGGCTTCATCAGTTCGGCGGCGGCCCTCGCCGCCGCGCGCCTGCACCCCGGCATCGGGCCCTGGCTGCTGTTTTCGCATATGTCCGCCGAGCCGGGGCATCGCGGCATCCTCGCCGGACTCGGCGCGCAGCCGCTGCTCGATCTGGGCATGCGCCTGGGAGAAGGCAGCGGCGCCGCGGTGGCCGTGCCGCTGCTGCACATGGCCTGCGCGCTGCACAACGACATGGCCACGTTCGCCGAGGCGGGCGTTTCTTCCGGAGCGCCCTGATCCGGCCATGACCGTGACGACGCTCATCGATGTGCTGCGCCATGGCGAGACCGAGGGCGGACCGCGCTTCTGCGGCAGCACCGAGGTTCCCCTGACGGACGCGGGCCGGCTGCAGATGTGGGCCGCGGTGGAGCGGGAGCCGCCGGGCTGGAGCCGCATCGTCACCTCGCCGTCGTGCCGCTGCGCGGATTTCGCCCGGGCGCTCGCCCGGCGCCTGGCCCGGCCCTGGGTGTGCGACGAACGGCTCAGAGAAATGCATTTCGGCGCATGGGAGGACCGGACCGCCGTCGAACTCATGAGGACGGACGCCGAAGCACTGACCCGCTTCTGGGCCGATCCGGCACGTCATCCTCCCCCGGGCGGGGAATCCGTGGCGGATCTCCAGGCGCGCGTGATGTCCGCCTGGCATGAGATCCTTGCACGCCATGCCGGCGAGCGGCTGCTGCTCGTCACCCACGGCGGCGTGAGCCGCGTGATCCTCTGCCATGTCCTGGGTCACCCCATCGGACGCCTGCTCGAGTTCGACGTGGGACACGGCGCGATGCAGCGCATACGCGTCGAGCATCGGCAGGATGGCTTCCGCCATGTCCTGATCGGAAAGCACCTGTGAGCCGGCCGTTCCTCATCGCGCTGCAGTTTCTGACGCGGCTGCCGGTGCGGCCCGACGGAGAGCTTCGCGAGAGCGACATCGGTCGCTCGCTGCCCTGCTATCCGCTGGTCGGTCTGACGCTCGGCGGACTGCTCGCCGGTACGGCCTGGCTGCTGCAGGATGTGCCCATCGCCCTGCGTTGCGCGCTGTTGCTCGCCGTGTGGGTGGCGAGCACGGGCGCGTTGCACCTCGATGGCCTGGCCGACAGCGCGGATGCCTGGGCCGGCGGTCGCGGAGACGCCGGCCGCACGCTCGCACTCATGAAAGATCCCTGCAGCGGACCGATGGGTGTGGCCGCGGTCGCCCTGACGCTGCTGATCAAGTTCGGCGCATTGAACGCGGTATGCGGCGCGGGCGACTATGCGGCCCTCGTGCTCGCACCATTGCTGGGCAGGACCGCGCTGCCTCTGCTCTTTCTGACCACGCCTTACGTGCGTCCCGGCGGTCTCGGCTCGGCCCTGGCCCGGCACCTGCCGCGCCGGGCGGCGGCGATCGCGGTCGTCGCGGGCGCATTGTCCACGCTGGCCGCGGGAATCACCGGGGCGGTGGCGCTGCTCGCGGGCATCGGAACCTTCTGGATGGCGCGTCGCGCGATGTTGCGCCGCATCGGGGGCAGTACGGGGGACACGGCCGGGGCGCTGGTGGAACTGACGGAAGCCGCGGTGCTCGTCGGCACCGTCATCGCACGGACCGGTCCGTAGGATCCGCATCCGCATTCGCGTCCGTGGCTTCCGTCCGCCCGGCAGCGCATCCGCGGCGCGGTCACGCGGATCCGCTATAGGCCGTGCACCGGTTGCGCCCCTGGTGCTTGGCCGCGTACAACGCCTTGTCGGCGGCCGCGATCAGCGCATCGGCGGCCCCGGCATCGCGCGGATAGACGGCGATGCCGATGCTCACCGTGAGCATCTGACGGTTGTCGGCGCTGATCTCGAACGGCGTTTCCGCCACCTGCGCACGCAGACGTTCGCACATCGCCATGGCGCCGGTGGCGTCCGTCTCGGGCAGCATCACGACGAACTCCTCGCCGCCGTAACGCGCCGCCACGTCGCTGGGACGCAGCGATCCGCGCAGCCGGTAGGCCAGTTCGCGCAGCACCAGATCGCCCGCCGGATGTCCGAAGCGGTCGTTGATGGACTTGAAGAAGTCGGCGTCGACCATCAGCACCGCCAGCGGATGGCCATGACGGCCGGCGCGCGCGAGTTCCAGCTCCAGGCGGCGATACAATTCGCGGACGTTCAGCAGCCCCGTCAGCTGATCCTGGATCGCCAGGCTGTGCATGACATCGCGGTCGTGCATGACGGCTTCCGCCATCTGGTTGAAGGTCCGCGCCACCCGGCCTATCTCGTCGTCGGCGTGCACCGGGACGCGGTGCTCCAGCCGGCCTTCGGCGAATTCCTCGGCACCCTTGCGCAACGCCCTGAGCGGCATGAGTATCCAGCGGCGGACGAACACCGTTCCGGCCAGGATCGCGAACACGATGATGACGAACATGGCCGTGATCACGATGCTGGTCTGCATATGCAGCCGCCGGATCAGCCGGCGCTGCCTGCCCAGTTCGGTGATGGACAGCTCGACGACCTGATCCACCTGTCCGGCGGCCGCATCGAGCACCTCGTCCACGCGCGCCATGAGTCCGGCGCCGGCCGCGCTGCCCACCGGGTCCGGGATCGCCAGGATCTCCCGGCTCAGGGCGGCGGCGTCCTTCCACCCGGCGTAGGCAGCGCGCAGCAGGGACTGCTGGTCGTCCGTTTCGAAGGCCGCCGCGAACGCCGCATTGAAGTGCGCTTCGACGGCCGCCGCGGCGGCATCGAACTTCGCCCGTTCGGCGGCATCGCCGTGGACGAGGTAATCATGGGCGGGCATCTGCGCCCGCAGCAGCGAAACCTCGAGCTGCACCACCGGCATCGTTTTCTGCTCGATCGCCGCATAGCCTTCTTCCAGCACGCCGAGCGCATACCTGACCAGCGAGTAGCCGATGAAGGCGGTCAGCAGCAGCACCGCCAGCAGCGCCCCCATGCCGATGGTCAGGCGTTGCCACAGCGACAGCGTGGCCCGACCCGCGGGCGACGGTGGATAGGACATGTTCATCATGGAAATGCGAGGGTCCTTTGCCGGTCGGACGGATTCACGGGCGCACGGGCCGGGGCACCGCGATGCATCGGACATGCCAGCCCGCCGGACGCAGCGCCGGACACGCCTAAGCTATCAGCAGTCCCGGGGCACAAAAACCGGACAAGAAAAATTGTTGACTAACACGCTCAGGTATTTTAAAACGTATTCCCGACTAAAATACTCAGCTTTTAGCGAGGGGTTAACCCCATGGTTTTGCGGGATGATCATCCCCGGCCAGATCCGCGGGGCCGGGCGCGCACCGTCAGCGGCCGGGCCCCCACCTATATTTACCCCGCGGCCACCGGTGTCCGGCCTTCCGGCCCTGCAACCGGCACCGCAACCTCGACAGGGAGTGACTTATGAGTGCCAACAGCGACAGTGTGACGGATCTGATCCAGCGGGAATATGCCCAGGGCTTCGTCACCGACATCGCGGCGGACACCTTCCCGCCCGGACTGAACGAAGATGTCGTCCGTGCCCTGTCCGTCAAGAAAGGGGAGCCCGAATGGCTGCTCGAATGGCGGCTGGCGGCCTTTCGCCACTGGTCGGAGCTGACCGAGCCCGAGTGGGCCTCGGTGCACCACCCGCCCATCGACTACCAGGCCATCTCCTATTACTCGGCGCCCAAGGTGAAGCCCAGGCTGCAGAGCCTCGACGAGGTCGACCCGGTGCTGCTGGAGACCTACGAGAAACTCGGCATCCCCCTGGACGAGCAGAAGGCGCTGGCCGGCGTGGCGGTGGACGCCGTGTTCGACAGCGTGTCGGTGGCGACCACCTTCAAAGAGAAGCTGGCCGAGGCCGGCGTGATCTTCTGCTCCATCTCCGAGGCGGTGCGCGAGCATCCCGAACTGGTCCGCCAGTACCTCGGCTCGGTGGTCTCGTATCGCGACAACTATTTCGCCTCGCTCAATTCCGCGGTGTTCACGGACGGCACCTTCGTCTACGTCCCCAAGGGCGTGCGCTGCCCCATGGAGCTGTCGACCTACTTCCGCATCAATGCCGCCAAGACCGGCCAGTTCGAGCGCACCCTCATCATCGCCGACGAGGCCTCCTACGTGAGCTATCTGGAGGGCTGCACCGCACCCATGCGCGACGAGAACCAGCTGCACGCGGCGGTGGTCGAGCTGATCGCACTGGACGACGCGCGCATCAAGTATTCCACCGTGCAGAACTGGTATCCGGGCGACGACGAGGGCCGCGGCGGCATCTACAACTTCGTCACCAAGCGCGGCGACTGCCGCGGCGCGCGCTCGCACATCTCCTGGACGCAGGTCGAGACCGGCTCGGCCATCACCTGGAAATACCCGAGCTGCATCCTGCGCGGCGACGATTCGGTCGGCGAGTTCTATTCGGTCGCCGTGACCAAGGGCCGCCAGCAGGCGGACACCGGCACCAAGATGATCCACATCGGCCGCAACACCCGCTCGACCATCGTATCGAAGGGCATCTCCGCCGGCCGCGGCAGCAACGCCTACCGCGGTCTGGTGCGCATGAGCCAGAAGGCCGAGAACGCGCGCAACCACACCCAGTGCGACTCGCTGCTGCTGGGCGACCGCTGTGCGGCGCACACCTTCCCCTACATCGAGGTGCGCAACCCGACGGCGAAGGTGGAGCACGAGGCGACCACCTCGAAGATCGGCGAGGACCAGCTGTTCTACTGTCGCAGCCGCGGGCTGTCGCAGGAGGACGCCGTGTCCATGATCGTCAACGGTTTCTGCAAGGAGGTGTTCAAGGAGCTGCCGATGGAGTTCGCCGCCGAGGCGACCAAGCTGTTGAGCGTCAGCCTCGAAGGCGCGGTGGGCTAGCGATCAGGGTGAGTGACATGAAACCTCCTCGCAGCGGAGATACATCGAAACATTCCCCCGTCCGCGCGACGGGGGCCGGCCGGGGAAACCCCGGCCCGAACGAAACGGAGGCAACGACATGCTGAAAGTGACGGATCTGCAGGTGACGATCGACGACAAACCCATCCTCAAGGGCCTGAATCTCACTGTGCGGCCCGGCGAGGTGCACGCCATCATGGGGCCGAACGGCTCGGGCAAGAGCAGCCTGGCCCACGTGCTGGCGGGCCGCGAGGGCTACCGCGTCACCGGCGGCGAGGTCCGCTTCGAGGGCGATGACCTGCTCGCGCTGGAGGTGGAGGAACGCGCGCGCAAAGGTGTGTTCCTCGCCCTGCAGTACCCCGTGGAACTGCCCGGCGTCACCAACATGGTGTTCCTGCGCGAATCGCTCAACGCCGTCCGCGCCGCCCGCGGCGAACCCAAGCTGGACGCCGCCCAGTTCATGAAGCTGGTGCGCGAAAAGGCCGCGCTGGTCAAGCTCGATCCCGACCTGCTGAAGCGGCCGGTCAATGCCGGCTTCTCCGGCGGCGAGAAGAAGCGCAACGAGATCCTGCAGATGGCACTGCTGGAGCCCAGGCTCGCCATCCTCGACGAGACCGACTCCGGTCTGGACATCGACGCCCTGCGCATCGTCGCCGACGGCGTGAACGCGCTGCGCTCGCCCGACCGCGCGCTGATCCTGGTCACGCATTACCAGCGCCTGCTCGACTACATCGAGCCGGATCACGTGCACGTGCTGTCCGGCGGACGCATCGTGCGCTCCGGCGACAAGACGCTGGCCCTGGAACTGGAGAGCAGAGGCTACGGCTGGATCAGCGAGGAGGCCGCCGCATGAACGCGATTCCCGAGCCTGTCGAACGCTACCGCGAACTGCTCGACAGCGCCGCGCCCCGGCTGCCGGCCCGCCAGGCGGACTGGCTGGCTGCGCAGCGCGCACTGGCGGCAAAGCATTTCATCGCCGAGGGCTTCCCCACGCGGAAGAACGAGGCCTGGCGCTACACCAGCCTGGACCGCGTGCTCGACGAGCACTGGGAGGTCCCGGAGGCGCCCTTCTCGGCGCTGATGGATCTGGACATCGAGGAGTTCCGGCTGATCGAGGACGCTGCCGCCCTGGTGGTGTTCGCCAATGGCCGCTGGGTGCCGGAACTCTCCGACACGCGCGCGCTCGCATCCACCCTGCGCGTCGGCAGCCTGCGTACCGCGCTGGAGGACGAGCCCGACCGGCTGGCGCAGCGGCTCGGCCGGGCCGCGCCGCCGGTGGCCTCGAGCTTCACGGCGCTGAACACGGCCCTGATCGATGACGGCCTGTTCGTGCACATCCCCGCCGACGTGAAGCTCGCCAGGCCGATCGAGGTGCTGCATCTGGCGATCGGCCAGGACGAGCCGCCGCTGCTGCAGCCGCGCAACCTGATCGTCGTCGAGGACGGCGCCGAGGCGACCCTCGTCGAGCACCACGCGAGCCTGGGAGACGCGACATATTTCAGCAACGGTCTCACCGAGGTCCTGCTGGGCGAGCACGCGCGGCTGGAGCACGCGCGCCTGCAGGACGAGAGCCCCGCGGCGCGGCACATCGGCCAGGTGTTCGTCCGCCAGGGCCGCCACAGCCTGTACCGGGGCATCGGCGTCAGTCTCGGCGGACTGTGGTCGCGCACCGAGTACCACAACGCCCTACGCGAGGAGTACGCGCGCTGCGAACTGGACGGCCTGTACGTGGCCGGGAATGGCCAGCTCACCGATGTCCATCTGGACATCGAGCATGCCGTGCCGCACTGCGGCAGCCGTGAACGCTTCAAGGGCATACTGCTCGGCCGCGGACGCGCCGTGTTCGACGGCCGCATCCTGGTCGCGGTGGATGCGCAGCAGACCGATGCGCATCTGGCCAATGACAACCTGATGCTGTCGCGCGACGCCGAGGTCGACACCAAGCCGCAGCTGGAGATCTATGCCGATGACGTGAAATGCAGCCATGGCACGACCATCGGCCAGCTCGAACCGGCGCAGCTGTTCTATCTGCGTTCGCGCGGCATCGGCGCGGAGGACGCCCGCCGCATGCTGTGCCTGGGTTTCGCGACCGAGATCCTGGCGGGCTGTTCGGCGGAGGGCTTCCGCACGCGCGTGGAAACGCGTCTGCGGCAGCTGTTGGCGAACGAGGAGAACGAGCACACGACCGGAGGCGAAACCCATGTTTGAACGCGCAGCACGCACCGCCAATCTGGAAAGCGTGATGGACAACCCCAAGGGCGAACCGATCACCGGCGAGACCCTGCAGGATCAGATCATCAGCGCCCTGCGCACGGTCTACGATCCCGAGATCCCGGTGAACATCTTCGATCTGGGGCTGATCTACCTGATCAAGATCACCAACGGCAAGGACATCCACATCGAGATGACCCTGACGGCGCCGGCCTGCCCGGTGGCCGGCAGCATGCCCGGTGCGGTGGAGCGCGCGGTCAAACGCGTGCCCGGCATCGAGTCGGTCGACGTGCAGCTGGTCTGGGAACCGCCCTGGGGGCCGGAGCGCATGAGCGACGAGGCGCGCCTTGAACTGGGCATGTTCTGACCGCATTGTCATCGTTTGGAAACTTCACAGGAGGACGACGCCCCTATGGCGATTCAACTGACGGAGGCCGCGGCACAGCGCGTGCGGACCATGCTCGACAAGCGCGGCCGCGGGCTGGGACTGCGGCTCGGCACGCGCAAGAGCGGCTGCAGCGGCTTCTCCTACGTGGTCGACTATGCCGACGAGATAGGCCCCGGGGACCGGGTGTTCGAGAGCCACGGCGTGACCGTGGTGGTCGACGCCGGCAGCCTGGACCAGCTCGAGGGCATGGAGGTCGACTACGTGCGCAACAACGCCCTGAACGAGGGCTTCGAGTTCCGCAACCCGAACGTCAAGGATACCTGCGGCTGCGGCGAGTCCTTCAGTGTCTGAGGCGCACATGACCGATCTGGCGGACATCGTCGAGACCTTCGACCTGCTCGGCGACTGGGATCAGCGCTATGCCTATCTGATCGAGCTGGGCGAGCGACTGCCGGCCATGTCCGAGGCGCTCAAGACGGAGGAGAACCACGTCAAGCCCTGCATGAGCACGGTGCACGTCTCCGCCTACCGCGACCCCGCGCATCCGGAGCGCATCCGCTATCACGGCGACTGCGATACGCCGATCATCAAGGGCGTGCTGGCGCTGCTGATCGAGCTCTGTTCGGGACGCAGCGTCGAGGCCATCCAGGCCATCGACATGGACGAGATCTTCGAACGGCTGCAGCTCGGCGAACACCTGTCGCCGAACCGCCACGTCGGCATCTACGCGATCGTCGACCTGATGAAGGCGCAGGCCGAGCGGCTCGGTGCGAAAGCGACGGCCTGAGCGGCAGGCCTGATGAATCCGAAAACCGGATTGGCCACGAAATCCACGAAACCCACGAAAAGAATTTATGTTTACACCCATTAGCTTTCGTGGGTTTCGTGGATTTCGTGGCCAATACGGTTTTTGGAATGAAGCGCAAT
>JAJJPM010000034.1:0-5602 GCA_032907525.1 Gammaproteobacteria bacterium
GAGGAGTGAGGAGTGAGGAGTGAGGAGTGAGGAGTGAGGAGTGAGGAGTGAGGCGTGATCTAGGGGACAGACTTAAGTCTGTCCCCTTAAGTCTCGTGTTTTTCCGCGTGCTTCCGTGGCCATTATTGGGTTTTCCTCCTCACTCCTCACTCCTCACTCCTCACTCCTCACTCCTCACTCCTCACTCCTCCCCCCAACACCTCCCGCACGAACGGGATCGTCAGCCGCCGCTGCGCGGCGAGCGCGGCGCGGTCGAGGCGGTCCAGCAGCGCCAGCAGGGCCGGCAGGTCGCGCGGGCAGCGGTGCAGCAGAAACCGGCCGACGTCTTCGGACAGCTCCAGGCCGCGGTCGCGGGCACGCTGGGTGAGGATCCGCAGGCGTGTCGCATCGTCCGGCAGCTGCAGCGCATACAGTGCGCCCCAGGCCAGGCGCGAACGCAGATCGGGCAGGCGCAGGCCCGCCTGTTCCGGGGGCGCGGGCGCCGCGGCCAGCAGGCGGCCGCCGGCCTCGCGCAGCCGGTTGTACAGATGGAACAGCGCCTCCTCCCAGGCGGTGTCGCCGGCAACGGCGTCGATGTCGTCGAGCGCCACCAGCGCGTAGTCCTCCAGCCCCTCCAGCAGCGCCGGAGACAGTGCCGCCCGATCCGCGAGCGGCACGTAGGCGGCCTGCAGCCCGGCACTCTGCACGGCGCGGCAGGCGGCCTGCAGAAGGTGCGTCCTGCCGCTGCCCGCGGGCCCGGCGAGATACAGCATGGCCGCGCCCGGCGTGGTCGCGCAGTGCCGCACCGCCGCGAGGGCCTCGGCGTTGAGGCCGGGGATGAAGTTGTCGAGCCGCGCCGTATCGGGCAGACGCAGGCCGAGGGGCAGCTGCGCGGCCATCAGGGGAAACGTCCGGAACCGCGCTGTTTGTTCCAGGCCCGCCAGCCCCAGGTCCACACATAGTCGATGCCGCTCAGCAGCGTGGTCGCGATCACGGTGTAGATCAGGGCATCGAGCCAGCCGGCCGGCAGAGTGCGCGCGCCATGATTGACCAGCACCGCGACGACCAGCAGCAGCTGGCTCAGCGTGTTGACCTTGCTGATCACCGAGGGGGATGCCTCCAGGCGCTCGATCAGGGTGTGGTAGGCGATGGCGCCGCCCAGGATCACCGCGTCACGGCCCAGCACCAGCGCCGTCAGCCAGACGGGCACGAGCCCCTGCCAGGCGAGCGCCAGGTAGCAGCTCACCAGCAGCAGCTTGTCAGCCAGGGGGTCGAGCAGACCGCCCAGATGGCTGGTCCAGCCGAAGCGCTTGGCGAGAAAACCGTCCAGCGCATCCGACACGCCGGCGATCACGAACAACGCCAGCGCCCAGCCATAGCGTCCGGTCAGCAGGCAGGCGACGATCGGCGCCACCAGCAGCAGCCGCACGACCGTGATCAGGTTGGGGATGTCGCGGGCCTGCATCCGTGCGCCGTCAGGGCCGCAGACGGTAACGCATCGCCTGCTCGGCGGCGGCGACCTCGGCATCGGCGCGCTGCTCGGGCAGCCGCTCCAGCATGCCGCCGATGAGAATGGCCTGTTCCAGCGCCGCGGCGCCGCCCTCGACATCCAGCCGATAATCCAGGCGGCTGTCGCGCACCCCCGTCAGCTGCGCCGAAGCAACCGGGGCGAGTCCGCTCAGATAGGCGCCGACCCGCGCGTAGTCCGCCAGGGTCGCCACGCCTTCGACGGTCAGATCGATCCGGCCGCGGCTGCGATCGCCGTTCGACGCCGCCAGGCTGCCCGCCAGCCGCTCCGCGGCCCGACCCAGGCCTTCGTCGAGCACGGTCTGCAGATCCGCGCCGCCGGCCTGCCAGTTCGCGTCGCCGCCGGCGAAACGCTGCGTCCAGCGGCTGGTCCACGCGGACGCCCCCAGGCGCTGCACCCGCGCCACCAGCACCACCGGCGCCTGATAGCGCGCCGACGCGGCGGACACCCGGTCCAGGAAGCCGCCCCAGACGTCGCTGTAGCTCACCTGCGCCTGATCCTCGAGATCCAGCAGCGGCACGATCACCGTGAGCCCGCGGCGCCGCGCCGCCGCCTGCAGCGCAGTCTCCACGGGTTCGCCGGCGCCGCCGCCGAGCAGATAGCGGCGGCTGCCGTCGTCCATCGCCAGCCAGATCAGGACCGGCGGCCGCTCGGCGCCCCACAGCGGCAGGCCGGCGCGGCGCACCGCCGATTCCAGCGCGCCGCCGTCGAACACGACCCGGAACATCAGCCCCTGGATATCGGTCTCGTAGCTGTACTGCTGCATGTAGCGCCCCGGATCGGCGAGCAGCGGGGCGGCGGCCTCGGACTGTGCCGGCGCGCGCTCGCCCGTCAGCCGGGTCAGTACCTGCGACAATGCCTGGCGCTGGGCCTGCTCGCGCGCCTCGATGCTGCGGTCCGCCACGGGGACCCGCGCCTCGAACAGGGGATCGGCCGCCTTCGCCGGCAGCACGGCGAAGGCGAGCAGCCAGGCCAGCGCGCGCAGGACCTTGAATGTCATCCGTACCATGGACACTCCCGGGCTATTGGGGGCTGATTCGTGCACACCGATCCGGAATCGAGTCGGACATCGTGCGGCGGGGCGACACCGGCGACGGCCAAACAAATCCGCAACGGCGGCGGCATCCGCGGTAAAATAGCACAGAACGTCGGCCAATCGCCCGACGCGACGATCCGCCCAACCAGCCGCCCGGAGTTCCGAGTGAACCACAAGCCGCCCGCCCCGTCCCGCGCCCCACTGAGTTATCGCGACGCCGGCGTCGATATCGATGCCGGCAACGCCCTGGTCGAACGCATCAAGCCCGCCGTGGCCCGCACCAAGCGCCCCGGCGTGCTCGGCGGGCTGGGCGGTTTCGGCGCGCTGTTCGAGGTGCCGGTGGACCGCTACAAACAGCCCGTGCTGGTGTCCGGTACCGATGGCGTGGGCACCAAGCTCAAGCTCGCCATCGACCTGAACCGCCACGACACCATCGGCATCGACCTGGTCGCGATGTGCGTGAACGACATTCTGGTGACCGGCGCCGAACCGCTGTTCTTCCTCGATTACTACGCCACCGGCAGGCTGGACGTGGAGGTCGGCGCCAGCGTCATCGCCGGCATCGCCGCCGGCTGCGAGCAGGCCGGCTGCGCCCTGGTGGGCGGCGAGACCGCCGAGATGCCCGGCATGTACGGGGAGGGTGACTACGACCTGGCGGGCTTCTGCGTCGGGGTCGTGGAAAAGGCGCGCATCATCGACGGCAGCGCGGTGAAAGCCGGCGACGCGCTCATCGGCATCGGCTCCAGCGGCCCGCATTCCAACGGCTATTCGCTGGTGCGCAAGATCGTCGAAGTGAGCGGTGCGGACCTGGGCATGCCCTTCGATGGTGCCACGCTGGGCGAGCGTCTGCTGGCGCCGACGCGCATCTACGTCAGGCCGGTCCTCGAACTCATGAAGACCGTCGAGGTGCACGCGCTCGCGCACATCACCGGCGGCGGCCTGCTCGAAAACATCCCGCGCGTGCTGCCGGCGGACACCCGCGCGGTGATCTCCGCCTCGTCCTGGCGGCGCCCGGCCGTGTTCGACTGGCTTCAGGCGCAGGGCAACGTCGCCGACGGCGAGATGCACCGCACCTTCAACTGCGGCATCGGCATGGTGCTGGCGGTCGACGCGGCACAGGCCGACGCGGTCATGCGGCAGCTCTCCGCCGCCGGCGAATCCGCCTGGCGCATCGGCAGTATCGAGGCGGGTGACGGTAAACCGTACGTGGAAATGACAGGGACGAGGGGCTAGGGACGAGGGGCTAGAAAAATCCTATGCTCACCCGCCCTAGTACCTAGCACCTAGTCCCTAGCCCCTGATCTTTATGACCAAACTCCCCCTCGTCATCCTGATCTCCGGACGCGGCAGCAATATGCAGGCGATCCTGGAGGAGGCCGCGCGCGGCACGCTGCCGGTCGACATCCGCGCCGTGATCAGCAACCGGCCGGAGGCGTCGGGGCTGGAGACCGCGCGTGCCGCCGGCATCCCCACCGAGGTCGTCGATCACCGCGCCTATGCCAGCCGCGAGGACTACGACCGCGCGCTGCAGGCCGCCATCGACCGCCATGCCCCGGAACTGGTGGTGCTGGCCGGCTTCATGCGCATCCTCACGCCGGACTTCGTCCGCCACTTCCGGGGCCGGCTGCTCAACATCCATCCGTCGCTGCTGCCGGCCTTCCGCGGCCTGGACACCCACCGCCGCGCGCTCGAGGCCGGCGTCGCCGAGCACGGCGCCAGCGTGCACTTCGTCACCGAGGAACTGGACGGCGGGCCGGTGATCGCCCAGATCCACGTGCCCGTGCGGCCCGGCGACACCGAGGCCGATCTCGCCCGGCGCGTGCTGAAACAGGAACACCGTCTCTATCCGACGGTGATCGGCTGGTTCGCGACCGGCCGCCTGCGTTATCGTGACGGTGCCGCCTGGCTGGACGGGCGGCCGCTGCCGGAGCCGCAGCGTCTGGACGCGGTCACGGCGGAGGCCTGACGAATGACCCTGATCACACGCGCGCTCGCCGCATCGCTGGCGGGCCTCCTGAGTCTGGCGGCGCAGGCGGCCGTGCCCGAGGATTTCGCGGCCGTCTACGCGCTCAGCCTGAACCGTTTCGGCATCGGCGAGGCGCGCGTCGCGCTCAGCGCCCAGCCGGACGGGCGCTACGACTACCGCTCCCACACCCGCCCCACCGGACTGGCGAAGCTGTTCCGCTCGGACCAGGTGAAGGAGTCCAGTCTGTTCACGCTGCACAAGGACCGCATCCGGCCGCTGGAATACCGCTTCGACCACACCGGCAGCAAGAAGGGCCGGCACGCCTATCTGAAGTTCGACTGGAAGGCGGGCGCGGTCTCCAACACGGTCGAGGGCCACACCTGGCAGATGGACATCCCCGAGGGCGCCCTGGACAAGCTGGTGGTGCAGGTCGCGGTGATGATGGATCTGACGGCCGGCAAGGAGCAGCTCACCTACGCCATCGCCGACGGCGGCAAGCTCAAGGAGTATCACTTCGCGGTGATCGGCGAGGAGACCATCCGGGTCCCGGCCGGCGAGTTCCGGACCGTCAAGATCGAGCGCATGCGCAAGGACTTCGACCGCACCACGCATCTCTGGTGCGCCCCCTCGCTCGGCTACCTGCCCGTGCGCATCCAGCAGATCGAGCACGAGGACGGGGTGACGTATCTCAGCGAACTGAAGCAGACGACGCTGGGGGGAGTGAGGAGTGAGGAGTGAGGAGGAAAACCCTCTATGGCCACGGAAGCACACGGAACAACACGGAAAAAATCATTGCAAAAACCGTTGATTCAGATGACCGCAACTCGAGGGACCGGCCGTTGGGGACAGACTTAAGTCTGTCCCCTTGGGCTGTTTATAGCCACGGAATCCACGGAACAACACGGAAAAAATTCTTGGGGTAAAACCCCGGGACTATCACGTCGGACACCCCGATTGCAGCATCTGCATTGTCTGAATGCCTTTTAGCACGAGCATTCTTCCGTGTTGTTCCGTGGATTCCGTGGCTAAGATTTTTTGCCTCACTCCTCACTCCTCACTCCTCACTCCCCACCCCTCACGTCTTCGGCAGCGT
>JAJJPM010000035.1:0-23855 GCA_032907525.1 Gammaproteobacteria bacterium
CCCTAGCCCCTCGGCCCTAGCACCTAGTCCCTCGACCCTGCCCGCCCCCGCCAGTATCATTAGCGCCTTCCAGCTACTGTCACCGAGCCGAGACGGAACCATGCTGCACATCCCCGGCGGTCCCGCCCTTTCCAGTTTCCGTACCGAAAAGCTGCTGGCCCGCGCCCGGGAAATCGTTCCGGAGCTGGAAGCCGTCCACACCGAATACTGGCATTTCGTCGATCTCGAGCAGCAGCTCGAGGAGGCCGACCGGGCCACGCTGGAACGCCTGCTCGATGACGGCATCGTCAGCCCGCCGCCGCCCGCGAACGCGCAGCTGTTCCTGGTGGTGCCGCGCATCGGAACCATCTCGCCCTGGGCCAGCAAGGCCACCGACATCGCCCACAACTGCGGACTGGACCGCATCCACCGCATCGAGCGCGGCATCGCCTACCGTCTGCGTCTGAAGGACGGCCGCGCCGTCACCGATCACGAGCGTGCCCGGCTGCTGCCGCTGCTGCACGACCGCATGACCGAGACCGTGCTCGCCGGCGCCGAGGAGGCCGTCGCGCTGTTCCGCACGGCGGATCCCGCGCCGCTGACCACGGTGGATGTCATACGGGGTGGCCGCGCCGCGCTGGTGGAGGCGAACCGCTCGCTGGGGCTGGCGCTGTCGGACGACGAGATCGACTACCTCGTCGAGAGTTTCACCGGACTGAAGCGCAATCCCACCGACGTCGAACTGATGATGTTCGCGCAGGCCAATTCCGAGCACTGCCGGCACAAGATCTTCAACGCCGACTGGATCATCGACGGCCAGCCGCAGGACGTGTCGCTGTTCGGCATGATCCGCGAGACCCACCGCGCCAGTCCCGACGGCGTGCTGTCCGCCTACAAGGACAACGCCGCCGTCATGCAGGGCTTCGCCGCACGGCGCTTTTTCCCCGACGCGCAGGGCGTGTACGCCGAGCACGACGAGGACGTGCACATCCTCATGAAGGTCGAGACGCACAACCACCCGACCGCGATCTCGCCGTTCCCCGGCGCGGCCACCGGCTCGGGCGGCGAGATCCGCGACGAGGGCGCGACCGGCCGCGGCAGCAAGCCCAAGGCCGGCCTGTGCGGCTTCTCGGTGTCCAATCTGCGCATCCCCGGTTTCGAGCAGCCCTGGGAAACGGATTTCGGCAAACCTTCGCGCATCGTTTCCGCGCTGGACATCATGATCGAGGGTCCGCTGGGTGCGGCGGCGTTCAACAACGAGTTCGGCCGCCCGAACCTGTGCGGCTATTTCCGCACCTTCGAGGAGCGCGTGCCGGGGCCGACCGGCGACGAGATCCGCGGCTATCACAAGCCGATCATGATCGCCGGCGGCTACGGCAACATCCGCGGCGGGCACATCGAGAAGGGCGACATCCCCCCGGGTGCGCAGCTGGTGGTGCTCGGCGGGCCGGCGATGCTCATCGGACTGGGCGGCGGCGCGGCATCCAGCATGGCCACCGGCAGCAGCGCCGAGGATCTGGACTTCGCCTCGGTGCAGCGCGGCAATCCCGAGATGCAGCGCCGCGCCCAGGAGGTCATCGATCGCTGCTGGGCGATGGGTGCGGACAATCCCATCATCTCCATCCATGACGTCGGTGCCGGCGGCCTGTCCAACGCGCTTCCGGAGCTGGTCAACGACAGCGGCCGCGGCGCGCGCTTCGAGCTGCGCGCGGTGCCCAATGACGACCCCGGCATGTCGCCCATGCAGATCTGGTGCAACGAATCGCAGGAACGCTACGTGCTCGCGGTGGCGCCCGAGCGCATCGAGCAGTTCCAGGCGGTCTGCGAGCGCGAGCGCTGCCCCTTCGAGGTCGTCGGCGAGGCGACCGAGGAACAGCAGCTGGTGGTCGGCGATGGCCATTTCGAGAACCTGCCGGTCGACCTGCCCATGGCGCTGCTGCTCGGCAAGCCACCGAAGATGCTGCGCGACGTGCACCACCGCACCTTCGCCAAGCCCGAGTTCGATACCCGCGCCGTCGACGTGCGCGACGCGGCCTACCGCGTGCTGCGCCTGCCCGCAGTGGCGAACAAGACCTTTCTGATCAGCATCGGCGACCGCAGCGTGACCGGCACGGTGACGCGCGACCAGATGGTCGGTCCCTGGCAGGTGCCGGTGGCCGATGCCGCCGTGACCAGCACCGATTACCGCGGCTATACCGGCGAGGCCATGGCCATGGGCGAGCGCACGCCGGTCGCTCTGGTCGACGCCGCCGCGTCCGGTCGCATGGCGGTGGGCGAGGCGCTCACCAACATCGCCTGCGCCGACATCGAACGCATCGAGGACGTCCGCCTGTCGGCGAACTGGATGGCACCGGCCGGCCACCCGGGTGAGGACGCCAACCTGTTCGACACCGTGCGAGCCGTGGGCAGGGAACTCTGTCCCGCGCTCGGCATCGCCATCCCGGTGGGCAAGGATTCGCTGTCCATGAAGACAGTGTGGGAGGAACGCGGCGAACGGCGTGAAGTCACCGCGCCGGTGTCGCTGATCGTCACCGCGTTCGCGCCTGTGCAGGACGTACGCCGCACGCGCACGCCGCAGCTGCGCACCGATCTCGGCGACACCGACCTGATCCTCATCGACCTCGGCAAGGGTCGCAACCGCATCGCCGGCTCGGCGTTGGCGCAGGTGCACAAGCAGATCGGCCACCACGCGCCGGATCTGGACGACCCGCATGCGGTGAAGGCGTTCTTCGCCGCCGTCCGCGAGCTGCTGCGCGAGGATCTGGTCATCGCCTATCACGACCGCTCCGACGGCGGGCTGTTCGCGACCCTGTGCGAGATGGCCTTTGCCGGCCACACCGGCATCGACATCCAGCTCGACGAGCTCGGCGACGATCCGGTCGCGGCGCTGTTCGCCGAGGAGCTCGGCGCCGTCATCCAGGTGCTGCACTGCGACACCGAGACGGTGCTGGCGATCCTGCGCGAGCATGGCTTCGCGCGTCACAGCCATGTGATCGGCACGCACGAGGACGATGACCGCATCCGCATCAGTCACGACGCCCGCATCGTCCTCGACGAATCGCGCATAGACCTGCAGCGCGCCTGGAGCGAGACGACCTACCGCATGCAGGCGCTGCGCGACAACCCGCAGTGTGCGCAGCAGGAGTTCGACCTGCTGCTGGACCGGCAGGATCCGGGCATCCAGGTCAAGCTGAACTTCGACCCGGACGAGAACGTCGCCGCACCCTTCATCAACCACGGTGCGCGGCCGCGCATGGCCATCCTGCGCGAGCAGGGCGTGAACGGCCAGATCGAGATGGCCGCGGCCTTCACACGCGCGGGCTTCGAGTGCGTCGACGTGCACATGAGCGACATCCTCGGCGGGCGCGTGTCGCTGGCCGGCTTCAAGGGCTTCGTCGCCTGCGGCGGCTTCTCCTACGGCGACGTGCTCGGCGCCGGCCAGGGCTGGGCCAGGTCGATCCTGTTCAACGCCCGGGCGCGCGATGAATTCGCCGCGTTCTTCGGCCGCTCAGACAGTTTCGGCCTGGGTGTGTGCAACGGCTGTCAGATGATGTCCGGCCTGAAGGAGCTCATCCCGGGAGCGGACCACTGGCCGCGCTTCCGGCGCAACCTGTCGGAGCAGTTCGAGGCGCGCTTCTCGCTGGTGGAGATCCTGCCGACGCCGTCACTGTTCTTCGCCGGCATGCACGGCTCGCGCATGCCCATCGTCGTCGCGCACGGCGAGGGTCGCGCCGAGTTCGCCGTGCCCGACGGTGCGCAGCAGGCCCTGGCCGCGCGTCTGGTCACGGCCCGCTATCTGGATCACTACGGCCGGCCCACCGAGGTCTATCCGCTGAACCCCAACGGCTCGCCCGGGGGGATCACGGGTCTCACCACTCCCGACGGCCGCTTCACCATCATGATGCCGCACCCCGAGCGCGTGTTCCGCACCGTGCAGCACTCCTGGCATCCCGACGACTGGCTCGAGGACGGCCCCTGGCTGCGCATGTTCCGCAACGCCCGGGCGTGGGTGGGCTAGGGGCGTCAAAAAGCGCCACGGAAAACACGGAAAGCACGGACAAACCCCTTCTTTAGCCACGAAACCCACGAAATCCACGAAAAGTATTTTCTGTGAACCCACTTATTCACCTTTCGTGGATTTCGTGGCGACTTCTGGTTTTGTCCGTGTTTTCCGTGGCCGAGGGGTTTTCCGGAACCTTGGCCGCGCTGCGTGAGTCACAGGGAAGGTCAACGCCGCGAGGGATGCCCGCATGATCCTGATCCGCACGCCGTCCGATATCCCGCCCTCGGAAATCACGCCGGAACCCATCTACCGGGAGCGCCGCCGTTTCATGCAGGCGGGGCTGGCGCTGTCCGGCGCCGCGCTGCTCGGCGTGCCGCCGGCCGACGCCCGTGCCGCGGCCTTTGCCGGCCTGGTCCGCAGCGCCTACAGCACCGACGAGGCGCCGACCGAATTCGAGGACGTCACCACCTACAACAATTTCTACGAGTTCGGGACCGGCAAGGGTGACCCGGCGAAACGCGCCCACACCCTGAAGACGTCGCCCTGGTCGGTGACCGTCGACGGGGAATGCGGCCGGCCCGGCACCTACACCCTCGAGGACATACTCAAGCCGCACCCCTTCGAGGAGCGCGTCTACCGGCTGCGCTGCGTCGAGGGCTGGTCGATGGTGATCCCCTGGGTGGGCTTCCCGCTGGCCGATTTCATCCGGCGCTTCGAACCGACCGGCAACGCCAGGTACGTCGAGTTCCAGACGCTGCACGATCCCGAGCAGATGCCGGGCCAGCGCCGGGCGGTGCTGGAGTGGCCGTATGTCGAGGGCCTGCGCATGGACGAGGCGATGCATCCGCTCAGCATCCTCGCGGTCGGTCTGTACGGCGAGGTGCTGCCCAACCAGAACGGCGCGCCCATCCGCCTGGTGGTTCCCTGGAAGTACGGCTTCAAGAGCATCAAGTCCATCGTCAGGGTGAGTTTCGTCGAACGGCAGCCGGTATCGACCTGGACGCGCGCGGCGCCCGACGAATACGGCTTCTATTCCAACGTGAACCCCGACGTCGACCATCCGCGCTGGAGCCAGCGCACCGAGCGCCGCATCGGCGAATTCCTCAAGCGCGAGACGCTCATGTTCAACGGCTACGCCGACCAGGTCGCGTCGCTGTACGCGGGGATGGATCTGCGGAAGAACTTTTGAAATGCCACTTCTACCGCAAAGGACGCAAAGCCGAGGAAAGAAAAACCCGTATAGCCACGAAATCCACGAAACCCACGAAAGCTAATACGTGTAAACACAAATCCTTTTCGTGGGTTTCGTGGCCATCATGTTTTCGCGGTTCTTCGCGCACCTTTGTGTCCTTTGCGGTAAAAGTGATTTTTTATCGGAGAAATATGAAACCCTGGCTCAAACGGGTTGTTTTCGTCCTCTGCCTGCTGCCGCTGGCGTGGCTGACGTTCGCGCTGTTCACCGACCGGCTCGGGGCGAACCCGATCGAGGCGCTGACGCGCGACACCGGCGAGTGGGCGCTGCGGCTGCTGCTGATCACGCTGTGCATGACGCCGCTGCGCCGCTTCATGGGCTGGAGCTGGCCGTTGCGCATCCGGCGCATGCTGGGCCTGTTCGCGTTCTTCTATGCCTGCATACACCTGACCACGTATCTGTGGCTGGACCAGTTCTTCGACTGGAGCGGAATCTGGGGCGACATCCTCAAGCGCCCCTTCATCACTGTCGGCATGCTGTCCTTCGCGCTGCTGCTGCCGCTGGCGGTCACTTCGAACCGCTTCATGATCAGGCGTCTCGGCCGGAACTGGGCGCGGCTGCACCGGCTGGTCTACATCATCCCCGCACTGGTGGTGCTGCATTTCTGGTGGCTGGTGAAGGCCGACGTGCGCGAACCCCTGATCTACGCGCTGCTGTTCCTGTTTCTCATGCTGCTGCGCTGGCGACCGCCGGTGCGGCGCTCCGTGCCGGCGTGATCAGACCTGCGGCTGCCCGCAGCCGCTGAGCGAAAGTCTTGGCGGATCCATCGACAGGGTGAAGGGGGCGGTGCGGCGCAGTACCGACAGGCCGAGAATATTGCGGGTCGTCCCTGGCAGCACCGCGGCCTCTACGCCGCGCAACACGCAGTCCTCGCCGATGCGGATGCCGCTGATGCTATATATGGGGATCGCCTGGCGACGACCGTCGGCCAGCGTGCCGGCAAGGCGGCGCAGATACCGGGCGTGGCCACCCCGCCGCAGCGTTTCGAGCGTGCGCTCGTTGATGGCGAGATGGCTCGCGCCCGTGTCGATCAGAAATTCCGTGTCCCCGAAACCCTCGATCGCGCCCGCCACGTAGAAGGTCGCGCCACCCTTCTCATGGATCGGGATGCCGTTGCCGTCGGCCAGGCAGGGCGCGGCGGCAAGCATCGACAGTGTCGTACCGACCAGGACCGTGCGTCGCATGTCGTGCTCCCGAGGCAATGTGCGGGGATGTCCGTGCATGCGTTGTGCCAGGCGCGGTGCGTCGTACGATCACGGAGTTAGCCGGAGTCGCTGCGCGGAATCGCATCATATCGGTGCATGCGGTCGTTCGGATGCACGGTCCGGGTGCGCGCGCGGCTGCCTGCGTCATGATCGTCATCGGCTATCGCGACCATCGAAGAATGCAATTGGAACTCGCCGCGCGGATGCGTTTCTATACTGTACGTAAGGCATCCGGATCGATTCGTCGATTCGGTCGCCGCAACAAAGACGACGCACACTGGATAAAGGGGACTGACAATGAAACGCAACAAACTGACGGTTTTGGTGGCGGGTGTGGCGATGGTCGCGGTGGCCGGTGTGGCGCAGGCAGCCGGTCGCGGAATCGATCGGCCTGCGATGCGCGCGGGTGCGGCGGGCGAAGACGCCGGTGCCGTCCTCAGCGGCAACGCCTATGCCGGCCGGCGCGTCGATCAGCAGCATGTGCTGCGGGAGCGTACGGAAGGTGCTGCGGAGTTCGCCGTCATGGATCTGAAGGGCGAAGTCGCGGAGCGGCGCGGCGTCGCCTATCACGGGCGGCGTACGGACAGCCTGCATCGGATGCAGTGATTCCGGGCATCGGTCGCGGGTCATTCCGGCGCTGCCGGAATGACCGCCCGAAAACGCGTCCGTCTCACGAGACGGAGGGCGGCTCCGGCGCGGACGGACAGCCGTCTCAGTCCTTCCTCGCCAGGGCCGTTCTTCCCGTCCAATCGCGCGCGAACTGGCAGGCGACCCGCCCGCTGCGCGATCCGCGCGTCAGCGCGAAGCGCAGGGCCTCCGCACGGACGGCCTCCTGGTCGGCGATCTCCGCCCCCAGACGCCTGAGCCAATGAAAAGCGATGTCGAGATACTCGTCCTGCGTGAACGGGTGGAACGACAGCCACAGGCCGAAGCGTTCCGACAGGGAGATGCGTTCCTCGACGCCCTCGCCGTGATGAATCTCGGTGCCGATCAGGCGTGCCTGCTGGTTGTCCTCCATGCGCTCGGGCAGCAGGTGACGGCGGTTGGAGGTCGCGTAGATCAGCACGTGCTCGGGGGCTGCGGCGATGGAACCGTCCAGCATGGCCTTGAGGGTCTTGTAGCTGGCGTCGCCGGCTTCGAAGGACAGGTCGTCGCAGTAGACGACGAAGCGCCAGGGCCGCACGGGCAGTTGCGCGACGATGTCGGGCAACGCCGCCAGATCGGTGCGGTCGACCTCGATCAGCCGCAGGCCGTGTCTGGCGTGATCGTTGAGCAGCGCCTTGATGAGCGAGGACTTGCCGGTGCCGCGCGAGCCCCACAGCAGGGCATTGTTGGCCGGCGCGCCGGCCAGGAACTGGCGGGTGTTGCGGTCGAGTTCGCGTTTCTGCTCGTCGATGCAGCGGATGTCGGCGAGCCGCAGCCGGTGCGGGCGCGCGACCGCCTCCAGATGGCCGCGTTGCCGATCATGCCGCCAGCGCGCCGCCCGCGTCTGCGCCCAGTCGATCGCCTGCGGCGCCGGCGGCAGCAGCGATTCCGCGCGCTGCAGGAGCGCATCGAAGCGGGCCAGAAGTCGGTCGAGGTCGGTCATTTCAAAACCATTCAACACGAAGGCGCACGAAGGGAAAAACATCTTTGCCACGGAAAACACGGACAAAACCCTTTTTGAGCCACGAAACCCACGAAATCCACGAAAAGTAATCTCTGTGAGCCTATTTATTCACCTTTCGCGGGTTTCGTGGATTTCGTGGCGATTTAGGTTCGTGTCCGTGTTTTCCGTGGCGAAGGTGTTCAAGCCTTATGCCGTCAGGCGCTTGTACTTGATGCGGTGCGGCTGGTCGGCCTCGACGCCGAGGCGGCGCTTGCGGTCGGCCTCGTAGTCGGCGTAGTTGCCCTCGAACCATTCCACGTGGCTGTCGCCCTCGAAGGCCAGGATGTGCGTCGCCAGGCGGTCGAGGAACCAGCGGTCGTGCGAGGTCACCAGCACGCAGCCGGGGAATTCCAGCAGCGCCTCCTCCAGTGCGCGCAGGGTTTCCACATCGAGGTCGTTGGTCGGCTCGTCGAGCAGCAGCACGTTGCCGCCGCTCTTCAGGAGCTTGGCCAGGTGCAGGCGGTTGCGCTCGCCGCCGGACAGGTCGCCGACGCGCTTCTGCTGGTCCGAGCCCGAGAAGTTGAAGCGCGAAACGTAGCCGCGCGAGGGCGTTTCGTACTTGCCGACCACGATGACGTCCTGGCCGTCGGAGATCTCCTCCCACACCGTCTTGTTCGCATCCAGCGCGTCGCGGCTCTGATCGACATAGGCCAGCTGCACGGTATCGCCCAGACGCAGCTCGCCGCCGTCGGGTTTGTCCTGGCCGACCAGCATGCGGAACAGCGTGGTCTTGCCGGCGCCGTTCGGGCCGATGATGCCGACGATGGCGCCGCGCGGGACGTTGAAGGACAGGTCGTCGATGAGCACGCGCTCGCCGAAGCCTTTGCGGATGTTTTTCGCCTCGATGACCAGTTCGCCCAGACGCGGACCCGGCGGGATGTAGATCTCGCGGGTCTCGTTGCGCGCCTGGTATTCCTGCGACTGCAGCTCCTCGAAGCGGGCCAGGCGTGCCTTGCTCTTGGCCTGGCGCCCCTTGGGATTGGCGCGCACCCACTCCAGTTCTTCCTTGATGGCGCGCTCGCGTGCGGCCTGCGCCTTCTGCTCCTGGGCCAGGCGCTTCTCCTTCTGCTCCAGCCAGCTCGAATAATTGCCCTCGAAGGGGATGCCGCGGCCGCGGTCGAGTTCCAGGATCCAGCCGGCGACATTGTCGAGGAAGTAGCGGTCGTGGGTCACCGCGACCACGGTACCGGGGAATTCGTGCAGGAAGCGCTCCAGCCAGGCGACCGACTCGGCGTCCAGATGGTTGGTCGGCTCGTCGAGCAGCAGCATGTCCGGCGCCGACAGCAGCAGCTTGCACAGCGCGACGCGGCGCTTTTCGCCGCCGGACAGTTTGGTCACGTCGGCGTCCCACGGCGGCAGGCGCAGCGCCTCGGCGGCGACCTCCAGGGTGCGCTCCAGATTGTGCGCGTCGGCGGCCTGGATGATGTTCTCGAGCTTCGCCTGTTCGGCGGCCAGCGCGTCGAAGTCGGCATCGGGCTCGGCGTAGGCGGCGTAGACCTCCTCCAGGCGCTGTTGCGCGGCCTTGATCTCGCCCAGGCCCTCCTCGACGTTGCCGCGCACGTCCTTGTTCGGGTCGAGCTGCGGCTCCTGCGCCAGATAGCCGATCTTGATGCCCGGCTGCGGGCGCGCCTCGCCCTCGATCTCGGTGTCGATGCCGGCCATTATCCTCAGCAGCGTGGATTTGCCGGAGCCGTTGAGGCCCAGCACGCCGATCTTGGCGCCGGGGAAGAACGACAGGGAGATGTCCTGCAGGATCCAACGCTTGGGCGGGACGATTTTACCCACGCGATTCATGGTATAAACGTACTGGGCCATAAGAGTACCGGTAGGGCTGTTATGTTCGGAACTGCGGAAGGCGGCATTATCGGCGAATCCTCGACGACTTTCCACGCGCGCCCCGCAGTATGCCGGCGGTGACCCCGGCACCTGCGCCCTTCCGGCCCCTGACCGGAACGCGCCCTGCGGCGGGCCTCGTCAGCCTGGCGCTCCTGCCGGTGCTGTTCGCGCTCGATCAGTACCTGCCCCTGGGCGTCGCGGCAGGTATCGCCTACGTCATTCCCGTGCTGCTGACCCTGTGGTCGTCGCGACGCCTCACCCTGGCGGTGGCGGGCATCGCGTCGCTGCTGGTCCTCGCCGACCTGCTGTTGGCGCCGGCAGCCGCGCTGAACTGGATGGTCGCGCTCAACCGCGCGATGTCGCTGCTGATGATCTGGACGACCGCGATACTCGTGCTGCTGCGCCGCCACGCCGAGCTGGCCGTGGAGACGGCGAACGCCGCGCTGGAACGCCAGGTCCAGGCGCGCACCGCCCACCTGGATGAAGTCAACCGGCAGCTGCAGCGCGAGGCGGCCGAACGCCTGCAGATCGCCGCGGAGCTGCGTGACAGCACCGAGCGCTTCCGCGCCATGGTCGAGACCACCAGCGACTGGGTCTGGGAGCTCGATGCACAGGGTGTCTACACCTATGCGAGCCCCAAGGGTCTGGACATCCTCGGCTACGCGCCGGACGAGGTGCTCGGCCGCACGCCGTTCGATTTCATGCCGCCGGACGAGGCCGAGCGGGTCGGGGCGTTGTTCCGGTCGATCGTTGCCGGGCGCATGCCGTTCCACTGCCTGGAAAACGTCAACCGCCACCGTAACGGCCATCCGGTGGTGCTCGAGACCAGCGGCGTGCCGGTGTTCGACGCCGACGGCGTGTTCCGCGGCTACCGTGGCATCGACCGGGACGTGACGGAGCGCAAAGTCACCGAGCGCAGACTGCGCGAGAGCGAACAGCACCTGCGCCGGATCATCGACCTGGTGCCGCACCGCATCTTCGCCAAGGACGACGAAGGCCGCTTCCTGCTCGCCAACCGGGCCGTTGCCGAGGCCTATGGCATGGCGGTCGAGGACATCCTCGGCCGTCATCACGGCGAACTGCACGGCCATGCGCAGGAGCTGGAACGGATGCGGGCCGACGACCGCGCCGTGATCGCCTCCGGCCGCATGAAGCTCATCCCCGAGGAGACCTTCACCGGGGCCGATGGCCGGATCCGCACCATGCGCACCGTCAAGATCCCCTATCGTGTGCCGGGCGAGGAGAGCCGCGCGGTGCTCGGCCTCGCCATCGATATCACCGAGGAAAAGGAGTTCGAACGGCGCCTGGTGGCCTCGGAGCGGAAGTACCGCGCCCTGCTCGAGAATGCCGTCGACGCGATCCTCCTGGCGGGGCTGGACGGCCGGCTGGTGGACGCCAACCGCCGCGCCGAACAGCTGCTGGGCTATACGCGGGAAGAGCTGTGCGGCATGCGTGCCTGGGATCTGCATCCGCCCGAGGAGCATGCGCGGGTGGCCGAAGTGTTCGAGACCCTGCGCCGCTCCGGCAGCACGCTGGTGGTGCACCCCGTCCGGCGCAAGGACGGCAGCCTCATTCAGGTCGAAGTGGCGGCGAGCCGGATCGACTTCGGTGATCAGACGCTCCTCCAGGGCATCTTCCGCGACGTGTCGACCCGCGAGCGCCGGGCCGCGCAACGCCTGGCCGAGGAGAAACAACTGCGCGACACCCTGGTGCGCGAGGTGCACCATCGCATCAAGAACAATCTGCAGGGGGTGGTCGGTCTGCTGCGTTCGCACGCGAACGCCCATCCGGAGCTGGACGCGGCCATCGTGGCGGCCATCGGTCAGGTGCAGTCGATCTCCGTGGTCCACGGGCTGCACGGCCAGGGCGACGATCTCCAGGTGTACCTGTGCGACATGGTATGCGCCATCGCGCGCAATGCCGGCACCCTGACGCGCACCCGTATCGAGCCACAGGTGGATCTGGCGGTTCCGCGGCCGGTGGCGGTGGATCCGGACGAGGCCGTGCCGGTCGCGCTGGTCGTCAACGAGCTCATCCTGAACGCGGTCAAGCATTCCGCGGGCGATCCGCAGGTGTCGGTGCGGGTCGCCCGGTCGGGCGACGCCGCCGAGGTCACGGTGACCAATACCGGCGAGCTGGCGCCGGGGTTCGATTTCGCGGCCGGCCGGGGCGTCGGAACGGGGCTGGGGCTGGTGCGTTCGCTGCTGCCGCGCAACGGCGCCCGGCTGCATGTCGAGCAGGCGGGCGAGGCCGTGCTGGCCAGGCTGGTTCTGGCGCCGCCCGTGGTGATACTCTCGGCCAGCCGCTGAGCCGCGCGGTTGCGCGGCGTTCCCGGCTGGGCTATAAACGTACCGCGTGTAGGACAATGGCCGACGGAGCCGCAGACCCGCTCCCGGTCCCTGCAGATCGCTGTCTCCAAGAACACTCCGACCGATTTCCCCATCCCGCCAGTGACGGCAGGCCAACGAGCCGGGTTCGAGCCCCGGCGTGTGATTTTGCGCATGGGGACGGGCCGAGGATCCGGCCGGCATCGGAACCAACCCTGAGAAAACTCATTTCAGCTACGGAAGCACACGGAAAAACACGAACGAGATCAGAGATTTCTCTTGGCGGCCCACATCACCCGCCAGGTGCCGGGGCAGAGCTTCGTGATGCGGTTTCATTTCAGGGTCTTCCGTGTGCTTCCGTGGCAAATGCGGTTTTGGGTTTCGGGGGGCAGCAGTGATAACAACAATAAAACAAGAGAGAGAAATCACCCGTATGACTGGAGCGACGCTGTTGATCGCCGATGACGACCGGCTGGTGCTGGCGACCCTGGCGGATGGCCTGCGCAGGGCCGGTTATACCGTGCTCGAGGCCACCGGCGGCGATGAAGCCATCGCCGCCGCCTGCGAGCAGCCTCCGGATCTCGCGATTCTGGACATGCGCATGCCGGGGCGCAGCGGCGTGGACGTCGCCGTCTGGCTGCGCGAACACACCGACACGCCGTTCATCTTCCTGTCGGCCTACGGAGATACCGCCGCGGTCGAGGAGGCGGTGCGCGCGGGCGCGCTGGGCTATCTGGTGAAGCCGCTGGACGTACAGCAGATCCTTCCGTCCATAGATGCCGCACTGATGCGCGGCCGTGAACTCAACGCGCTGCTGGAGGAGGAGGCGCAACTCTCCGCCGCGCTGCGCCTGGGCCGGCAGACCAGCCTCGCGGTGGGTATCCTGATGGCCCGTCACCAGCTGACCGAGCAGGCGGCCTTCAATCAGCTGCGCGCGCAGGCGCGCGCCCAGCGGCGCAAGGTCAGCGACCTCGCCGCCGAGTTGATCCAGGCGCTCGAAACCGCCGCCGGGGCGCCCGGCCGGTCCTGATGACCGGTTCCGGCCGCTTCAGTAACCGCGGCGACAAGCGATAACCCTGTTGGGCGCGATCCGAACGGATCGCCTCAGGTGCCCGGAGCTCCGAGCCCGCTCCCCAGACAAGGACCCTGCTGTTCACCGGCCGCCGGCCGGCGAAGGGATACCCGGAAACAACCGACCCTGATCCCGTGCCCGTGTCGCGGGGTCCGCGGTTTCAGGGCGGGGACGCGAGGGGCAGGCGCTCCATGATATCGATCGAAGACTTGGTGAACTCCGTGGTCGTCGAACTCGGTCTCGACGAGGGCGAGATCGGTGCGCGTCGCGCCTTCCTGGAGTTCGGTCCGGCGGACGTGCGCCATCTGCGCGCCCTGCATCCCCATCTGCACAAGGCCCGCGGCCGCTTCATCGAGGTCTTCTACGCGCACCTGCTGCGTTTCCCCGAACTCCGTGCACTGCTCTCCACGCCCGAACTGCAGGCGCGGTTGCGCCACAAGCAGACCGACTACTTCGAGCGCCTCACCGGCGGCGAATACGGCTGGGACTACATCAGCGACCGGCTGCGCGTCGGTCTCACCCACCAGCAGATCGGGCTGCAGCCGCAGTGGTACCTGGGCGCCTACTGCAAATACCTCACCGAACTGCTGCCGGAGGTGTGGGATTCTCCGGCCATGACGCCGGAGACGCGCCGCGCTGCCGTGAGCGCCCTGCTCAAGATCGTGTTCTTCGACATGGGACTGGCGCTGGAGGCCTATTTCCACACTGACCGGCGCTCCATCGTCGCCCTCAAGCACTACGCCGAGAACGTCGTCTGCAGCGTGCCGGCCGGTCTGCTGGTGCTGTCGCCGGAACTCGAGGTGCTGTCCGCCAACCGCTTCGTCGACCGCCTGTTCGACGTCGGCCACGACGCGCTGATCGGCTACCGGCTCACGGATCTGTTCGACGATGGCGATCTCGTGAGAAGGGCGCACGAGGTGCTGGCGACGGGACGCACGCTGCGCTACATGGGCGTGTGTTCGCCCGTGAACGGGCCGGAGTGCTGGTTCGAGGCCACGCTGGCGCCGCTGGCGACAGGCCTCGATGCGCATCTGCATCCCGCCCTCGGCAACCTCAGCCGCGCCGCGCTGCTGATGGTGCTCGAGGACGTGACCGAGCAGGAAAGGCTGCGCAGCGCGCGGCGCCGTTCGGAGGCGCAGGTTCAGGTCCTGCTGGACAACGTCGGCGACGGTATCGTCACCTTCGATCAACGCGGCATCATCGAGTCCTTCAACCGCCGGGCGGCGCAGATCTTCGGCTATTCCCCCGGCGAGGTGATCGGCCGGCATGTGCGGATGCTCTCCACGGAATGGGAGCATTGCGCGCCCGGCGGCAAATGTGCGCAGGCGCGCGGCAGCGAGGCGCCCTGCTTCATGACCGGCAGCTGCGACGGATCGGGGCGTCGCAAGGACGGAACCCTGTTTCCCATGGAATGGTCCATCAGCGTCGCGGAACTGGACAGCGAAGCGCTGTTCATCAGCGTCGTGCGCGACATCAGCGCGCGCAAGGCCGCAGAGGCCGAGCTGGCGAAACTGGCCGGCGCCCTCGACCAGACGGCGGACAGCGTCATCATCACGGACCGCGCCGGCCGCATCGAGTACGTCAATCCCGCCTTCGAGCAGACCACGGGATTTTCCCGCGAGGAGGTGATGGGCCGTACGTCCAACATGGTCAAGTCGGGCCGGCACAGCCCCGGTTTCTACACGCGTCTGTGGAAGACGATCTCCCGCGGCGAGGTGTTTCGCGAGGTCTTCATCAACCGCCGCAAGAACGGCGACATCTACTACGAAGAGAAGACCATATCGCCCGTGCGCGATCCGCTCAGCGGCGAGATAACCCATTATGTCTCGACCGGCAAGGACATCAGCGAGCGCATGCAGGCGCAGCAGCGTCTGGATCACCTGGCGCATCATGACGGACTCACCGATCTGCCCAACCGCCTGCTGCTGCTGAACCGGCTGAAGCGGGCCATGATGCGCGCCGCGCGTCATGACCGGCAGCTGGCGGTCATGTTCCTGGACCTGGACCGCTTCAAGCACATCAACGACACGCTGGGTCACGGCGCGGGCGATCGCCTGCTGCGCGCGATCGCCGGCCGCCTCGAGAAATGCCTGCGCCAGGGCGATACCGTGGCGCGCATGGGGGGCGACGAATTCGCCATCCTGCTGGAGGACGTGACGCGGGACGACGATGTCCTGCCCATACTCGAAAAGATCATGGCCGTGATGCGCAGCCCGATCGGGCTGGACGGCTATGAATTCTTTCTCAGCTTCAGCATCGGCATCAGCATGTATCCCCGGGACGGCGAGCACGCCGACGCGCTGCTGCGCAATGCCGACACGGCCATGTACCGCGCCAAGGCGGAGGGGCGCAGCAGCTTCTGCTTCTATACCGCCGACATGAACGCCCACGCCCTGGAGCGGCTGGATCTGGAGAGCAAACTGCGCCGCGCCCTGGAGCGCGACGAATTCGTGCTGCATTACCAGCCGCAGCTCGACCTGCGGAGCGGACGCGTGACGGGTGTCGAGGCCCTGCTGCGCTGGTGCCATCCGGAGCGCGGTCTGGTGCCGCCGGCGGACTTCATCCCGACGCTGGAGGATACCGGCATGATCGTGCCGGTGGGGCGCTGGGTCCTGGCCGAGGCCTGTCGCCAGGCGCGGGCCTGGAGCGCGGCGGGGCTCCCGGATCTCGCGATCGCGGTCAATCTGTCGACCCATCAGTTCCGCCGCGACGATCTGCCCGCGGCGGTGGCGGAGGCGCTGGCCGCCTACGGCACGCCGCCCGGCGGGCTGGAACTGGAGATCACCGAGAGCGCGCTGATGGACGATGTCGCGCGGGCGGCGCAGAGCATCCAGCGGCTCAAGGAGCAGGGTGTCCGCGTGGCGATCGACGACTTCGGCACCGGCTATTCCTCGCTGGCCTATCTCAAGCGCTTCGCCATCGACAGCCTGAAGATCGATCGGGCCTTCGTCCGCGACATCTGCAGCGATGCGGACGATGCCGCCATCGTGTCCGCCATCGTCGCCATGGCGCAGCATCTGCACCTCAGGGTGACCGCCGAGGGCGTGGAGACGGTCGAACAGCTGGAGTTCCTGCGCGGCCACGGCTGCGACGAGATGCAGGGATTCCTGCTCAGCCCGCCCATGCCGGGCGACCGCGTGGGCGCCTGGCTCAGAAGCCGCGCTGACCTCTGATCCTGCCGCGTGTCATCTGGCACGCATCTTGAATTCCACAATTCCAGTACCGTGAGCGCGTCGCCGGTCTGTCACCGGCGACGCACGCGATCGGCGCGAAACCTTAGCGCTGCGCTAAGTTTTCATGGCTGCCGGACGCTAGTGAAGATCACGGAACAGGGCCGCGGCATGCGGCCCGCGTCGATCCGCCGACGGATCCCTCGACGGGATCCTGGCGGCGACAGCCCCGGAAGGCCCCGTCCCCGCCTTTCCTCACTCACTGCATCGCTTGAACGAGACGCCCCTCGGCTGTCGGCTCTTCGCTGCGCCGATTCCGCGGCCGCGTCTCCTCGGGAGGCAAGATCGTGACGGAAGGCACATCCACTTCGCGCAGACGCGGCACCCGCGGCCGGGTGCTTCACCTGCCCGCGCAACTCGGCATCGCCGACGTCGCCGGATTCAAGCCCGTCCTGGCGGACGCCCTGGAAGGCGGCCGCTCCGTGATCCTCGATGCCGCGGCCCTCGAACACATCGACGGCGCCGGGCTGCAACTGCTCCTCGCGTTCCACACCGCCATGCACAGCGCCGGCCGGCGCATGGACTGGAAAAGCCCGCCGCCCGCGCTGCTGGAGGCCGCGGGCCTCTTCGGCGTGCGCGAGACGCTGGGTCTGAACACCTGATGCCTTTCCACCGCTGATGATCGCATAAAGAGGGTTTCACTCATGGCAACGATACTCGCAGTCGACGACTCCGCATCCATGCGCCAGATGGTCAGCTTCACGCTCAAGGGCGCCGGCTACGACGTGGTCGAAGCGGCCGACGGCGAACAGGCGCTCGCCATGGCCCGCACCAAGCAGGTCAATCTGGTGCTGACCGACGTGAACATGCCGAAGATGGATGGCATCTCGCTCATCAAGCATCTGCGCAGCCTGCCCAACTACAAGTTCACGCCCATGCTCATGCTCACCACCGAATCGGCGGCGGACAAGAAGCAGGAGGGCAAGGCCGCCGGCGCCACGGGGTGGATCGTCAAGCCGTTCAATCCCGAACAGCTTCTCGCCACCATCAGGAAGGTGCTCGGCTGATGTCCAACTCCACCGGCATGGAGCAATTCCATCAGACGTTCTTCGAAGAGAGTTTCGAGGGGCTGGATTCCATGGAGTCCGCGCTGCTCGCCCTGGACCCGGGCGCGGCCGATCCCGAGACCATCAATTGCATCTTCCGCGCGGCGCACTCGATCAAGGGCGGCAGCGCAACCTTCGGCTTCGCCGAGATCGCCGGTTTCACGCACCTCATGGAGACGCTGCTCGACGAGATGCGCGACGGCCGCCGCGCCGTCACGCGGGCCGCGACGGATCTGCTGCTGCGGGCGGTCGACAGTCTGCGCGCACTGGTGACGGCGGCGCAGGCGGGCGGCCGCCTGGACGAGATCGACATCGAAGACGTGCGTACGGACCTGCAGGCCCAGCTCGCGCGCACCGGCGACGGAGACGGCATCGCCGCCGCGCCGCGCCCGGCCGCGGCATGCGGCTGGCGCATCGATTTCCAGCCGCACCCGGACATCCTGCGCACGGGCAACGACCCCCTGCGGATCCTCCGCGAACTCGCCGGACTGGGCGATCTGCGGGTGCAGGCGGACCTGTCGGGACTGCCCGACTGGCCGGAGTTCGACCCCGAGGCGTGCCATCTCGGCTGGCGGATCGAGCTGCACGGCGAGGTCGCGGGCGAGGCGATCGAGGAGGCCTTCGCATGGGTGGCCGATGAAGCGGAGCTCGACATCCGCCCGCTGGAGGCGGGCCTGGCGACCGCCGCCCCGGATGCGGATGCGGGCGCGGACGAAGATCCGGCGGTAGCGGGGGAACTGGTCGTCGAAAGGCGCCGCGCCGACCGGCGCCAGACGGCGGACCGCCGCAGCGCACCGCCGTCCGGCGACGCAACGTCCATCCGTGTCAGTACCGGCAAGATCGACGCCCTGATCAACATGGTCGGCGAGCTGGTCATCACCCAGTCCATGCTGGGCGAGATCGGCGACCGCCTGGTGCAGGGCGGCGGCAGCGGACTGATCGAAAAACTGCGCGACGGACTGGCGGCGCTCGAGCGCAACACGCGCGAGCTGCAGGAATCCGTGATGCGGATACGCATGCTGCCCATCAGCTTCGCCTTCAACCGCCTGCCGCGGCTGGTCCACGATCTCGGCGCGAAACTGGGCAAGCAGGTCGAGCTGCGCATGTCGGGCGAGAACACCGAGCTGGACAAGACGGTCATGGAGAAGATCAGCGACCCGCTGGTCCATCTGGTGCGCAATGCGCTCGATCACGGCATCGAGACGCCCGAGGCGCGCGTCGCCGCCGGCAAGCCGTCCGTCGGCACGCTGCTCCTGAACGCCTTCCATCAGGGTGGCAACATCCTCATCGAGATCGTCGACGACGGCAGCGGACTGAACCGGGAAAAGATCCTGAACAAGGCCGTGGAGCGCGGCCTGATCAGCGAGGCCGAGGCGGCGGCGATGCCCGACGACAAGGTCGAGGACCTGATCTTCCAGCCCGGCTTCTCCACGGCGGATGTGGTCAGCGACGTGTCCGGCCGCGGTGTCGGCATGGATGTGGTGCGCCGCAACATCCAGGAGCTCGGCGGCAGCGTCGAGGTGCGCTCGCAGGCGGGGAAGGGCTCGCGCTTCACCATCCGCCTGCCGCTCACGCTCGCGATCCTCGACGGCCAGCTCGTGCGTGTCGGCGACCAGATCTACATCATTCCGCTGGTTTCAATCATCGAGTCCCTGCAGGCACGGAAGGAATACGTCAATGCCGTCGCCGGCTCGGCCGAGGTCTATCGCCTGCGCGACGACTATCTGCCCGTGCTGAGGCTCTATAGGGTTTTCAACATCGAGGCGGATGCCAGGGAACTGACCGACGGCCTGCTCGTCGTCGTCGAGGGCGACGGCCAGAAGGCCGGCGTATTCGTCGACGAGCTGCTAGGGCAGCAGCAGGTCGTCATCAAGAGCCTGGAATCCAACTATCGCCGCGTCGACGGCATCTCCGGCGCGACCATCCTCGGCGACGGCTCGGTGGCTCTGATCATGGATATCCCGGGACTCATTCGTATCACCAACGCGCATGCGCGGAACGCTGCGCGCAAAACGGCTTAGCGGCGTAAAGGAGCGGCTATGACTCAGGCAATGACGACGGAAATCGCCAAGGTGGGGACGGGCGCGGTGCAGACGGCGCAGGGCAACGCCGGCGGCAACCAGTATCTGACCTTCGCCCTGGCGCACGAACAGTACGGCGTGGACATCCTGCGCGTCCAGGAGATCAAGGGCTGGACGCCGGTGACCCACATACCGAACGCGCCGGCATACCTGAAGGGCGTGCTGAACCTGCGCGGCACCATCGTGCCGATCGTGGACCTGCGCATGCGCTTCAACCTCGAGGCGATCGAATACACCCCGACCACCGTGGTCATCGTGCTGTCGCTGGTCGCCGACGGGCGGGAGCGCACCTTCGGCATCGTCGTGGATGCGGTATCGGACGTGCTGAACATCGGCGCGGCCGACATCCGCCCCAAGCCGGATTTCGGCACCGCCGTGGATGCCGACTTCATCAGCGGGCTGGCCACTGTCGCCGACAGCATGGTCATGCTGCTCGATATCGACCGGCTGCTGCGGCCGGACGAGATCAACGCCATCGCGTCGGTCGGTGAATGAATACGTCAATCAGTCGTCTCGAGGAGACAAGGACATGAAGGCTCTGACAATCAAGGTGCGCCTGATGGCGACGCTGGGTATCGCCATCGTGCTGCTGGCGGCCATCGGCATCACGGGAGTGATCGGCCTCGGCTCCGTCAAGGAGGGCCTGAGGACGGTGTACGAGGACCGGACCATCCCGCTGGACCAGGTCACCACCATCCAGCAGCTGCTCCTGAACAACCGGCTGCTCCTCGCCGTCGCGCTGGTGACGCCCACGGCCGAGGAGATCCGCGGGAACACCGAGGCGGTCGAGCGGAACATCGCCGAAATCGGCCGGATCTGGGAGACCTATATGGCCACCACCCTCACGCCCGAGGAGAAGGTGCTCGCCGATAAGTTCGCGGCCGATCGCGGGCGCTTCGTGATGGAGGGGCTGAGGCCCGCGGTCGCCCTGCTGCGCGCCGGCCGCATCGACGAGGCCAGGGTGCATGTCGTCGACGTGGTGCGTCCGCTCTACGTTCCCGTGGGCGAGGGCATCGAGAACCTGGTGGATCTCCAGATCGATGTCGCGCGCCAGGAGTATGAGAAAGCCAACGATCTCTACGCGACGCTGCGCACCACCGCCATCGTCTCCATCGCGGCCGGCGTGGCCGTGGTGCTGTGGATGGCCTGGCTGCTGATGCGCGCGATCATGCAGCCGCTGCAGCAGGCGGTGAGCGTCGCCGGACGCATCGCCGGCGGCCATCTGGACAATGACGTCCGCATCGAGCGCGACGACGAACTGGGCGAGCTGCTGACCGCGCTGCGCGGCATGGCCGGAAAACTCTCGCAGATCGTCGGCGACGTGCGCACCGCCTCCGATGCCGTCAGCGCTTCGGCGCGCGAGATCGCCAGCGGCAACGACGATCTCAGCCAGCGCACCCAGGAGCAGGCTTCGGCGCTGGAGGAGACGGCCTCGTCGATGGAGGAGATGACCTCGACGGTGAAGCAGAACGCCGACAACGCGCGTCAGGCCAATCAGCTGGCGGCGGGCGCACGCACCCAGGCCGAGCAGGGCGGCCAGGTGGTGACGCAGGCGGTGGCGGCGATGAACGAGATCAACGCCTCCAGCCGCAGGATCGCCGACATCATCGGTGTGATCGACGAGATCGCCTTCCAGACCAACCTGCTGGCGCTGAACGCGGCGGTGGAGGCGGCACGCGCCGGCGAACAGGGCCGCGGCTTCGCGGTGGTGGCCGCCGAGGTGCGCAATCTGGCGCAGCGTTCGGCGGGCGCGGCCAAGGAGATCAAGGACCTGATCCAGGATTCGGTGGAGAAGGTGAAGACCGGTTCGGAGCTGGTGGACGAATCGGGCAGGACGCTGACGGAGATCGTCGACAGCGTGAAGAAGGTGACGGACATCGTCGCGGAGATCGCGGCGGCGAGCCAGGAGCAGTCGGCCGGCATCGAGCAGGTGAACAAGGCGGTCACGCAGATGGACGAGGTGACGCAGCAGAACGCGGCGCTGGTGGAGGAGGCCGCTGCCGCCTCGCGCTCCATGGAGGAGCAGGGGCAGAGGCTGGTCGAGCTCATGCGCTTCTTCCGTACCGGTTCGGGCGGCTAGAGACGGAATGCACAGAACGCGGCAACACGTTCGATCCCTTAGAACGAACAGACAGGTGAAACCATGATCTCATTGAACAACATGACAATGCGCGGCCGCCTCCTGCTGGTGCTGGCGCTGCCGCTGGTGGGGCTGCTGTTTTTCTCGGCGAACAGCGTCCTGGACAAGGCACGGACCTCGACGGCCATGCGCAACCTGGAGGCGCTCGTGGAGTTGTCGGTGCAGTATGCGGCCGTCGCGCACGAACTGCAGATCGAACGCGGCATGACCGGCGGCTTTCTCGGCAGCAAGGGCCAGCGGTTCGCCGCCGAGCTGCCCGCGCAGCGCGCCGAAACGGATCGCCGCCTGGCGGCGCTCAAGGCGGCGTTGCAGGGGTTCGACCGCTCCGCCTATCCCGCCGTGCTCGGCCAGGCGCTGGACGAGGCGCAGCGCAATCTCGGAGAACTGGGGAGCATCCGCGGGGCGGTCGGCAGCCAGAGCATCAGCGGCGCGGATGCCACCGGTTACTACAGCCGCACGATCGGTTCGCTGCTGGCGGTCGGTCGGCAGGGCATGCTGCTCAGCGACGACCGGGAGGTCACGCGCCTGGCGGCGGCGTACTCGAACCTGTCGCACGCCAAGGAGCACGTCGGCATCGAGCGTGCGCTGCTCAATGTCGTGTTCGCGACCGACCGGTTCGGGACGGAAATGGTGGCGCGCTTCCTCACCAACGCGGCGGCCGAAGATGTCTATTTCAGGGAATTCGCGGTCGCGGCCAGCGACGCGCAGATGACCTTCTTCCGGCAGAAGCTCACCGGCCGTGCGGTCGAGGAGGCCGACCGCATGAAGAAGGTGGCGATGCAGGGCATCGACGGGCGGTCGCTCGGCGTGGATGCCGGACACTGGTTCGAGATGATCACGGCGAAGATCGATCTCCTCAAGGAGGTCGAAGACCGCTTGGCGGGCGACTTCAGCGCCGCTGCGGCGGCGTTGCGTTCCGCCGCGCAGAACGCGCTGTACCTGTTCCTGACGCTGACCGTCGTCGCGCTGGTCGCCACGGCGCTGCTGGCCTTCTATACGATCCGCAACATCCTCCGGCAGCTGGGCGGCGAGCCGGCCCTGGCGGCCGACATCGCGGGCCGCATCGCCGGCGGCGATCTGGACGTGCACGTGCCGGTCCGCGACGGCGACAGCAACAGTCTGCTGGCCGCCATGCGCTCCATGGCCGAGCGGCTGTCGCAGATCGTCGGCGAGGTGCGCTCGGCGTCCGATTCGGTCAGCAGTTCCGCGCAGGAACTGGCCAGCGGCAACGACAACCTGAGCCAGCGCACCCAGGAGCAGGCCTCGGCGCTGGAAGAGACGGCCTCGTCGATGGAGGAGATGACCTCGACGGTGAAGCAGAACGCCGACAACGCGCGTCAGGCCAATCAGCTGGCGGCGGGCGCACGCACCCAGGCCGAGCAGGGCGGCCAGGTGGTGACGCAGGCGGTGGCGGCGATGAACGAGATCAACGCCTCCAGCCGCAGGATCGCCGACATCATCGGTGTGATCGACGAGATCGCCTTCCAGACCAACCTGCTGGCGCTGAACGCGGCGGTGGAGGCGGCACGCGCCGGCGAACAGGGCCGCGGCTTCGCGGTGGTGGCCGCCGAGGTGCGCAATCTGGCGCAGCGTTCGGCGGGCGCGGCCAAGGAGATCAAGGACCTGATCCAGGATTCGGTGGAGAAGGTGAAGACCGGTTCGGAGCTGGTGGACGAATCGGGCAGGACGCTGACGGAGATCGTCGACAGCGTGAAGAAGGTGACGGACATCGTCGCGGAGATCGCGGCGGCGAGCCAGGAGCAGTCGGCCGGCATCGAGCAGGTGAACAAGGCGGTCACGCAGATGGACGAGGTGACGCAGCAGAACGCGGCACTGGTGGAGGAGGCGGCGGCCGCCTCGCGCTCCATGGAGGACCAGGCGAACCGCATGGTGGAAATCATGCGGTTCTTCCGCACCGGCACGGCGCAGGCGGCCCGGCCCGCACCGGCCGCTCCGGCCGCGCGCGAGAGCGGCCGGCCGAAGGAGGCGCGCGAGACGCGGCCCCCGGCCCCGACGTCCGTGCGCCGCACCCAGCC
>JAJJPM010000036.1:0-5490 GCA_032907525.1 Gammaproteobacteria bacterium
AATAGTTTGGAGATTGCCGCGTCGCTGCGCTCCTCGCAATGACGAATTAATCAGAGGTTCCTTAATTTTTATTCCCCGAGAAGCCTACAGCTTGGCCCACATCCCCCGCAAGCGCCGGAACTCTGCCGCAAAACGCGTAAAATATGTTATTATTCAGTCTGTTGCAATTGTATGGCCGCATTGGTGAGGCCGCGCCGTAGGCGGCGTGTCCGTTGTCAGAGCGCAAATGCCTGGGCACAGGAAAAGAAGGCTCCCGTCGCGCCTGTCGAAGCGTCGTTCCGGCACCGGTCAGCCGACCTGCACTGCCAGCATGGAGATCGATCCGCCCTCGATACCCTCGACCGGGAAGCGGACGGCTTCGCCCGGCTGCCCGGCGCCGAGCACATAGAGCAGCGGCAGATAGTGATCGGGGGTCGGGATCGACAGCGCCGCATCCGGACCGAGTGTCTCGTAGTCGACGAACGGCCCGAAATCGCCGGCGAGCAGCAGCGCCCTGGCCGCGGCCTCGAAACGGACGGCCCACTCGTAGGGCTCTTGCGGCTGCCGATTCCAGGCGTAGGTGCGGAGGTTGTGCACGAGGTTGCCGCTGCCGACGATCAGGATGCCTTCGTCCCTGAGCGGCGCGAGCCTCCGGCCGGTTTCGAAATGGAAGGCGGCGGACTTGGTCGCGTCGATGCTGAGCTGCACGATCGGGATATCGGCTTCGGGATAGACGTGCAGGAGCACCGACCAGGTGCCGTGATCCAGCCCCCAGCCATCGTCCGCCGCCACCTCCAGCGGCGCCAGCACGTCCTGAACGCGGCGCGCCAGGGCGGGCGCACCGGGTGCGGGATACTGGACCTGATACAGTTCCGGGGGGAAGCCGCCGAAGTCGTGGATGGTCTCCGGCGCGGTGGCAGTCGTGACGGCCGTGCCGGGCCCGTACCAGTGTGCGGAGATGGACAGGATCGCGTCCGGCCGGGGCGTTTCCCGCCCCACGCGCCGCCAGGCCTCCGTGTAGCCGTTGCGGGTGACGGCGTTCATCGGATTGCCGTGGCCGAAAAAGATCGCGGGCAGCCTGGTGGCCATCGTTCAGTGCATCCCTTCTGCGTGAACCGAGGTCCCGTACCGTCATCACGGGGCGTAGTGGTCATGAACGCCCGTCGAACCTGCGCGCCGCCGGACCACGCCCAACGCCAGTCTGGCCATGGTTATCCCGTCCTGGTTCGAAGTCAAACGATGGGCCGGGCGCGGCGTCGAACCGGCGCGCACCCCGCGCGGCACAGTGCCCGTTCCCGCTACCGGTCCCGGAAGGCCCTCGCCCACAGCCTCGACACGATCGCGCCGCCCGGTGACCCGAACGGCAGCCGCACACAAAAAAACAGGGCGGCACATCGATGCCGCCCTGTCCGTCTCTGCCGGTCGGGCCGGGGCTGCCCGCCAGCGCGATGCAGGCGATGACAGGGCCGGGGAGCCTCCGATCGGGCCCGTCGTTCCCGCGCAGACGCGTTTCGCGGGAACGACCCGTCCAATAGTTCCTTGGATCAAAACCGGTACTGCCCTCCCAGCTCGAAACTGCGCGAAGGCCCGACGTAGATGCCCTGGCGCAGGCTGGCGATGTAGTGCTCGTCGGTCAGGTTCTTCACCGCGGCGGACAGGGTGAGCTGCGGGCTCACCCGGTAATTCGCCGTCAGATCGACGGTGGTGTAGTCATCCATGCGACCGGTGAAGAAGCCGGAGGTGTTCTCCTGGATCGCCCGGGTGTTGGCCGTGTCGGTGAATTGCGAGCCGACATAGTTGGCCATCAGGGCCGTGTCCAGCCTGCCGGTGCGGTAACCCAGGCGCAGGTTCGCCACCAGCTCCGGCGTATAGGTGACGCGATTGCCATCGGGGATGGTGATGGTCACGCCATCGGCGGCATAGCGGTTGCCGACGAATTCCGCATCCGGGATGTAGGTGGCGTTGGCGTCGATATGGAAGCCGTTGCCGAAGTCGTACCCGATCCCGCCCTCCAGGCCCTGGTGCAGGGTCTCGCCGCCATTGGTGTTCTGGAAGTCGGTGTTGCTGTTGGCCGGGATGATCTGGTTGTCGAACTCCATGCGGAAGGCGGTGAGTTCGTACTGCAGGCGGTCGCGCCTGCCACGCACGCCGATTTCCACATTGACGGAGCGTTCGGCCTCGAGCTGCTGGTCCTGGAGCCCGGACAGGGAATCACCGTTGAGGGCAGGCGCGAAGGCCTTGTACACGCCGCCGAACACCTGCGCCGCCGGCGTCAGCTGGAACGTCACGCCGATGCCGGGTACGTATTCGGTGTTGGAGGTATCAGCCGAGTTGCCGGCGGTCACGCTGACCCGGCGGTCCACCCGCGTCTGCTCGTAGTTCTCGATCCGGAGTCCCGGCGTGAGGCTCAGGCGATCGTTGACGATGAAGCGGTTCTGCGCGAACAGCGCATAGCTGGTGGCGCTGTCCACGACATCCTTGCCAACACCGTTCACGGCGGTGCGCGGTTGATCCCGGGTTGCCCGGATGGTCTGGTCGATCATTTCCTCTTCCATGAAACGGAAGCCCAGCTCGGCCTCGTTGGCCATGCCGAAGCTGTCATGGCGGATGTTCAGCCGGGTATCGAGGCCGACGCGATCGAAGGAACGGTTGTTGCCATTGACGTTGTCGCTGTAGTTCCACACGGTCAGTCCGTTCACGGTCTGCGTGGGCGCGCCGCCCACGGTGCCGAAGCGCCAGTAGTCGCGGTTCATCTCGCTCCAGTAGACCAGCGTGTTGAGCGACACGTCCGAGGCGATTTCCCACTCGTGGTTGATGTCCAGGGATTTGCGCGTGGTGAGGAACCAGTCGTCCGGCGCGGGATTGAAGGTGGCACCGGCATTGAAGGCATCCAGGAAGAGCCCGCGGTAGGAGATGTTGGCATCGTTGTCGTAGTGGGTGAATTTGGCGCTCAGCCACTGGTTGTCACCGATCAGCATGCCGCCCTTGAGCATCAGGTCTTCCATCTCGTAGCCCTTGTTCTGGAAACCGTCGCTGCGCGCGCGGGTAAAGAGGATGCCAGCCTTGGCCTGACCGGAGGGCGCGCTGCCACCGGCCTCCAGCATCGCCTCGCGGTAGCTGAAGCTGCCGGCGCGGGCGGAGAGCGCCACGCCATCCGCCGGCTCCTTGGTCTTGTAGTTGATGACGCCGCCGATGGTGTTGGGTCCGTAGCGCAGCGAGGCCGCGCCCTTGAGCACCTCGATGCTTTCCATGCGCTGGATGCGCGGGTTGTAGTAGCGGCCGTTGCCCACGAACAGGCCCGGCGCCACCGGCACTCCATCCTCGAGGATCAGGGATTTGTAGTCGGCCGCGCTGAGACCGCGGATGCCGATGTTGGCCACCACCCCGCTCTCCTCCTCACGCTTGATCACCACGCCGGGCACGCTGCGCAAGGCGTCCTCGGTGGACATGGGCTGGAGGGTGGTGAGGTCCTCCTGGGTGACGATGGCAACGGAGCCCGGCTGCCGGGCCACGTCCTGCTCGGTCTCGCCGATGACATCGATGCGCGGCAGGCGCACCTCGCCGGCGTGCAGGGCACAGGGCATCAGTGCGGTGCCGATCGCCAGGGCCAGCGCATGGGGTTTGCTGGAAAGGGAGGGGTGTTGCATGCAGGTCTCCTCGGGTCTTGCAGTCAGTGTCGGTGGCTGGCTGAAGCTCCGGCGGTGATGCCGTGGAGACTTGCTGGCTGGCTGTTTTGCGTCCGGCTTTGCTTACGTCACGTTCGCGTCGGCAAAGCCTCAATATTTCGTCAGGATGAGTTTTCCCTGCCGGGTGATGCGCAGCAGGTAATGTTCGCCCTGGTGTTCGATCAGGATCCGGCCGCCCTGCCCCAGCAGTTCAGCGCTGAGGATCACCCGTGGCGCGGCCGCCGGCTCGCCGGAACGTGGAGGTGACGACGGGTTCATGATCCCTCCGGTTCGGTGATGAAGCCGATGCGCAGCACCCCGGCCGCGCGCGCCTCGGTCAGCAGGCGCGCCAGGCGCGCATAGGCGGTGTGCTGGTCGGCGCGCAGGTGCAGTTCCAGGTCCGGCTGCGCCGCCACCGCCTGCTCCAGCCGGGCCGGCAGATCGTCTTCCGCCAGCGGTTCCTGATTCCAGTACAGCGCGCCCTGCGCATCCAGGCTCAGGGTGATGGCCTCGGGCGGGCTTTCGTGGCGCTCATGGCTGGCGCGCGGCAGGTCCACCTTCACCGAATGGGTGATGACCGGCGCGGTGATGATGAAGATCACCAGCAGCACCAGCATGATGTCCACCAGCGGAATAACGTTGATCTCCGCCATTTCGCCGCCGCCATCCTGGTTGAAGCCGCCGAAGGCCATCAGCGGCCCTCCGCCACGGGGGTGGCGCCGGCGTGGATGGGCGCCACGGACGCGGCCTCCATCAAGGCGCCGGTGGTCAGGTAGGCGTGCAGGTCATGGGCGAAGGCGTCCATCGCCTGGGCCTGGGTGCGGTTGAAGCGGGTCGCCGCGTTGTAGGCCAGCACGGCCGGGATGGCCGCCGCCAAGCCCGCGGCGGTGGCCACCAGGGCCTCGCCCAGCGGCCCGGCCACCACGTCCAGGGAGGCGCTGCCGGTGGTGGCGATGTCGATCAGCGCGTGGTAAATACCCCAAACGGTGCCGAACAGGCCGATAAAAGGCGCGATACTGCCGACGGACGCCAGAATGGCCAGGCCGCCCTGCAGGCGCGCCTGTTCCCGGTTCATGGCGTTGCGGATGCTGCGCACCAGAAACTCGTCGGCGCTGCAGGCATCCCCCAGGCACACCGGGTCCCGGCTGCGGTAGTGGTTCAGGCCCCGGATGCCGGCGCGGGCGATGGCGGCCAGTGGAGAGACGGAGGCCTCGCTCACGGCCAGGGCGGCCACGCTGCCCCGGGCATCCCAGAAGGCCGACTGGAAACGGGTGCTGGCATGGCGGATGCGCCAGGCCCCCAGGGTCTTGCCCAGGATCAGGGACCAGGTGGCCACGGACATGAGCAGCAGGGTGAGGAACACCCCGATCAGGACCGCATCACCCTGTTCGAATACCAGCGCGAGATTCATTCAGGCCTCCAGTTTGAAGTGTATGGGTACGCGCACCCAGGCCTCCACGGCCCGGCTGCCCTGGCGGGCGGGCTCGAAGCGCCACTGGCGCACGGCCCTCAGGGCGGCCTCGTCCAGGCGTTGGGAGCCGCTGGAACGGGCCAGTTCCACCGTCATGGGCTGACCCTGGGGGCTGACCCGCACGCGCAGCTCCACTTCGCCTTCCTCACGCAGGCGGCGCGACAGGCGCGGGTAGGCGGGCGGTGGGTTGTTCAGGTAGTCGGCTTCGTAGTCGGGCGCGACGACGGCTGGGGGCGCGGGCTCCGCCTTGGTTACGGCCGGTTCCGGACTGATCTCGGGACTGACCTCGGGAGCGGGCTCGACCGGCTTCGGGGCCGGGGCGCGCTCGACGACCGGCTGCTTGAGCCTGGGTTTCTTCTCCGCAACCGGTTCCGG
>JAJJPM010000037.1:0-23457 GCA_032907525.1 Gammaproteobacteria bacterium
TTCGTGGCCATCATGTTTTCGATGTTCTTCGCGCGCCTTTGCGTCCTTTGCGGTTAAAGTGATTTTCGAATTTCATTCCTCCTCCAGCGTATTGCGCCAGCGCTGGTCGTCGCGGATGAACAGGCGGTTGGCCTCCTGGGGGCCCCAGCTGCCGGCCGGGTAGGTGTGGATGAAGTCGCGCTCGGTGGACCAGACCTTGAGGATGGGGTCGACCACGCGCCAGGCCCAGGCGACCTCGTCGTAGCGCAGGAACAGCGAGCTGTCGCCATCGATCACGTCCAGCAGCAGCGTCTCGTAGGCGTCGATGCCATGGGGCGCGACCCCGCAGGTGGCTGCATCGAGGCGCTGGGTCGCGGCCCGCATCTCCAGGCCGGGCTCCTTCACCTGCAGCTCCAGGCGCAGGCATTCGTTGGGCTGGATGTTCATCAGCAGCCAGTTGGGGCGCATCTGCTCGATCTGCGTCTCGCGGAACAGCTGCTGCGGCGGGTGCTTGAAGCGGATACTGATCAGCGAATTGTCGCGCGCCATGCGCTTGCCGGTGCGCAGGAAGAACGGCACGTTGCGCCAGCGCCAGTTGTCGATGTGCAGCTTCAGCGCGGCATAAGTCTCGGTGCTGCTGTTGGGCGGCACGTCCTTTTCCTCAAGGTAGGAAACCACCTTGTCCCTGCCGACGGTGCCGCGCGCGTACTGGGCGCGGAAGGCATGCGCGTGCACCGCGCTCTGCGGAATGGGCCGGATGGAACGCAGCACCTTCACCTTCTCGTCGCGCAGCGATTCGGCGTCGAGGTTGGCGGGCGGTTCCATGGCCACCAGCGTCAGCATCTGCAGAAGATGGCTCTGCACCATGTCGCGCAGCGCACCGGCGCCGTCGTAGTAGCCGGCGCGCGTCTCGATGCCCGCGGACTCGGCATGGCTGATCTGCACGTGATCGATGTAGTTGCGGTTCCACAGCGGTTCGAGCATGAGGTTGGCGAAGCGGAACACCAGAATGTTCTGGATGGTGCCCTTGCCGAGGTAATGGTCGATGCGGAACAGCTGGTCCTCGCGCCAGTGCCGGTGCAGGCGCTTGTTGAGGATCTCGGCGCTCTCCAGATCGTAGCCGAAGGGCTTCTCGATGACCACGCGGCGCCAGCCGTCCTCGTCGCGGTTGAGCCCCATCTCGGCCAGATGATGGCTGACCACGCCGAAATCGGCGGGCGCGACCGCCATGTAGAAGGCGATGTTGGCGGAGTATTCGGATGCGGCCAGGGTCTCGCGCAGACGCGGATAGAGTCCGGCGTCGTCGAGATCGCCGCGGAAGAAGAACAGCCGATCGAGAAACCGAGCCAGTACGTCGCGATCCACCCCCGCGCGCACGCGGTTCTCCAGCCAGCCTTCCACCACCTTGCGCCAGGCGTCGTCATCCCAGTCGCGCCGCCCGACGCCGAGCACGCGCATCCCCGCCGGCAGCCGTCCGGCCTGTTCCAGATGGTAGAGCGCCGGCATCAGCTTCTTCTGCGAGAGATTGCCGGTCGCACCGAAGATCACGAACGTACAGGGATCGGGCATATCGTTGACCAGTCCTCAGTAGGGAACAGGAGTGCGCGTCTGTTGTAACACCACTTCAACCGCAAAGGACGCGAAGGCGCGCAAAGAAAAGCTTCTATAGCCACGAAATCCACGAAACCCACGAAAGCTAATGGGTGTAAACATAAATCCTTTTCGTGGGTTTCGTGGATTTCGTGGCCATCATGTTTTCGCTTTTCTTTGCGCGCCTTCGCGTCCTTTGCGGTGGAAATTGCGGCCCCTCATTTCTTTGCCACGGCGTGTCCGCCGAAGGCGTTGCGCATCATGGCGAGCAGTTTGTTGGCGTAGCCTTCGCGGTCCTGGCTGGCGAAGCGCATGGCCAGCGCGAGCGTGATGACGGGCAGCGCCTGGCCCTGGTCGATGGCCTCGACGGCGGTCCAGCGGCCCTCGCCGGAGTCGGCCACCACCGGCTCGATGTCCTCGAGTTTCTGGTCGGCCTGGAGCGCGTCGGCCGTCAGGTCCAGCAGCCAGCTGCGCACCACGGAACCGTGCCGCCACAGCTCGGCGATGCGGGCGAGATCGAGTTCGAATTCCTGTTTGCCGCGCAGCAGCGCGAAGCCCTCGGCGAGGGCCTGCATCATGCCGTACTCCACGCCGTTGTGGACCATCTTGGTGAAGTGCCCGGCGCCGACCGGACCGACGTGCGCCCAGCCGTAGTCGTGCCCCGGTGCCAGCACCTTCAGCGCGGGTTCGAGATGGGCGACGGCGGCGGCGCTGCCGCCGACCATCAGGCAGTAGCCGTTCTCCAGCCCCCAGATGCCGCCCGAGGTGCCGGCGTCGACGAACTCGATGTCCTTCTCGGCCAGCCAGGCGCCGCGGCGCTGGCTGTCATGATAGTTGGCGTTGCCCCCGTCGACGACCACGTCGCCCGGCGCGAGCAGATCGCGCAGTTCGCCCAGGTGCGTCTCGGTGACGGTGCCGGCGGGCAGCATCACCCAGACCACGCGCGGCGCGTTCAGCCGCGCCACCGCGTCGGCGAGCGACAGCGCCGGAATCAAGCCCTCGGTGCGCGCCAGCTCATCGACGACCTCGGGGCTGCGGTTGTAGCCCACCACCTCGATGCCGCCGCGGCACAGGCGGCGCGCCATGTTGGCGCCCATGCGTCCCAGACCGATCATCGCCATGCGCATCGTGCGTCTCCCTTCCCGTCCTGCGGTGGATACCCAGTCACTGCCCGCCCCCTCTTCTGCCCCGAAAAACTCATTTCAGCCACGGAAGCGCACGGAAGAACACCGAAATGAAACCGCGTCGCGACGCTCGGTCTCTGCATCCGGCGGATGTCGCGGGGTGGTGTATAGCATAGGATCTTGTCCGTGTTTTTCCGTGTGCTTCCGTGGCGAATACGGTTTTCGGGTTTTGTGGGACAGCGGTGCCGCACAGTATAACCGCGACCCGCGGCGGTGCGTGTGACTTGACGCGGCGCGGCCCGCTCCCGCAGGCTAGCGCCCCCATCCGGCCGCCAGACCGCAGCATCGCCCATGCAGATCCTGTTCGCCAGCAGCGAGGCCCATCCGCTCATCAAGACCGGCGGGCTCGCCGATGTCTCCGGCGCGCTGCCCAAGGCCCTGGGCGAACTCGGCCAGGACGTGCGCCTGGTGCTGCCCGCCTACCAGGACCTGCTGGCGCGGGCCGGCGAGGTCCGCGAGCTCGCGCGCGTCGACGTCGCCGGGAGTACGGAGCCGGCGCAGGTCCTGCAGACCACCCTGCCCGGCACCGGTCTGCCCGTCTATCTGATCGCGGCGCGGCACGCCTTCGACCGGCCCGGCAACCCCTACGTCGGACCGGACGGCCGCGACTGGCCGGACAACGCCCAGCGCTTCGCCCGCTTCGCGCGCGCCGTCGTCGAACTGGCCATGGACCGGGCTGGCCTGGGCTGGCGCCCCGATCTGGTGCACTGCAACGACTGGCAGACCGGCCTGGTGCCGGCGCTGCTGGGACTCGAGGCCGCACGCCCGGCGACGGTCTTCACCGTCCACAACCTCGCCTACCAGGGCCTGTTCGACTGGGCGACCTTCCAGGCGCTGGAACTCCCCTACGAGTGGTGGTCGATGCACGCCCTGGAGTTCCACAACCAGGTCTCGTTCATCAAGGGCGGCCTGGTCTACGCGGACCGCATCACGACGGTGAGCCCGACCTATGCGCGGGAGATCCGCACACCGGAATTCGGCTGCGGGCTCGACGGGCTGCTGAACGCGCGCGCCGAGGCGCTGACGGGCATCCTCAACGGCGCCGACTACACCCAGTGGGACCCGGCGTCCGACCCGCTGCTGCGCCATCACTTCACTGCCGCCAGGCGCCAGGGCAAGGCGGCCAACAAGACCGCCCTGCAGGAGGCCTTCGGGCTGCCGCGTGACGCGCACGTGCCGCTGCTCGCCCACGTCGGGCGCCTGGTGGAACAGAAGGGCATCGATCTGCTGCTCGACATCCTGCCCGACCTCATGCAGCGGCCGCTGCAGCTGGCCCTGCTCGGCAGCGGCCAGAAGAAGCTCGAGGACGCCCTGCGCGCGGCCCATGCGGCCAACCCCCACCGGCTCGGCCTGCACATCGGCTACGACGAGCCGCTGGCGCACCTGGTCGAGGCCGGCGCCGACGCCTTCCTGATGCCGTCGCGCTTCGAACCCTGCGGACTGAATCAGATCTACAGCCTGCGTTACGGCACCCTGCCCATCGTGCGCCGTACCGGCGGCCTGGCGGACACGGTGGTCGATGCCGACACCGCCGGCCTGGAACTGGGCACCGCCACCGGCTTCGTGTTCGACGCGGCCACGCCCGCGGCGCTGCTGGCCGCCATCGACCGGGCGCTCGCGCTCTTCCAGCGTCCCACCGCCTGGATCCGCGTGATGCAGACCGCCATGGGCCAGGACTACAGCTGGACACGCAGCGCGCAGCGCTATCTGGATCTGTACCGGTCCCTGAGCCCGGTGGACGCCCCAAACCCTTGATTCATCACCGCCGTGCCCCGCAATCCCCGCCGCCGAGGGGGCACAATTCCGGCTCTGGTGGTTTATAATGCGCCGCTCTTTGCGCCGGCGGTGCGCGCCACCAACCATAGTTGTGGACCCGATGAAGCCCGATACCTCCCCGCAGACCGTGATCGACCAGCCCCGCGACAAGGAACTGCGTGCCCGCGTGCGCCTGTTCGGCAACCTGCTCGGCAACGTGCTGCGCGCCCAGGAGGGCGGTCAGGTGCTGGCGGCCGTGGAGACGCTGCGCAAGGGCTTCATCCGGCTGCGCAGCGAGGACAACCCGCGCCTGCGCGCGCGCCTGGTGCGCGCCATCGACGGGCTGGATCCGCAGCTGCTGACCCATGTGGTGCGCGCCTTCCATCTCTACTTCGGGCTGGTCAACATCGCCGAGCAGGCTTTCCAGCACCGCCAGCGCCGGCGCGAGCTGTCCAGCGGCGGCCCGCTGTGGCTGGGATCGTTCGACCACACCCTGCGCGAATTCCGCGAGCGCGGCATCACGCCCGAGCAGCTGCAGACGCTGCTGGACCAGACCCGCTACATCCCGGTGTTCACCGCCCACCCGACCGAGTCCAAGCGCCGCACCATCATGGAGGCGCTGCGGCGCATCTTCGTGGTCAGCGAGCAGCTCGACACCACGAAGCTCAGCAAGGAACAGCGCAACGAAATCATCCAGGACCTGCAGAACGAGATCCAGATCCTGTGGAAGACCGACGAGGTGCGCGTGCACAAGCCGCGCGTGCGCGACGAGATCCGCAACGGCCTCTATTACTTCCGCGACAGCCTGTTCGACGCCGTGCCGGCCATCTACCGCAACCTGGAAAAAGCCACACGCCGCATCTACCTCGACGGCAACCAGTCCGCCGAGCTGCCGGTGAAGGTGCCGAGCGTGCTGCGCTTCGGCTCCTGGATCGGCGGCGACCGCGACGGCAATCCCTTCGTGCTGCCCGAGACCACCGAGCTGGCGCTGCGCCTGCACATGCGCGAGGCCGTCTGCCACTATCTGCAGCGCGTCGACGCGCTGCGCCAGAAGCTGACGCATTCCGATCTGCTGTGTCAGCCCGCCGCCGAGTTCACCGCGGGACTCGCGCGCGACAACGAGCGCTTCGCCGTCGCCTTCGGCGACCATCCGGCGCGCTACGCCCACGAGCCCTATCGCCGCAAGCTGTTCCTGGTGCGCTACCGGCTGCGTCAGAACCTGGCTGCCGTGAACGATCAGATCGACAGCGAGGGCAGGGCCGATCTCGATCAGTATCCGCACCGCTATCTCGGCGAACAGGATCTGCTGCAGGACCTCTACCAGATCCGCGATTCGCTGATCAGCCACGGCGACGCACGCATCGCCGCGACCGACCTGACCGATCTCATCCGCCTGATCGAGACCTTCGGCTTCTTCCTGATGCAGCTCGACATCCGCCAGGAGTCGACGCGCCACACCGACGCCGTCGCCGACGTGCTGCGCCAGCTGCCCGGAGCGCCCGACTACACCGCCCTCGGCGAGACCGACCGGCTGAACGCGCTGGCCGAACGCATGGCCGCGGGCGCGCCGCCGGCGCTGGACCGTACCCGACTCGGCGAGCTCACCCGCGAGACGCTGGCGGTGTTCGACGTCATGCGCCGCATGCGCAGCGAGGTCAGCGCCGAGGCCTTCGGCAACTACGTCATCTCCATGACCCACACGGCCAGCCACGTGCTGGAGGTGATGTTCCTGGCCTGGCTCACCGGCCTGGCCGGCCGCGACGCCGGCGGCTGGTTCTGCCAGATCCGCATCAGCCCGCTGTTCGAGACCATCGAGGACCTCTCGCACGTCGAAGAGGTGCTCACCGACCTGCTCGGCAACACCACCTACCGCGCCCTGCTGGAGGCCTCGGGCAACCAGCAGGAGGTCATGCTCGGCTATTCGGATTCCTGCAAGGACGGCGGTATCCTCGCCTCGGGCTGGAACCTCTACGAGGCGCAGAAGAAAATCCTGCGCATCACCGGCGAGCGCGGCGTGCGCTGCCGGCTGTTCCACGGCCGCGGCGGCACCATCGGCCGCGGCGGCGGCCCGACCCACGAGGCGATCCTGGCGCAGCCGCCCGGCACCGTGCACGGCGAGATCAAGTTCACCGAGCAGGGCGAGGTGCTGTCGTACAAGTACGGCAATCTCGAAACCGCCATCTACGAACTCACCATGGGCGTGACCGGCCTGCTCAAGGCCAGCCGCTCGCTGGTGCAGCCGGTCGAACCCGACCGCCAGGACTATCTCGCCATCATGGACGAGCTGGCGCAGATCGGCGAAAAGGCCTATCGCGATCTCACCGACAACACCGAGGGCTTCCTGGACTATTTCTATGAAGTGTGTCCGGTGAGCGAGATCGGCCTGCTCAACATCGGCTCGCGCCCCAGCCACCGCAAGCAGGGCAACCGCGCCAAGAGCTCCATCCGCGCGATTCCGTGGGTGTTCGGCTGGGCGCAGTCGCGCCATACCCTGCCGGCCTGGTACGGCATCGGCATGGCGCTCGACACCTGGCGCCGGCGCGACCCCGAGCGGCTCGCCAAGCTGCAGACCATGTATCGGGACTGGCCGTTCTTCCGTGCGCTGCTCTCGAACACGCAGATGTCGCTGTTCAAGGCCCGCATGGACATCGCCCGCGAATACACGGCGCTCGCCGTGGACAAGGACCGGGCCGCGAACATCTTCGAGGGCATCCACGCGGAATTCCACCGCACGCTGACGCACGTACTCCAGGTCGCCGACCAGAAAGTGCTCGTCGAGGAGAACCCGCCGCTGTACCTGTCGCTCAGCCGGCGCGATCCCTATCTGGACCCGCTCAACCACATCCAGCTCACGCTGCTCAAGCGCTACCGCAACGAAAAGCTGCCGGAAGCCGACCGCGAACGCTGGCTCGATCCGCTGCTGCGTTCGATCAACGCCATCGCCGGCGGCATGCGCAACACCGGCTGACGGGGCACGCCATGACGACGCTCGACGCCATGACCGCACTCGAACGCCTGCGCGAGGGCAACCGGCGCTTCGCCGCGGGACTGCGCAGCATCGATACGATGGCCACCCACACGAAACGCGCCGAGCTGACCTCGGGGCAGACGCCGTTCGCCATCGTCCTGGGCTGCTCCGACTCGCGCGTACCCGCCGAGATCGTCTTCGACCAGGGGCTGGGCGATCTGTTCGTCATCCGCGTGGCCGGCAATATCGTGGCGCCATCGCAGATCGGCAGCGTCGAGTTCGCGGCCGCCGCCTACGACACCCGTCTGGTGGTGGTGCTGGGCCATTCGCAGTGCGGCGCGGTCAGCGCCAGCATCGAGGCGCTCCAGCATCCCCAGGAGGAGCGCTCGCTCAACATCCGCTCCATCGTCGACCGCATCCGCCCGTCCATCGCCGGCCTGATGTCGACGGAACTGCGCGACCGGCCCGGCGCACTGCTGCAGGAGGCCGTCCGCGCCAACGTGCGCGCATCGGTGAATCAACTGCGGCACGGTTCGACGATGCTCGAGAACCTGGTCACCCACAGCGGTATGCTCATCGTGGGCGCGGAATATTCACTCGAAACCGGCATCGTGGACTTCTTCGACGGCGTCCCCAAAACCGGCTGAGGCCGGCGGAGGAACGGCCGCAGCCGCGCCGCCCGGAACCGCCCCGAAGGAGGGACCATGCGGACATTGCGCCTTATCCTGATCGCTCTCGCCGTGGCGCTGGCGCCCCCGGCTCCGGCCGGGACGAGCCCGACCGAACTGGTCTTCGGCGTGGCCGACCAGGTGGTCGAACGGCTGCGCACCGGCCGGCCCCTCAGCGACGACCAGGCCTACGATCTGGTCGAGGATCTCATCCTTCCGCACCTCGATTTCGAGGCCTTCTCCCGCCTCACGCTGGGCAAGCACTGGCGCCAGGCGAGCCCCGAACAGCGTGAGGCCTTCACGCGCGAATTCAAGTCGATGCTGATGCACACCTACGCGAGCTCGCTGAACACCTATGCGGGCGAGACCTTCGAACACGTCGGGGAGCGCAGCGAGGGCGACGGCCGCGTGCTGGTGCAGACGCGCTTCGTCCGCGTCCAGGGCGAACCCGTGCGCGTCGATTACCGCCTGCACCGGCGCGACGGGGAATGGAAGATCTACGACGTGGTCATCGAGGGCGTGAGCCTGGTGCTCAACTACCGGTCCAGCTTCGGCGAGGAGATCAGCCGCGGCGGACTGGACAGGCTCATCCAGCGCATGGCCGACAAGGAGGCGAAGCCGCCGCCGGTAAAGGTTCCCTAGCCTGGACTATTCATGAACTGCCGTAGCGAGGGCGTCGAGATGCCTGACAAGACAGCGTGGCGCGGACCGGAAGGCGCGCAGGCATACTCGACAGTATGTCGAGCACCTGGAGGGAGCACGCGCTGTCTTGTCAGGCATATCGGCGTCCGCAGCAGGTCGTTCATGAATGGTCCAGGCTAGCAGCCTGTCGGACTTAGGCGATCGTAGCGAGCACGGTGGGAGAGCGAGGCCAGTTTTTCGATCGTTTGAGGAAAATAGCCGTAGCTATTTGACGAGAAGGATCGGAAAAATGGACCGTTCTCCCACCGGCGCAGTAGATCAGTCCTAAGTCCGACAGGCTGCTAGGCCACCTGCACCGGGATATCGTGGCCCGTGCGGACGATCTGGTTGCGCTCGTTCAGGTAGACCAGCGTCGGCTTGAAGTTCATCGCCTCCTGCTGGGTGAGGATGACGTAGCTGCAGATGATGACGCGGTCGCCGGGAGCGGCCTTGTGGGCGGCGGCGCCGTTCACGGAAATGACGCCCGAACCCTCCTGGGCGCGGATGGCATAAGTCGTGAAGCGCTCGCCGTTGGTCTTGTTGTAGATATGGATCTGCTCGTATTCGCGGATCCCGGCCGTGTCCAGCAACAGACCATCGATCGCGCAGGACCCTTCGTACTCCAGCTCGGAGTGGGTCACGCAGGCGTGGTGAAGCTTGGCTTTGAGCAGGGTCAATTGCATGGCGAATGGGGGAGACTGCGGTTGCGGGAACGAAATTATCCCCGATCGGCGCAGGGGGTGCAATCCGTGTCCGCCGTATCCGCCGCGCCCGCGCCTTGGCAGGCTGTTAGTCCAGTGAAACCGGCAGGTTATCGATCAGGCGCGTGGTGCCCAGGTGAGCGGCTGCGAGAATGACCAGACGTGTATCGCCCGCCTCCGCCGGCAGCAGATCGGGACGGCGGATACTGACATAGTCCGTACGGAAACCCTCGGCGTTCAGCACCTGCACGGCGGCCCGCTCGAGCGCGTCGAAATCCCGCTCGCCGCCGCGCAGCTGGTCCGCAACTTCGTTCAGCGTCTGCGCCAGCAGCGGCGCGAGCGCGCGCTGCCCGGCGCTGAGATAGCCGTTGCGCGAACTCATCGCCAGACCGTCCGGCTCGCGCACCGTCGGCACGCCGACCACCGCGATGGGCCAGCCCAGATCCGTGACCATGCGCCGGATGACGGCGAGCTGCTGATAGTCCTTCTCGCCGAATACCGCCACGTCCGGCTGCACCAGATTGAACAGCCGCGCCACCACCGTGGTCACGCCGTCGAAATGCCCCGGCCGGTGCGCACCCTCCAGCATGTCGCCCAGCGCCGGCACCGATACCCGCGTCAGCGTCGCCAGCGGCCGCGGATACATGGTCTCGACGCCCGGCAGGAACGCGAGATCGGCGCCCGCGCCTTCCAGCGCCGCACAGTCGGCCTCCGGTGTGCGCGGATAGCGCTCGAAGTCTTCGTTCGGGCCGAACTGCAGCGGATTGACGAAAATGCTCGCCACCGTACGGTCCGCCTGTGCGCGCGCGACCTCGATCAGCCGCAGATGCCCCGCGTGCAGATTGCCCATGGTCGGCACGAAGGCGATGCGCGCCCCTTCGGCGCGCCACAGCGCCAGCGTACTGCGCAGAGTCTCGATGCTGTCGGTTCGGATCATGGATACCTACTGCAAGAAACGGGATAGCCACGAAATCCACGAAACTAATGATGGGGAAATGCCCAACGACATGCTGCTTTCATTCCCGCCGACGTGGGGAACCCACGCGTTCACGGGCCTGTTCAGGGCATACGCCGGAGTGACGGACTCGAACGGGCGTTCCTCGAAGGCTTTTACCCTCCAATCCTTTCGTGGGTTTCGTGGATTTCGTGGCCAGCACACATTCAGAAGCAATGCTCCGGCGCGGGGAAGCTGCCGTCCTTGACGGCCCGGACGTAGGCCTCGACGGCGGCCTGGATGCTGCCGGCGCCGGCCATGAAGTCCTTGGCGAACTTCGGCGCCTTGCCGGGCGTGATGCCGAGCATGTCCTGCAGGACCAGCACCTGGCCGTCGCACTCGGGACCGGCACCGATGCCGATCACCGGCATGCTGACGGCGCGGCTGATCTCGCCGGCCAGCTCCGCCGGCACGCATTCCAGCACCAGCAGCGCGGCGCCGGCGGACTCCAGGCCGCGCGCGTCCTCGAGGATGGCGTGCGCGCTCTCGCGCTCGCGGCCCTGGACGCGGTAGCCGCCGAGCTGGTGCACCGACTGCGGCAGCAGGCCCAGATGGCCGCAGACGGGTATGCCCTGCTGCACCAGATCGTGGACGATCTCGGTGACGCGCGCACCGCCCTCGAGCTTGACCATCTGCGCCCCGCCTTCGCGCATCAGCCGCGCCGCGTTGACCATCGCGTCGCGCACGTTCGCATAGGTCATGAACGGCATGTCGACCACACGCAGCGCGCGGCGCGCGCCACGGGCGACGGCGGCGGCGTGGTAGACCATGTCGTCCAGCGTCACCGGCAGGGTCGACTCACGGCCCTGCACCACCATGCCGAGCGAATCGCCGACGATGATCATCTCGACGCCGGCCGCGTCGATCAGCCGGGCGAAGGCGGCATCATAGGCTGTGAGGCAGGTGATCTTCTCGCCGGCCTCCTTCATGCGCGCGAGGGTGGCGCGGGTGACGGGCTGACTGGGATTGTGACTGCTCATGGCTGTGCACCCTCATGTCCGCGGGGCCGCGTGGAGGCCAAAGTCTACAGGGAAACCGGCATGGGATTGAAATAGTGCCGGCCGGTGCGGATGCGGCGGATCTGCTCCAGCAGTTCCGCATACGCCGCATCGTCATTGACCAGATCGATGTGCGCGGCGTTCACGATCAGCAGCGGGCTGGTATCGAACTCGTGGAAAAATTTCGCATAACCTTCGGACAGGCGCTCCAGATAGCGGGCGTCGATGTTCTGTTCGTAGGCGATGCCGCGGCGGGCGATACGCCCGAGCAGCACATCCACCGGCGCCTGCAGATAGATCACCAGATCCGGCACCGGGGCGTCCAGCGTCAGGTGGGCGTAGACCTGTTCGTAGAGCTTGTATTCCTGCTCGTCCAGCGTCAGGCGGGCGAACAGCTGATCCTTCTCGATCAGAAAATCGGCGACGCGCACCGGCCGGAACATGTCGCCCTGACGCAGCTCCTGCATCTGGCGCGCGCGCTGCAGCAGGAAGAACAGCTGCGTGGACAGCGCGCCCTGGCTCGGATTGCGGTAGAAGCGTTCCAGGAACGGGTTCTCCGCCGCCCCCTCCAGCAGCAGCTCGCTGCCGAAGCTGTCCGCGAGCCGCCGCGCCAGGCTGGTCTTGCCCACCCCGATGGGCCCTTCGACGACGATGTAGCCGGGATTCGAGTCAGTCATGCCTGCCGCTTCGCTGTTCGACGTTCGTAGTCATATGGCCACGAAATCCACGAAACCCACGAAAGGATTAGAGGGTATAAGCCTTCGAGGAACGCCCGTTCGAGTCCGTCACTCCGGCGTATGCCCTGAACAGGTCCGTGAACGCGTGGCTTCCCACGTCGGCGGGAATGACGGCAGCATGTCGTTCGGCATTTCTCCACCATCATTTTCGTGGGTTTCGTGGATTTCGTGGCCATCCTGTCCTGCACGCTCACTCGCCGCGCTCCGCCAGCCGCTCCAGGCCCTCGGGCGGGCAGCCCGCCAGAAGGGCCGGCAGCGGGCCGAGGCCGGGAATGTCCAGGTCCGGCGCCAGTTCGGCCAGGGGGTAGAGCACGAAATTGCGCTCGGCGATGCCCGGGTGCGGCACCTGCAGGCGGGCGGTGTCGATGCGCCGGTCGCCGTAGAGCAGGATGTCCAGATCCAGCGTGCGCGGCCCCCAGCGCGCGCCGCTGCGGTCGCGGCCGGCGCGCGCCTCGATCGCCTGCAGGGCGTCGAGCAGCGTCTCGGGCGCGAGCCGCGTGCGCAGGCGCGCGACGGCGTTTATATAGTCGGGCTGGTCCGGCGGCCCCATGGGCGCGCTGCGGTAGAGGTGTGAACGGCCGGCGAGCTCGGTCCGCTCCAGCGCGGCCAGCGCCTCGAGGGCGGCGCGCACCTGACGTACCGGGTCGTCGAGGTTGCTGCCGAGCCCGACGAAGACCGTCGCCGCGTCCAACTCAGCCGCCGTCGCCGCCCGCGTCGGTCGAAGCGGGTGACGTGTCCTGCGCCGTTCCCTCGTCCGGCGTTCCTTCTCCGGACGCGCGCCTGGCGCCGTTGCGCCTGCGCCGCCGGCGTTTCTTGGTCTTCTTCTCGGGGGCGAGCATCACCTCGCGCGCCTCGCCGGAGCGCTCCTGGAACTCCGTCCACCACTCGCAGAGCTCGGAATCGACCTCGCCCGACTCGCCGCGCAGCAGCAGAAAATCATAGGCGGCGCGGAAGCGCGGATGGGTCGCCAGCCGCAGCGGACGGCGGCCGCTGCGCTGCTCGAAGCGCGGCTGCAGCGACCAGATCTCGCGCATCGGCAGGCTGAAGCGCTTGGGGATGGCGGTGTGGCCGGCCTGCGCGTTGACGATCCAGTTGCCGGCCGCCTGCAGCGCGGCGAGATCGCCCATGTCCTTGGCCGTCGCGCGCCAGCGCCTGAGCACCGGCGGCCACAGCAGCGCGGCGAACAGGAAGGCCGGCGTGACCGGCTTGTCCTCGACGACGCGCTTGTCGGTGTTCTCCAGCGCGCGACTGATGAGGATCTGCGGGTGGCCGTCGATCTCCTCGGCCAGCGCCGCCTCGGTCTCCGGGAACAGCCTGCCGAACAGTCCGTAATGGCGCAGCAGCTCGAAGCCGGCGAGACCCTCGCCCGCCATGAACAGCTTGAGCACCTCTTCGTAGAGGCGCGCCGAGGAGATGTCGAGCAGCAGATCCGACAGGACGGGGATGGGCGCGGCGGTGGCGTCGTCGATGCGGAAGCCGAGCTTGGCGGCGAAGCGCACCGCGCGCAGCATGCGCACCGGATCTTCGCGGTAACGCGCCTCGGGATCGCCGATCAGGCGCAGCACGCCGGCGCGCAGATCGTCCATGCCGCCGACGAAGTCGCGCACCGAGAAGTCGGCGATGTCGTAATAGAGGGCGTTGACGGTGAAGTCGCGCCGCCAGGCGTCCTCCTCGAGGGTGCCGTAGACGTTGTCGCGGAGAATGCGTCCCTCGTCGGTCATGGCGAGTTCGGCCTCGTCCTCCCCGCCCGGCGCGTGCTGGCCGCGGAAGGTCGCCACTTCGATGATCTCGCGCCCGAAGACGACATGGGCGAGGCGGAAGCGCCGGCCGATCAGCCGGCAGTTGCGGAACAGTTCCCGCACCTCCTCGGGGTGGGCGTCGGTGGCGACGTCGAAATCCTTCGGCTCGCGGCCGAGCAGCAGATCCCGCACCCCGCCTCCGACGAGGCAGGCCTGATGGCCGGCGTCCTTGAGGCGATACAGCACCTTCAGCGCATTCGGGCTGATGTTGGCACGGGAGATCGCGTGTTCGGAGCGCGGGATGACGGTGGAGGTCGGTGGATTGATCGCTGTTTCTTCCTGCTGAACGGTCACGACGACGGCGGCTGCGGTCTGCTTGTACTCGCCCGGCGCGCGCGTATAATAGCACCGCTCAGCGCCCGGGTGCAGTCGCCAGGCGCGGTTCCGCTCCGCTCCCTTCGTCTAGTGGTTAGGACGCTGGCCTCTCACGCCGGTAACAGGGGTTCGAATCCCCTAGGGAGCGCCATCTTGTTGAAGCAGGGACGAGGTGCTAGGTGCTAGGTCCTAGGGGTTCACCTACATCGCCTCGGCCCTAGTACCTAGCACCTCGTCCCTGCATTAATAACTCGCCGCTTCGCGCAGTTCGCTCATGACCTCGTTCAGCGAGGCCTCGCGGTTGTCCACCAGGCAGACCAGATTGCCCACGCTGCACACCGATCCGCCGCCACCGCGCACGATCCAGCCGCGCGGCGGAGTCCAGCCGCGGGTCTGGGTGAACATGGAGAGCTGGTCGACATTGGCCTGCACCATGCGCTTGTACTCCAGCGCGAAGTGCGCCAGCCGCGCCATGCCGGACTCGTCCAGCATTCCGTAGCCCTCCACCAGCGACCCGTCGTCGCGGAACAGACAGATGGCCTGCACGCCATCGATGGCCAGAAGACGTCGCATCATGGCCGCCTACTCCGCCAGCGCCGCGTAGGCCCGTTCGTAGTCCGCCTCTTCGTTGCGCATGACGACGCCGCAGTTCTCCGTGGTCACCGCTGTCCAGTCGAAGCCCACCAGCGTGAAGCCCTGGATCGGGTAGAACCCCTGCGTGCCCGTTACCTTCTCCCAGCCGCGCGCCTGCATGGTGGCGATGGCGATGTTGGCGACGCAGACGTGACAGAGCAGATCGAGGATCTCCGCCGTCAGCGCGCAGCCGGGGGCGATCCGGTGCTCGCCCAGCTCGCCGCGGTCGGAAAACGCGAAGGCGGCCAGCGCGCCGGGCAGATCCATCAATCGCTGCAGATCGGGCATTGTCGTTCTTCCTCCAGGCAGGTGACGCTGCTCTTCCAGGGTCGAGACGTGCGATGACATGGGGGTTCTCCTCTGTGCGGGCCCCGGCATCCCTCCGGGGCGCCTGCCGCCGGACCGGCGACCGGTTTCAGATGCCTAAATCAGATCCTGCGGCGCGTCCGCCAGGCGGGCGCGCAGCAGACCCATCACGGCGTTCAGCGATGCCGTGTCGTTGTCCAGAAAACAGAAGACGTTGGCCATGGCGCAGACGGTGAACTTCGGCCCGCGCACGACCCAGCCGCCGGCCGGGGCCCCGCCGCTGTCCGGATGGACGCCGGCCATGATGTCCGTCTGCATGTGCACGCCCATGGTGGTGGCCCGGCACATGATGGAGGCCATGCGGGCGTGTTCCTCGCTGATACTGCCCTTGTACGAGAAGCGGTCGCCGCGGTAGGAGTACTCGCCCGCGGCGAACACCCCGTCCAGCGCGGCGAGGTCGGTGATGATCGACATGCGAACCCTCCCTGCCTCGTTTTGTAATTGTTTGGTTTCCAGAGTGGTTTAACACACATTATTGACATTTGTCACGGTTGCGCCGGCCCGCCGGAATCTGGTACCAATGCTGTTTGCTTCGAGCCGTCCCGATCCCCATGGCCCATCCTCCCGAACTCCCGACCGCCCCCCTCTGGAAGCGGCTCGCCGCCCTGTTCTACGACAGCCTCCTGGTGTTCGCCCTGCTGATGGTCGCGATCGCCGCGGCCTTCTGGCTGAAAGGCGGCAGCATCGCCCCCCGGGACCCGTTCTTCCGGCTGTACCTGCTGATGGTGATGGCGCTGTTCTTCTGCGGCTTCTGGGTGGCGGGCGGCCAGACGCTGGGCATGCGCAGCTGGCATCTGCGCGTGCAGCGCCGCGACGGCCGCCCGCTGGGCTGGTGGCAGGCCCTGTGGCGCTTCACGCTCGCCGTGCCCTCGGTGGGTCTGGCCGGCATCGGCCTGTGGTGGATGCTGTTCGACCCGCAGGGCCTGGCGCTGCACGACCGCCTGTCGGGTACGCGCGTGGTGGTGGTACCGAGGGGGAGTGAGGAGTGAGGAGTGAGGAGTGAGGAGTGAGGAGTGAGGAGTGAGGAGTGAACAGAAAACCCTATTTGGCCACGGAACTACACGGAAAAACACGGAAAGAATGCCTGTTGCAAAGGACACAGTGGGGACAGACTTAAGTCTGTCCCCGGTCTCCCTGAAAACCGTAACGGCATACGGCAAGCTCTGACAATGGTCTGCTGAGGCCGTGCAGTAATCCCGCACGCGGTATCCCCGGTTTTTCAATTAGAGATTTTTCCGTGTAGTTCCGTGGCCAAAAGGGTTTTTGCCTTTAACACCTCACTCCTCACTCCTCACTCACCGCACCGACCGCATCACCCACAGGCCGCCGCCGAGGAACAGCAGCGAGGGCGCGAGCGCGCTGGCCGGCGGCGGCAGGCCGTAGACCTGGCCGAGGTGGCTCATGGTCTGGTTGAGCAGGAAGAACGCCACGCCCGTCATGATGCCCCACAGCAGGCGCTGCCCGGCGCTGACGCTGCGCAGCGGCCCGAACACGAACGGGATGGACAGGAACAGCATCACCAGGCCGGCGAGCGGCGCGAACACCCGCTGCCAGAAGGCCAGCTCGTAGCTGCCGGCATCGAGGCCGTTGTTGCGCATGTAGCGCGCATAGCGGTACAGATCGCGCGCCGACAGGTCCTCCGGATCGATGGTCACCACGCTCAGCAGCTCGGGGCTGAGCAGGCTCGGCCACTCCAGCCGCTCGGCGCGGACCACCTCGAAACTCTCCCCGCCCAGCTCGCCGCGCTGCACCTCGTAGAGCCGCCAGCCGTCCGGAGTATGCTCCGCGAAGGCGGCGTGCATGGCCGCCTCCAGCCGGCCGTCCGCGGCCAGCTCGTAGACCTGCACGTCCGCCAGCCGGCCGTCGGGCAGGATCTGGCGGATATTGATGAACTGCCGGCCGTCGCGCGCCCAGAACCCGTACTGGCTGCGGAAGGTAATGGTCTCCGACTGCGCCAGGGTGCGGCGCTGCTCGGCGAGCTGCTGGGTCCAGGGCGCCAGCCACTCGCCGGCCGCGGCGGCGACGACCAGCAGGATCAGGCCGGCCTGCAGCACGCTGCGGGCGATGCGCAGGATGGACACGCCGGCGGCGCGCATGCTCACCAGCTCGCTGTTGGAGGCCAGCACGCCCAGGCTCATCAGGCTGCCGAGCAGCGCCGCCATCGGGAACAGCTGGTGGATGCGTCCCGGCACCGTCAGGCCGACGTAGGCGAAGGCGTCGCCCAGGCCGTAGTCGCCCTTGCCGATGTCCTGCACCTCGTTGACGAAAGCGAAGAACAGATCCACCGCCAGCAGGATCAGCAGCGCGAGCAGCGTGCCGCCGATCACCACCTTGCCGAGGTAGCGGTCCAGGATCCTCACGCCGCCCTCCGCGGCCCGCGCATGCGCGTCAGCCGGAACAGCACCAGCGTCACCGCCACCGGCACGGCGTGCACCCACCACATGCCCGGCAGCGCCGGAATCGCGCCCTTCTCCACCCACACCTGCGCGGTGCCCATCAGGTTGTAGTAGACGATGAACACCAGCACCGCGACGAACAGTTTGCCGAAGCGTCCCTGGCGCGGCGTGGTGCGGCTGAGCGGCACGGCGAGCAGCACCAGACTCAGCGTCGCCAGCGGCAGCGACAGGCGCCATTGCAGCTCGGCGACGTCGTGCAGATCGTCCGAGCCCAACAGTTCCCGGGTGGGCTTGGCGTCGTGCTTGATGATGGGATTGAGCACTTCCACCGTCTCCAGGCGCACGCCGTGGCGCGTGAACCGCAGCACGCGGAACACCGCATCGCCGGGCATGCCCTGATAGCGGTAGCCGTCCTCCATCACCAGGAAGCGGTCGCCGGTGTTGGCGTCGCGTGCCGGATAGGCGCTGCGCGCCGTCACCAGCGTCGGCACCCCGTCCTGCACGCTGCGCACGAACAGCCCCTCGAGCCGCTCGCGGTCCGGCGCTACGCGCTCGGCGTAGAAGATCATGCGGCCGCTGGCCGCCTCCTGAAAGCGGCCCGCGGTGATGACGGACAGATCGGTCTGGCCGGAGGCGCGGGCGCGGACCTGGTAGCCGAGTTCGGCGGTGACCGGCGTGACGAACAGCGCCAGGGCGGCGATGCCGACGGCCACCACCGCGGCCAGCCCGAGCAGCGGCCGATAGAGCTGTGCCGTGCCGATGCCGCAGGCGCCCAGCGCCGCCATCTCGCTGTCCTTGTAGAGCCGCCCCAGGGCCAGCAGCACGCCCAGGTACAGCGTCAGCGGCAGCAGCACGACCAGGTACTCCACCGATTTCAGGCCCAGCAGCGTGAAGATGACGCCGCCCGGCAGCTCGCCCGCGGCGGCCTCGCCGAGGTAGCGCGCCAGGCGGTTGCTGACCACGATCACCCACAGCACGAGGGTGACCGCCAGCCAGTTCTGGACGACCTCCTTCAGCAGGTAGCGATCGATGATCCGCAGCATGAACACCTTCTGAATGACCGAATCCGTCGACGTACGCGCCTTTCCGTGCGGCCACCCGCGTAGGGTGCGTCGGCGCAGCGACGCACCGGCACTGCGGCCGGCAGCGGCCGCGCCCCATGAAAAAGCGGGGTGTTTACAGTAGACTACCGCGCACGCGCATCATACACGACCCGACCGCCGCGCGGACCCTTCCGCCCCGCGCGGCCGAACGAACACAGGAGTCTCCATGGAATTCAGCGTCAAGAGCGGCAACCCGGAAAAACAGCGCAGCGGCTGCGTCGTCATCGGCGTGTTCGAGGCGCGCAAGCTGTCGGCCGCCGGCAAGACCCTGGACAAGGGCAGCGGCGGCTTCCTCACCGCCCTGCTGCGCCGCGGCGACATCGAGGGCCGCGCCGGCCAGACGCTCCTGATCCACAACGTGCCCAACACCCTGTGCGAACGCGTGCTGCTGGTCGGCTGCGGCAAGGAACGCGAATTCGACGTCGCCAACTACCGCAAGGCGGTGGCGGCCGCGACCCGGACGCTGGGCGACACCGGCACCACGGACGCGGTCAGCTACCTCACCGAGCTGCCCATCAAGGGCCGCGACACCTATTGGAAGGTGCGCGACTGCGTGCAGACCACCGCCGACACGCTGTACGTGTTCGACCAGCTCAAGAGCAGCAAGGACAAGCCGCGCCGGCCGCTGCGCAGACTGGTGCTGAACGTCCCCAGCCGCCGCGATCTCGGCGACGGCGAGCAGGGTGTCCGGGACGGCATGGCCATCGCCGCCGGCATGAAGCTCGCCAAGGACCTCGGCAACCTGCCCGGCAACATCTGCACGCCGAGCTACCTCGCCGACCAGGCGCGCGCGCTCAGGAAGCAGTCGCGCAAGCTGCACGTCGAGGTGCTGGAAGAGGCCGACATGGAGAAGCTCGGCATGGGCTCGCTGCTGTCGGTGGCGCGCGGCAGCCGCCAGCCGGCCAAGCTGATCGTCATGGACTATCACGGCGGCCACAAGGGCGACAAGCCGGTCGTGCTGGTCGGCAAGGGCGTGACCTTCGACTCCGGCGGCATCTCGCTCAAACCCGGCCAGGCCATGGACGAGATGAAGTTCGACATGTGCGGCGCCGCCAGCGTGCTGGGCGCGCTCGCCGCCTGCGCGAAGCTGGAACTGCCGCTGAACGTCGTCGGCATCGTCCCCGCCACCGAGAACCTGCCCGACGGCCAGGCCACCAAGCCCGGCGACATCGTCACCAGCATGTCCGGCCAGACCATCGAGATCCTCAACACCGACGCCGAGGGCCGCCTGATCCTGTGCGACGCGTTGACCTACGCGGAACGCTTCAAGCCCGCCGCGGTGGTCGACATCGCCACCCTGACCGGCGCCTGCGTGATCGCGCTCGGCAAGCACGCGGCCGGCCTCTTGAGCAACCACGGCCCGCTCGCGACCGAGCTCGCCAACTGCGGCAGGACCGCCGGCGACCGCTGCTGGGAACTGCCGCTGTGGGACGACTACCAGCCGCAGCTCGATTCCAACTTCGCCGACATGGCCAACATCGGCGGCCGCGAGGCCGGCACCATCACCGCCGCCTGCTTCCTGTCGCGCTTCACCAAGAACTACCACTGGGCGCACCTCGACATCGCCGGCGTGGCCTGGAACCAGGGCAAGGAAAAAGGCGCCACCGGCCGCCCGGTACCGCTGCTGATGCAGTTCCTCCTGGAGCGCGCGGGGCGGAAGGCATCTTGAGATCAAAAACATGATAGCCACGAAATCCACGAAACCCACGAAAAGGATTTATGTTTTACAAGCATTAACGTTCGTGGGTTTCGTGGATTTCGTGGCTATATAGGTTTTTCTCACGGACAGCCCATGACCCGAGTCGATTTCTACATCCTGCCCGACGCCGATCCCGCGCAGCGGCCGCTGCTGGCGTGCCGGCTGGCGGAGAAGGCCTACGGGCAGGGGCTGAAGGTGTACGTGCACACCGCGACCGAAGGCGAGGCGCTGCACCTGGACGAGCTGCTGTGGACCTTCCGCGACGGCAGCTTCCTGCCGCACGCGATCGCAAAGGGCGCGATCGCAAAGGGGACAGACCCCGATTTCGCGGAATCGGCGAAATCGGGGTCTGTCCCCGTCCTCGTCCCCGTCCTCGTCGGCCACGACCACGAGCCGTCCACCCACACGGACGTGCTGATCAATCTGGGCGCGGAGGTGCCGCGCTTCTTCGGCCGCTTCGAACGCGTCGCGGAGCTGGTCGATCAGCGCCCCGAACAGCTGGCCCTGTCGCGCGAGCGCTACCGCTTCTACCGCGAGCGCGGCTATGAACTCAACTCGCACCAGCTCAAGAGGTGATGATGGACGAGGACCGCGACCCGCCAGCCGAACCGGAATCCGGCCCGCCCGAGGTCCCGGTGCTGCAGGACATCGTCGAGATCCGCACCGGACCCGACGGCCAGCAGATGTTCGTGCCGCTGGACCTGGACCAGCTCGCCGCGCGCATCACCGCCCAGATCGTGCAGCAGCTGCGCCGCAACCTCACCGCGCAGATGGAGACCTGCCTCGAGCAGGCCCTGGCCGCGGCCCTCGACGACGTCCACGGCGAGATCCAGCGGGTGCTGCTGGCGCAACTCGGCAACCCGGAGTCGTAAACGTGCCAGCGCGGCCTGATCCGAACGGTATTCACTTGAACCCTTGTTGGCCACGGAAGCACACGGAATGACACGGAAAAAGGCTTACTGAAAAACCCGGAAACCCGCCCGCGGAGAGATGACGCAGGGTTTGCGCAATGCATGCCTTCCGTGTTGTTCCGTGTGCTTCCGTGGCCAACAAGGGTTTGAACAGACGCCAGTCGGCGCTGCCCCTCCTGGTCGGCTTCCTACGTTATAATCCCGGGCTTTGCGGCCCCCTGCCGGGACGATTCGGAACCATTCGATGGACAAGACCTACAACCCCCACGCCCTCGAACAGCGCTGGTATCAGACCTGGGAAGACCAGGGCTACTTCGCCCCGCGGTCCGATCGGGGCGGCCACGGCCAGCCCTACTGCATCATGATCCCGCCGCCGAACGTCACCGGCAGCCTGCACATGGGCCACGCGTTCCAGGACACCCTGATGGATGCGCTGATCCGCTACCACCGCATGCGCGGCGACAATACCCTGTGGCAGGCGGGCACCGACCACGCCGGCATCGCCACCCAGATGGTCGTCGAGCGCCAGCTCAATGCCGAGGGCAAGACCCGCCACGACCTCGGCCGCGACGAGTTCATCAGGAAGATCTGGGAATGGAAGGCGCACTCCGGCGGCACCATCACCCGCCAGCTGCGGCGCATGGGCGCCTCGCTCGACTGGGCGCACGAACGCTTCACCATGGACGAGGGCCTGTCCGACGCGGTGAAGGAGGTCTTCGTGCGCCTGTACGAGGAAGGCCTGATCTACCGCGGCCAGCGCCTGGTCAACTGGGACCCGGTGCTGCACACCGCCGTGTCCGACCTGGAAGTGGTCTCGCAGGAAGAGTCCGGCCACATGTGGCACATGCGCTATCCGCTCGCCGACGGCTCCGGCCACCTGGTGGTCGCGACCACGCGCCCCGAGACCATGCTCGGCGACAGCGCGGTCGCGGTGAATCCCGAAGACGCGCGCTACACGCAGCTGATCGGCAAAATGATCAAGCTGCCGCTGACCGACCGCGAGATCCCGATCATCGCCGACGACTACGTCGATCCCGAATTCGGCACCGGCTGCGTGAAGATCACCCCGGCGCACGACTTCAACGACTACGCCGTCGGCCAGCGCCACAGCCTGCCGCTGATCAACATCTTCACCAAGGACGCCGCGCTCAACGACGGCGTCCCGCAGAAATACCGCGGCCTCGACCGCTACGAGGCCCGCGACGTCATCGTCCACGACCTGCAGGAACTCGGCCTGCTGGAGAAGATCGACGACCACAAGCTGATGGTCCCCAGAGGCGACCGCACCGGCGCCGTGATCGAGCCGTTCCTGACCGACCAGTGGTTCGTCAAGGCCGAGCCGCTGGCGAAGCCCGCCATCGAGGCCGTCGAGACCGGCCGCATCAAGTTCGTGCCCGACAACTGGAAGAACACCTATTACGACTGGATGCGCAACATCCAGGACTGGTGCATCTCGCGGCAGATCTGGTGGGGCCACCGCATCCCCGCCTGGTACGACGCCACCGGCAACGTCTACGTCGGCCGCTCCGAGGACGAAGTGCGCGAAAAGCACGGCATCGCCGTCAACATCGTGCTGCACCAGGACGAGGACGTGCTCGACACCTGGTTCAGCTCGGCGCTGTGGCCGTTCTCGACGCTCGGCTGGCCGGAACAGACCGAACGCCTGAAGACCTTCTACCCGACCAGCGTGCTGGTCACCGGCTTCGACATCATCTTCTTCTGGGTCGCGCGCATGGTGATGATGGGCCTGAAGTTCATGGGTGACGTCCCGTTCAAGGAGGTCTACATCCACGGCCTGGTGCGCGACGCGCACGGCCAGAAGATGTCCAAGTCCAAGGGCAACGTGCTCGACCCCATCGATCTCATAGACGGCATCGAGCTCGAAGCCCTGGTCGCCAAGCGCACCACCGGCATGATGCAGCCGCAGATGGCCGAGAAGATCGCCAAGGCCACCCGCAAGGAGTTCCCCGACGGCATCCC
>JAJJPM010000038.1:0-22990 GCA_032907525.1 Gammaproteobacteria bacterium
CCGCCGACGAGGCGGCCACTGCGGCGGCTGCCGCCGGCAGCGCCGCGGTCGCGGAGGCCACCGGCGAGGCCGCTCCGGCCGCCGCAGCGGCCGGCGAAGCCGATCTGGCCACCGGCCAGAGCGTCTATCAGTCCAAGTGCCTGGCCTGTCACGCCACCGGCGCGGCGGGTGCCCCGAAGATGGGCGACAAGGCCGACTGGGAGCCGCGCATCGCGCAGGGCATGGACACCCTGGTCAAGCACGCCATCGAAGGCTTCAAGGGCGCCAAGGGCTACATGCCGCCGAAGGGCGGCTTCACCAGCCTGTCCGACGACGAGGTCAAGGCCGCCGTCGCCTACATGGTCAAAGAGAACAGCTGAGGGCCGGCTGTGTGGTGATGAGGGAGGGCGCTGCGGCGCCCTCCCTTTTTTTGCGCGTGCGGCAGGGCGCACTTACTTCCGGCGCCCGCGCGAAACCGTATCGCGGAATGTGCGCGACCGCAGTGATGGACGACCGGATTTTTTCCTGAAAAAAACCCATTTCAGCCACGGAAGCACACGGAAAAACACGGACAAGATCGAAGGCGCCGTACAACAACAGCACCGCTCACCGCCAGGTGTCGCGGCAGCGCTTCGCGACCCGGGTTCACTTCAGTGTTCTTCCGTGTGTTTCCGTGGCAAACAGGGTTTTGGGGTTTACGGGGGCGGAGTGCAGGGGCGTAGGTCCGCAAGCGTTCAGCCCTTGATGCAGACCAGCGGTTCGAGCCGCGCCACCTTGCGCGCGAGGCCGGCCCGTTCCGCTGCATCGACGACGGCGCTGACGTCCTTGTAGGCGCCGGGCGCCTCTTCGGCGACGCCGCGCTGGGAGATGCTGCGGATCAGGATGCCGCGTGCCGCCAGCTCGTCGACCACGGCGCGGCCGCTCCACTGGCGCGTCGCCGCATGCCGGCTCATCGCCCGGCCCGCGCCGTGACAGGCCGAGGCGAACGACTGGCGTTCGCTGCTGCCGAGGCCGGCGAGCACATAAGAGAACGTCCCCATGGAGCCGCCGATCAGCACCGGCTGTCCCGCCTCCCTGAAGTCCGGCGGCAGCTGCGGATGGTGCGGCCCGAGCGCGCGCGTCGCGCCCTTGCGGTGCACGAACAGCCGGCGCGGCCGGCCGTCGACGGCGTGCTCCTCCTCCTTGCAGGTGTTGTGCGAGACGTCGTAGAGCAGCCGCAGCGTCGCCTGCGGCAGCACCGCGGCGAAGGCGTCGCGCGTGAGCTGGGTGAGGATCTGGCGGTTGGCGAGCGCGCAGTTGATGCCGGCGCGCATGGCGCCCAGATAGGCGTGTCCCAGCGCGGAGTCCAGCGGCGCGCAGGCCAGCTCGCGGTCGGGCAGGCGGATGCCGAACTCGTGCGCCGCGATCACCATGTGCTTGAGGTACTCGGTGCCGATCTGGTGGCCCAGTCCGCGCGAGCCGCAGTGGATGCTGACCACGGCATCGCCCTCGCGCAGCCCGAACGCCCGGGCCGCGTCGGCGGCGTACACCTCGCTGACGATCTGCACCTCGAGATAATGGTTGCCGGAGCCCAGGGTGCCCATCTCGTCCTTCTGGCGGTTCTTGGCGTGCTGCGACACCGCGTCCGGATCGGCGCCGGCGACGCGGCCGTGTTCTTCCGTGCGGTCGAGATCGGCGGGCTCGCCATAGCCCTGTTCCACCGCCCAGCGCGCGCCGCCGCGCAGCATGTCGTCCATGGCCGCGGCGCCGAGGCGCAGGGCGCCGGTGCTGCCCAGCCCGGCGGGGATGCGCGCGAACAGGGTGTCCGCCAGGCGCCGCTTGACGGCCTCGATGTCGGCGCGCACCAGGCCGGTGGTGAGCGTGCGCACGCCGCAGGAGATGTCGAAGCCGACGCCGCCCGCGGACACCACGCCGCCCTGGTCGGGATCGAAGGCGGCGACGCCGCCGATGGGGAATCCGTAGCCCCAGTGGGCGTCGGGCATGGCGTAGGCGGCCTGGACGATGCCGGGCAGGGTGGCGACGTTGACCAGCTGCTCGTAGACCTTGTGGTCCATGTCGCGGACCAGCGCCTCGGGGGCGTAGATCACGCCCGGCACGCGCATGTCGCCCTGCGGCGCGATCACCCACTCGCAGTCGTCCCGGCGTTGCAGCAGTTCCAGATCCATGTTCAGACGTCCACGATGCACTGCGCCCGCCAGCGCCCGGATGCGTCGCCGGCCACGTCCCGGGCGACCCGCAGTTCGGTGAAGGTGGCGCCCTTGATCTCCACGGCCGGCTGGTGGCGCGCGGGATCCACCGGCTCGCCCCAGGCGGTGCCGTGCAGGTGATGGCCGTGGATGCTCACCGCGAAGGCCCCGAACAGCATGTGCCGCGTCGCCATCTCGTAGACCAGCGCGTTGAGCCAGTCGATCAGCAGCAGTTCGAGGTCGGGGGCGCGGCATTCGACGGTCACGGCCTGATGCGGCTGGATGGTGGCGGGATCGGCGATCACCGCCGTCATCGCCACCGCCGCCTGCTCGAAGGCCTCTTCCGGTGTCGCGCCGAAGCCGCGCACGCCGATGTCGGCGGCGTGCGGGAAGTGCTCCCACTGCGGCGCGGCCGTCGCCCCGGGTGGCGGCGGATCGCCTTCGGGGCACAGGGACTCGACAAACGGATCGTGGCTCATGGCGGCGGCTCGATAGGCTGCATGGACCGCGATCGACACGATCGGATCAACTGCGGCTTCCTTAGTACATCTATTATGAGGATAGCCGACTTAGCCGCCCCTGGCGGGCACACTCCGGGCATTCCCCGCGCGCCTGATCTGGCGCAAGGACGACGGCGGCGGGACGGTCTAGTGTCTGCCGCTGTGGGAATGCTTATCATGTGCGTCCGCCGCAGCACGCGGCTCCGTATCACCGGCGCAGCCCCGGCACCGACGCAACCAACGAAAAAGAGGTCCGATGAAACCCCAAGCAGCCGTACCGCCGGACGCCCTCACCACCCGCTGCAATCCGGACGATCTGCCGTTCCGCAGCACCGACGAGATCCCGGACCTCGAGGGCGTGCTCGGCCAGGATCGCGCCCTGGAGGCCATGCGCTTCGGGCTGGCCGCGCGCCGCGACGGCTACAACGTCTTCGCCTTCGGCGCCAGCGGGATCGGCAAGCACTCGGCCGTGATCGCCATGCTGGAACGCCAGGCGGCGCAGAGCGCGGTGCCGCCCGATGTCTGCTATGTGTCCAACTTCGACACGCCCAACTGCCCGCGGCTGCTGCAGCTGCCGCCGGGCCGCGGCACCGCGCTGCGCCACGCCATGCAGCAGCTGCTCGACGAGCTCGGCGGGGCGATCCCGGCGGCGCTGGAGAGCGACGATTTCAAGGCGCGCCTGCGGCAGATCGACCGTGCCTTCGAGGAACGCCAGAACCAGGCCGTGCAGACCCTGCGCGAAAAGGCCGAGAGCCAGCAGGTCAAGCTCTACGAACAGCCGGGCGAGTTCACCTTCGCGCCGCTGTACGACGGCGAGGTGCTGGATGCCGCCGCCTTCACCCATCTGCCCGCCGAGACGCAGCGCGCCATCGAGGACAAGGTCGGCGCGCTGCAGGCGGAGCTCGCCGACATCATCGAGCGCCGGATCCCCGAGTGGCAGAAGGCGCGGCGCGCCGCCATCCGCAGCCTGCGCCACGAAGTGACGCGCACGGTCGTGCACCAGCAGATGACGGGCATACGCGCGCAGTTCGCCGACCTGCCCGCCGTGCTCGCCTACCTCGACAGCGTGGAACAGGAGATCGTGCAGAACGCCCAGGATTTCCTGCCGCGCACGCACGGCGGCGACGATCAGCAGGCGGCGTTCCGGCGCTATCAGGTCAATGTGCTGGTCGACCACGGCGCCACGCGCGGCGCGCCGATCGTGTTCGAGGACAACCCCACCTACATGGCGCTGATCGGACGCATCGAGCACATCGCCCAGTTCGGCGCGCTGGTCACCGATTTCAACCTCATCCGGCCGGGCGCGCTGCACCGCGCCAACGGCGGCTATCTGGTGATCGAGGCGCACCGTCTGCTGACCCAGCCGTTCGCGTGGGAAGGCCTCAAGCGCGTGCTGCGTGCGCGCGAGCTGCGCATCGAGTCGCTCGGCCAGGCCTGGAGCCTGATCAGCACGGTGTCGCTGGAGCCCGAGCCCGTGCCGCTGAACGTCAAGGTGATCCTGGAGGGCGAGCCGCTGCTGTATTACCTGCTGCAGGCCTACGATCCGGAGTTCCCCGAGCTGTTCAAGATCGCGGCGGATTTCGACGACCAGATCGACCGCTCGCCGGACAACGTCCAGAGCTATGCGCGCCTGATCGCGGCGCTGGCGCGCAAAGAAGAACTGCGCGCCTTCGACCGCGAGGCGGTCGCCGCGGTGATCGACTTCAGCGCGCGCCTGGCCGCCGACGGCCGCAAGCTGTCCACGCGCATGCGCGATGTCCTGGACCTGATGCAGGAGGCGGATCACTTCGCCGGCGAGGCCGGGCGGCCGCTGGTGGAGGCCGGCGACGTCGCGCGCGCCGTCGACGCCCGCATCGAACGCCTCGACCGGGTGCGCGACCGCCTGCACGAGGAGATCCGCCGCGGCGTTCTCAACATCGCCACCAGCGGCCGGCTCGTCGGCCAGGTCAACGGCCTGTCGGTGCTGGACGCCGGCAACTTCACCTTCGGTCTGCCGACGCGCATCAGCGCCACCACGCGCCTGGGCGAGGGCGAGGTCGTCGACATCGAGCGCGAGGTCGACATGGCCGGCCCGGTGCACTCCAAGGGCGTGTTCATCCTGTCGAGCTTCCTCGGCGCGCGCTATGCGCAGGAGTTCCCGCTGTCGCTGGCGGCCAGCCTCACCTTCGAGCAGTCCTATTCCGGCGTCGAGGGCGACAGCGCCTCGCTCGCGGAACTGTGCGCACTGCTGTCCTCGCTGGCGGCGCTGCCGCTGGCGCAGTCGCTGGCCGTGACCGGCTCGGTGGACCAGCACGGCCGGGTACAGGCGGTCGGCGGGGTCAACGAGAAGATCGAGGGTTTCTACGACGTGTGCGCGCAGCGCGGCCTCACCGGCGAGCAGGGCGTCGTCATTCCGCAGTCCAACGTCCAGCACCTGATGCTGCGCAAGGACGTGGTGGAGGCGGTCAGCGCAGGCCGCTTCCGGGTCTACGCGGTCGCCGATGTGGACGCCGCCATGCGGCTGCTGGGCGGCATCCCGGCCGGCCGCCAGCGGCGCGACGGCAGCTTCCCGCCGAAGAGTGTCAACGGCCGTGTGCAGCAACGGCTGGCGCAGTTCGCGCGCCTGCGCCAGGCCTATGCCGCCGGGCCGCGCGATGCACCGCCTCCCGGCACCTGAGGTCGTGGCGGACGTTGTCCGGCCACTGCCGGCCGCGGCCGCCAAGCCAGGGGAAAAAGGCGGTTTTCCGCGCCTGCGGAGGTTGACAGTCGAAGCGCCACTGGCGTAAAGTTCGCGCTCCGCGTGGGGCTATAGCTCAGCTGGGAGAGCGCTTGCATGGCATGCAAGAGGTCGTCGGTTCGATCCCGACTAGCTCCACCAATTTTTTTGCCTTGCGTTTGAAGTGACGGTTCATGCACCGCTTCGGTCGGATCGCAGTGTACCTGGGCATCCTGCTCAGCGTGATCGGACTGGTGGGCGGTTTCACGGCCATGTTCCGGGACGCGGAAGGGATCGCGGTCAATCTGCTGATCCTGGTGCCACTGGGCTTCGTGGCCCTGCTCACCGGCGTGGTGGTCACCCAGCTGCACCGTCCGGACGAATGACGCCGAGCAATCAGTCCTGTCCCCTTCGTCTAGAGGCCTAGGACACCGCCCTTTCACGGCGGCGACAGGGGTTCGACTCCCCTAGGGGACGCCATATTCAGTCAGTCGTAGCGAGGGCCGCGCAATGCGGCCCTTTTTCGTTGCTCCGTCCTCCAGCGCCATGGTCGGTAGACCTGCGACGGCAACCGGGGACGCCCTGCACTACATTTTCATTGACGGCTCAACGGAAATGAAAGCGGAGCCCGCTCGGCTGGCGGGTCCTGCGGGAGCACACGCCGTGCTGGACGAATTCACCCACGAACCGCGCATCGCCTACTTCAGCATGGAGATCGCGCTGCGCAGCGAGATGCACACCTACAGCGGCGGTCTCGGCGTGCTGGCGGGCGATACGCTGCACTCGGCGGCCGATCTCGAACTGCCGATGGTGGCCGTGACCCTGATCAGCCGCCAGGGCTATTTCCGTCAGCGCCTCGACGACCGGGGACGGCAGTCGGAGGAGCCCGATCCCTGGCCGGTACAGGACTGGGCCCAGCCGCTGGATGCCAAGGTCGCGCTGGACATCGGCGGGCGCCGCGTCTGGGTGACGGGCTGGCAGTACATCCTGCAGGGGCACATGGGCGGGCGGCAGCCGGTGATCCTGCTGGATACGGATCTCGAGGAGAACGCGCCCGAGGATCGCGACATCACCGACCGTCTCTACGGCGGCGATGCCGTCTACCGCCTCAAGCAGGAGATGGTGCTGGGCATCGGCGGCGTGCGTCTGCTGCAGGCGCTCGGCTTCCAGATCCTGCAGTACCACATGAACGAGGGGCATTCCGCGCTGCTGGCGGTCGAGCTGCTGCGGCGCTTTGCCCGTCCCGCCACCGAGCTGCAGGCCGGCGAGTCGCCCTACGATCTGCCCAGGGTGCGCGATCTGTGCAACTTCACCACCCACACGCCGGTGGAGGCCGGGCACGACCGTTTCCCCTACGAACTCGTGCAGCAGATCGCCGGTCCGCTGCTGGAGCTCGGCACGTTCAAACGCCTGGGCGGGGACGGTGTCCTCAACATGACGCAGCTGGCGCTCAATCTCAGCGAGTATGTGAACGGCGTCGCCAAGAGCCATGCGGAGGTGTCGCGGCGGATGTTCCCGGGCTATCGCGTGCACGCCGTCACCAACGGCGTGCACCCCTTCATGTGGACGAGCGCGTCGTTCCGCGCGCTCTACGACACCCATCTGAGCGGCTGGTGCCACGAGCCGGAGCTGCTGATGCGGGCCGACTGCTGTCTGTCCGACGAGGACGTCTGGGACGCGCACCTGCGCAGCAAGCAGGAACTGATCGACCGCGTCCGGGCGGCGACCGGCCTGGCCCTGGCGCCGGGGCTGCCGATCATGGGCTTCGCGCGGCGCATGACCGCCTACAAGCGTCCGGACCTGCTGTTCACCGACATCGAACGCCTGCGCGCCATCGCCCGCGAGCAGCCGTTCCAGATCGTGGTTGCCGGCAAGGCGCATCCGCGCGACGAGGGCGGCAAGCAGCTGATCGAACGGCTGCACGCCCACGCGCGCGAGCTGGGCGGCACGATACCGATGGCGTTTCTGCCCGGCTACGACCTGGACCTGGCGAAATGCCTCGTGGCCGGCGTCGACGTCTGGCTGAACACGCCGCTGCGGCCGCTGGAGGCCTCGGGGACCAGCGGTATGAAGGCCGCCTTCAACGGCGTGCCCAACCTCAGCGTGCTCGACGGCTGGTGGATCGAGGGCTGCATCGAGGGCGTTACCGGCTGGGCGGTGGGAAACGCCCAGCCGAGCGACAACGACCGGGACGCGGAGTCTCTCTACCGCAAACTCGGGGAGACGGTGCTGCCGCTCTATCACCGCAACCGCCCGGGCTGGATCGCCGTCATGAAGGGGGCGATCGCCAAGAACGCCGCCTTCTTCAACAGCCATCGCATGATGCGGCGCTACGCGACGGAGGCGTACATACGATGAACGTGCCGCGCCGCATCCTCGTCGTCCAGGGGCATCCCGATCCCGCCGGCGGGCATTTCTGCCACGCGCTGGCCGAGGCCTATCGGCAGGGCGCGGAGTCGGCGGGGCACACGGTCACCGTCGTGGACGTTGCGCGGCTGGAGTTTCCGCTGCTGCGCACCCAGGAGGATTTCGCCCGCGGCGCGCTGCCGGAGACGCTGCGTGCGGCGCAGGAGGCCCTCGGCCGCGCCGACCACCTGGTGCTGATCTATCCGCTGTGGCTGGGCACCATGCCGGCGCTGCTCAAGGGTTTTCTGGAGCAGCTGCTGCGGCCCGGATTCGCGACCAGCGCGGTCTCCGGCGGCCGCCGCTGGAAGCGCCTGCTGACGGGCAAGAGCGCGCGCATCGTCATCACCATGGGCATGCCGGCGTTCGTCTACCGCTGGTATTTCCGCGCCCACAGTCTGAAGAGCCTGGAACGCAACATCCTCGGCTTCTGCGGCATCGGGCCGGTCCGCGAGAGCCTCGTCGGCATGGTCGACGCGGGTCCCGCGAGGCGTACGAAATGGCTCGGCAAGCTGCAGGCGCTGGGACGGAAGGGGCGATGAAGGGCGGCACGGTCCGGTTGCCCGGCCATGCGCCGCGGGTCATCCGGGCGTGGCCGTGAAGCGGGCGGTGCGGGGAAAGTCCATGACGACCGCGCATCGGGCGTTGCCGACGATGAAACTGGCGTGCGCACGTTCCCAGGATTCCTCGCACGCGAGCGTGTCCATCCGTACGAGCAGGTTCTGCAGGGCGAGCCCCAGCGCGCCGCGCCGCCGGTAATCCAGCCCCAGGAGCTGCCATCGCTCCTCCACTGCGACCTGGGCGGAACGTCCGATCGCTATGAAATGGTCCACGAGCCGGGCTCGCAGCGATTCGTCGCCGAGTCTCGTACGCAGGGCGTCGATGGCGCCTCGGCCGTCGACGGCATCGCGCGGGACGAGGGCGGCGAGGTCGTCGGGCAGAAACGACCGCAGGCTCTCGCCGTTGCAGTGGCCTCGCATGAGGTCTTCCTCGATGATCTGCCTGAAGTCCGGGCAGGGGTCGGTGCCCGTGCGCGAAGCGAGCTGCATCAGCGCCATCGCCTCATTGCGATGGCCGCCGATGCCGAAGCCGCAGAGGTGGTGGTCGAGAATGTCGTGGACGAGGACCGAGGTGGGTATGCGGGTGCCATGCTCGGCGGTCGCGGCGATGACGCTCGGTTCGCCGATGGAGACGTCCAGTTTCCAGCCGCGCGCACCGAAGCCGTCCGGCCATTCGCGCCGGTAGGTGGCAGGGACGACGACGTCGGACTCGATCATCGCATGCCTCCCCGGCCTCCCGGCCGTTCCGGTCTTCGGCCACGTGTTCGGACCGCGGAGCCCCGCTCATCCGGCGCCTGCCAGGCGCGGCTGGAGAACGCGGCGTCCAGATCCGTACCGACGATATGATTGGTGTAGTTCGACAGGGTCTTCTGGCCTACGCCCAGCACCACTTCGAGCACGTTGGCGCGGGTGTAGCCGGCGGCGAGGAAGGCCCGTATATCGGCGTCGTCCAGCCAGCCGCGCGTCTCCACCAACCGCGCGGTGAAGCGACGCAGCGCCTCGAGCCGGGCATCGTGCACCGGCTCATCGTTGCGAATGGCGTCGGTCACTTCGGCGGGCACGCCGGCCGCGTCGGCGAGCACGCTGTGTGCGCCCATACAGTAGGCACAATCGTTCATCCGGCTGACGGTGAGCAGGACCACCTGCTGCTCCGTCGGGTCGAGGCCGGATCTGGAGAACAGCTCGGCGATCTGCCGGTAGGCCTGCAGCAGCACCGGCGCCTCCGCCATCTTGGCGTAGAGGTTGGGCACCATGCCGTATTGCCTGCGTGCGTCCTCCAGGAGCGGTCGCGCGTCCGCGGGGGCGGTTTCAGGGGTGTGGGAGGGAAAGTTCTGCATGCGGGAAGTCCTCGATGGGGTCGGGCCGGACTGAAAGATCATTTCCGCCACGGAAACACGCCGAACAAACCGGAACACGGGACAGTCCTGATGCCGCTGGAAAGCCCGCTCAGCGCTTTGCGGGTGCGCAGGATGGGCAACGGGCAGTTGAGGTTACGGGCGTCCAGGATGTGGCTCATGGTTGTCTCTCCTTCTTCTGCGAGTAGACCGGTCGGTCAATATTCAGGGCAAAAAAACGCTCAGTTCACGGGCGGATAGATGCGGATGTTCGCGAACGCCGGGCCAAGCCGTCTGATCACGTCCGGGTCGTTGGCGGTCTTGGCCAGCATCAGGATTCCTTCGACATAGGCGAGCATGGCCTGGGCCGTGGCCGGGATGTCCACGCCGTCGATCTCGCCCGCCGCCCGCGCATCGTCCAGGACCTGTTCGAAGCGCGCCTGGATGCCGGCGAACACCGACTCGAGCCTGTGGCGGATCACCTCGTCGCTGGTGGCGAGCTCCAGGGCCAGGTTGCCGAAGGGGCAGCCCAGCAGGCGGCCGGTGGCCGCGGCGGTGCCGCGCTGGAATTCATACAGCGCGGCGATGAAACGGTCCAGGCGGCGCAGCGGCGGGAGGTCGCGCGCGAAGGCCGGGATCAGCACCTGATCCTCCAGGCCGACCCGCAGTTCATCGATCACCGCCAGGCTCAGATCCTGTTTGCTGGGAAAGAAGTGGTAGAAACTGCCCTTCTTCACGTCGGCCCGCGCGCAGATCTCCGCCACGCCCACGCCGGCGTAGCTGCGGCCGTAGATCAGGTCGCGGGCGCTGGTGATGATGCGCTGCCGGGTGTCTTGCTCGTTTGTCATGCGGCGACTATAGTAGACCAGTCGGTCAAATGCAAGCGCGGCCCATTCGGGCAGGGAAGAACAATCGATGGGCGACATAGACTCCCCGGAGGGCTGGCTGGACGCGCACGGCGATGCGCTTTACCGCTATGCCCTGGTGCGTCTGCGCGACGAAGACGCGGCGGAGGAGGTCGTGCAGGAGACCCTGCTCGCTGCCCTGCAGGCGCGCGGGCGCTTCGCGGGCTCCGCTTCGGTGCGCACCTGGCTGATCGGCATACTCAAGCACAAGATCCTCGATCATTTCCGCCGCGAAGCCCGCATGACGAACCTGGACGATCCCGAAGGTCCGCATGCGGCAGACGATGACGACCCGGTCGAGTCGAGTTTCGCGGGGGACGGACACTGGCGCGCCGCGGTCGCCGACTGGGGCGACCCCGAGGAACTCCTGGACCGCGGGCGGTTCTGGGAGGTCCTCGAATACTGCCTGGACCGCCTGCCCAGGCGACTGGCCCGCCTGTTCGTGCTCCGCGAGGTCATGGAGGAGGGCACGAAAGAAATCTGTCAGGAACTCGCGATAACTCCGACCAATCTGTGGACGATGCTGTACCGGGCCCGACTGGGCCTGCGCCAGTGTCTCGACAGGAACTGGGTCGGCAAGGCCCGGGGGTAGCTACGATGCTGACATGCAGGGGCGCCAGCCGGCTGGTATCCGAGGGGTGGGAACGTCCCCTCGGCGTGCGCGAACGCCTGGCGTTGCGCCTGCATCTGTGGATTTGCGCGAACTGCCGGCGTTTCGAACGGCAGATCCGTCTGCTGCGGTGGGCCTTGCGGGTATTGGCGCGACGTGGCGAGGCGGACATGCAGGGGCCCGGGCTCGCCCCGGAGGCGCATGAACGCATCCGCAGGGTCATCGCCGGGCATCGCGATCGCCCCCCTGCCTGACCCGGTTCTCCGAGACCGTCGTCCAGACCGTCCCTGCGGGACACATGACACGACACGACTTTTGGAGATGCGACATGAACACGATCAAGACTTCCATGACCCTCGCCCTGACGGCCGCCCTCGGTGCATCCGGTGCGGCCTTCGCCGACGGCAGTCCCTTCGGAATGCAGGTGCTGGACCAGGGCTATATGGTCGCCGAGGCCGGCGCCAAGGCCAAGGACGGCAAGTGCGGCGAGGGCAAATGCGGGGCGAAGAGCGAAACCAAGGCGAAAGACGGCACGTGCGGCGAAGGCAAGGGTGCCGCCCGGACCGACACCAAGGCCAAGGACGGGAAATGCGCCGCCGCGAAGGACGACGCCAAAGAGTGATCTACGGGAGGCCGCCCATGCGCGACCAGCATGTGCATGGCGCGGGACTCGGCCTGAGGCGGGAGATCCTTCCCGCCCTCAGGTCCGGGGTGCCGGACGCCATAGATTTTCTCGAACTCGCCCCGGAAAACTGGATGGGCATGGGCGGCGCGTGGCGCCGCGATCTGCGCGAACTCGCCGCCCAGCGACCGATCGTCGCCCACGGCCTGTCGCTGTCGCTCGGCGGACCGGCGCCGCTGGACGAGGCATTCCTCCTGCGCGTTAAACGGTTTCTGGACGGACATGGCATCGCTCTCTACACCGAGCATCTGTCCTGGTGCAGCGACGACGGCCATCTCTACGACCTGTTGCCGATCCCCTTCACCGAGGAGGCGGTGCAGCACGTGGCCGCGCGTATCCGTCGCGCCCAGGACATTCTGGAACGGCGCATCGCCGTTGAAAACGCATCGTATTATGTCGCGGCGCCCGGCGCGGAAATGAGCGAAAGCCGGTTCATCCGCCGCGTGCTGGAGGAGGCCGACTGCGATCTGCACCTGGACGTCAACAACGTCTACGTCAACAGCGTCAACTTCGGCTTCGATCCCTGGCGCTTCATCGAAAGCCTGCCGGCGGAGCGCATCGTCTACATGCACGTCGCCGGACACCATCGCGAGGCGGAAGACCTCGCCATCGACACCCACGGCGCCACCGTCATCGACCCCGTCTGGCGGCTGCTGGAACGGACCTATGCGCGCTTCGGCTCCGGACCGACGCTGCTGGAGCGGGATTTCAATCTGCCGCCCCTGGCCGAACTCCTGGAGGAGGTGCGCCACATTCGGGTTCTTCAGTGTCTGCATCGGGAGGTGCGCCGTGAACGCAGCGCCTGATGCCGGGCGGCTGCGCGATTATCAGGCCGCGTTCGCCGCGCGCATCCGCGATCCGCGGGGGCGGCCGTGCCCGCGGGGCGTTCCGGCGCGGCGCATGCGCGTCTACGAGAAACTGCTGTTCGACAATCTGAACGGCTTCCTTCTGGCCTGTTTCCCCGTTACGCGCCGACTGCTGGGTGCGCGCGTCTGGCGGAAGGCCGTACGGCGCTTCTTCGCGGAGCACCGTTGCGAATCGCCGCTGTTCCGGGACATTCCCGCCGCCTTTCTGGGCTGGATGCGGGAAACGGCGCCACAGGCATACCCGGATCGTCCCTGGCTGTACGAGCTGATGCACTACGAGTGGCTGGAACTGGCGGTGATGACCGATGGCGCGGACGTCGAGGCGGTAGCCGATGACGGAGAGGACGACCTTCTTTCGGGAGTGCCCGTCCTGAACGCGACGGCGCGGCTGGTCAGCTACCGCTATCCGGTCCATCGGATCGGGCCCCGTTTCCGGCCGACGGAGGCCGACGGCGGCAGCTACTGCTATCTGGTGTATCGCGATGACCGGGACGAGGTGCGTTTCATCGCACTCAATCCCGTGTCCGCGCGCCTGCTGGCCCTGATCGGCGAGGCGGGGCTCGGCGGCCGGCAGGCGCTGCTCAAAGTCGCTGCAGAGCTCGGCCGCCCGGATGCCGGCGCGGTGATCGAGGCGGGAACGGCGCTGCTGAAGGAACTGCGCCGTGCGGGCGCACTGGCCGGCATACGGAGAACGCCATGAATCTGTCCGACAACGTCGCCATCCGCGGCGCTCAGGGGCTGTTCGCGCGGTTGGACCGCGTCGGCGCCTTTCTGCCGCAACTGGGCCTGAGACTCCTGCTGGCCTACGAGTTCTGGGAGTCGGGCGTGGCGAAACTGCACGGCGACAACTGGTTCGCCGACATACGGGAGGCCTTCCCGTTCCCTTTCGACAGCGTGCCGGTGGAGATCAGCTGGTTTCTGGCCACCTGGAGCGAGCTGGCGGGTGCGGTGGCGCTGGTCATGGGCCTCGCCACGCGTTTTTTCAGCGTCGCTCTGGCGGTACTCACCGTCGTCGCCTGGGTCAGCGTTCACGCCGGCAACGGCTACAACGTCTGCGGCAACGGCTTCAAGCTGCCACTCGTGTATCTCGTCATGCTCCTGCCCCTGATCGTGTCCGGTCCCGGCAGACTCAGCGTCGACCATATCATCGCCGCGGCCGTGAAGCGGGGCGGGTGATCCCGCGGATCGGACCGGATAAGACGACCTGCGTCATTGACTCGGGTTCCGGGAGGCCGGATTCAGGCCGAAGCGGGCCTCCGTATCTATACTTGCCCCCGTAGGACATCCGAACCGATTGGGATTGCCCGGAGCCCCGACCATGGACAAGCCCGCTGCGGGAGAGACACCCGCGATCTCCACACTGGATCCCGACGAGCTGCGGCGTATCGACGCCTGGTGGAATGCCTGCAACTACCTCTCGGTGGGCATGATCTACCTGCGCGACAATCCCTTGCTGCGTGAGCCGCTCAAGGTCGAGCACATCAAGCACCGACTGCTGGGGCACTGGGGCGCCAGCCCGGCACTGTCCTTCGTCTGGGCGCATCTCAACCGCGTCATCAAGCGCGATGATCTCGACATGATCTTCGTCGCCGGTCCCGGCCACGGCGCGCCGGGCGTGCTCGGCCCCGCCTATCTGGAAGGCCGCTATTCCGAGGTCTATCCCGACAAGAGCGAGGACCAGGAGGGGCTGCGCAAGTTCCTCAGGCAGTTCTCCTTTCCCGGACACATCGGCTCGCACGTCACCCCCGAGACGCCCGGTTCCATCCACGAGGGCGGTGAGCTGGGCTACAGCCTCGCGCATGCCTACGGCGCCTGCCTGGACAATCCCGATCTCATCGTCGCCTGCGTGGTGGGCGACGGCGAGGCCGAGACCGGCCCGCTCGCCACCGCCTGGCATTCGAACAAGTTCATCAACCCCGTCCGCGACGGCGCGGTGCTGCCGATTCTGAGCCTCAACGGCTACAAGATCGCCAATCCGACCATCCTCGCGCGCATCGGCCACACGGAGCTGGAGGCGCTGTTCCGCGGCTACGGCTTCACGCCTCATTTCGTCGAGGGGGACGACCCGGCCATCATGCATCAGGCGATGGCCGCGACGCTGGATGCCGCCATCGCCGAAATCCGCGCCATCCAGGAGGCTGCGCGTGGCCGCGGGAGTTCCGATCGGCCGCGCTGGCCGATGATCGTGCTGCGCACGCCCAAGGGCTGGACCTGTCCGAAGGAGATCGACGGCCACAAGACCGAGGGATCCTGGCGCGCGCACCAGGTGCCGGTTGCCGACGTGCGCAGGAATCCCGCGCATCTGAAGCTGCTCGAAGACTGGCTGCGAAGCTACGGGCCCGAGGCGCTGTTCGACGCCGAAGGCCGCCTCGTCGCCGAGCTGCGCGAACTGGCGCCCACAGGCGACCGGCGTATGAGCGCCAACCCGCACGCCAACGGCGGTGTCCTGCGCAAGGATCTGAGGATGCCGGATTTCCGCGACTATGCGGTGGATGTGAAGACGGGGCGCAGGGTGCGCTGCGGCAACACCCGGCCGCTGGGCGAGTTCCTGCGCGACGTGATGCGCCTCAACATGAACAACTTCCGCGTCTTCGGGCCCGACGAGACCGCCTCCAACCGCCTGCAGGCGGTCTACGAAGCGAGCAAGAAGACGTGGATGGCGGAGTTCCTGCCCGAGGACGCCGACGGCGGCGAACTGGCGCGCGACGGCCGGGTGATGGAGATGCTGTCGGAGCACACCCTGATCGGCTGGCTGGAAGGCTACCTGCTGACGGGGCGGCACGGCTTCTTCCACACCTACGAGGCCTTCGCCCACGTGATCGACTCCATGTTCAACCAGCATGCCAAATGGCTGGACATCTGCAAGAACAACGTGCCCTGGCGCGCCGCGGTGTCCTCGCAGAACATCTTGCTGTCCTCCACCGTCTGGCGGCAGGACCACAACGGCTTCTCGCACCAGGATCCCGGCTTCATCGATCTGGTCACCAACAAGAGCCCGAGCGTGACGCGCATCTATCTGCCGCCGGACGCCAATACGCTGCTGGTGACGGCGGACGCCTGCCTGCGCTCGACCGACTGCATCAACGTCATCGTCGCCGACAAGCAGGAGCACCTCCAGTTCATGTCCATGGACGAGGCGGTGGTGCACTGCGCCAAGGGCATCGGCATCTGGCGGCGGGCCAGCAACGACGAGGGCGTCGAGCCCGACGTGGTGCTCGCCAGCTGCGGCGACGTGGTCACCCAGGAGGCCCTGGCGGCCGCCGCGATCCTGCGCGAGTACCTGCCCGATCTCCGGGTGCGGTTCGTCAACGTGGTGGACCTGTTCAAGATGCAGTCCGTCAGAGAGCATCCGCATGGCTCCACCGATCGGGAGTTCGACAGCCTGTTCACCACCGACAGGCCGGTGATCTTCAACTTCCACGGCTATCCCTGGCTCATCCACAAGCTCGCCTACCGCTTCCGGAATCACGACAACCTGCACGTGCGCGGCTACAAGGAGGAGGGCAACATCAACACGCCGCTGGAACTGGCGATCCTGAACCAGACCGACCGTTTCACGCTGGTGATCGACGTGATCGACCGTGTGCCGGGCCTGGCCGATCGCGCCGCGCATCTGAAGGAGCGGATGAGGGACGAGATCATCCGGCACCTGGCCTACGCCCACGAACACGGCACCGACCGCGAGGAGATCACCGACTGGGTATGGCCGCTGGAGTCCGCGGACCGCTAGCCCGAGACGTTCCGTGCACTGTCCTGATGGCCTGTCGGCCGACGAGGAGTGACCCCGATGAGCGGGCGGGAGACGTGACATGAACGGCGATTCCGTCCTGGTCATCAATGCCGGCTCGTCGAGCCTGAAATTCGCGCTGTTCCGGGTGGCGGCGGACGACGGCCCGCAGGCGGTCGTGAGGGGCAAGCTCGACGACCTGGGGGGGCGGCCGCGACTGACGGCGCAGGACGGCGCAGGCAACGTGCTGGTCGAGCGCGAGCATGCGCCTGCGGAGGTGCGGACCGCGGAGGATGCGATCCGGATCGCCTCGGCCTGGCTGCGCGAGCGCTTCGAGGAGGTGTCGCCGGCCGTCGTGGGACATCGCGTGGTGCACGGCGGCACGGAGTATTCGCGGCCGGTGCTGATCGACGTCGCGGTGATCGATACGCTCGAACGGCTGGTTCCGCTCGCGCCCCTGCATCAGCCGCAGCAGGTCGCGGCGATCCGCGCCGTGCACGCGGCACGGCCGGAACTGCCGCAGGTCGCCTGCTTCGACACGGCGTTCCACCGCGGCCATCCGCCGCTGGCCGACCTGTATGCCTTGCCCTACGCCTATTTCGAAGCGGGGGTGCGGCGCTACGGCTTCCATGGGCTGTCGTACGAGTACATCGCGAGCGTCCTGCCGCGCATCGCGCCGGCCATCGCGTCCGGCCGCGTGATCGCCGCGCATCTCGGCAACGGCGCGAGCCTCTGCGCCCTGCGGGCGGGGATACCCCTGGACACCACCATGGGCTTCTCGCCGCTCGACGGCATCCCGATGGGCACCCGTCCGGGTGCGATCGATCCGGGCGTGCTGCTGTACCTCGCCGGCCAGCGCGGCATGACGCCGGCCGGACTGGAACGGCTTCTGTACCGGGAATCGGGTCTGCTCGGCCTGTCCGGGATCAGCAACGACATGCGCGTGCTGCTGGAGAGCGACGAGCCTCGCGCGCGACTCGCCGTGGACTATTTCGTCCACCACGTCGCCAAGGCGATCGGCGGACTCGCGGCGGTGCTGGGCGGCCTGGACGGACTGGTGTTCACCGCCGGCATGGGCGAGAACTCGGCGGAGATCCGCGCACGCATCCTCGCCGCATGCGCCTGGCTGGGGGCGCGCGTGGATGCCGACGCCAACCGGCGCGGCGGTCCCTGCATCTCGGCGGCGGACAGCGCGGTTTCGGCCTGGGTGGTGCCGACCGACGAGGAGCTCATGGTGGCCCGGCATGCCCTGGCCGCGCTGTCGGCCTAGCATGCCGGGCACTCGCAAGCGGTCGCGGGTGGCGCTGTCCCCATCGGCGCGGCCGTGCCGGCGGCACCGCCAGGCCGTGCCCGGCGGCGCGCGTCCGGGACGTCATTCGATTTCGCGGGTTTTCGCGGCGGCAGGCGGTGCGTCTTCGCGCGGTCCGCCCTTGAAGATGCGCTTGATCACCACGTAGAACAGCGGGATGAAGAAAATCCCCAGCACGGTGCCGGCGATGGTGCCGCCGAGCACGCCGGTGCCCACCGCGTTCTGCGCACCGGAACCCGCGCCGCTGGCGATGGCCAGCGGCAGCACGCCGAAGCCGAAGGCCAGCGAGGTCATGAGGATCGGGCGCAGGCGCATGCGCACCGCCTCCAGGGTCGCCGTGATCAGCTCCTTGCCTTCCTTCTCCATCTGCGCCTTCGCGAACTCGACGATCAGGATGGCGTTCTTCGACGTCAGGCCGATGGTGGCGAGCAGGGCGACCTGGAAATACACGTCGTTGGACAGGCCGCGGCCGCTGGCGAACAGCACCGCGCCGAGCACGCCCAGCGGCACCACCAGGATCACCGCGAACGGCACCGACCAGCTCTCGTACAGCGCCGCCAGGCACAGGAACACCACCAGCACCGACAGCGCGTACAGCGCCGGCGCCTGCGCGCCGGAACGACGCTCTTCGAAGGAGGTGCCGGTCCATTCGTAGCCGATGCCGGGCGGCAACTGTGCCATGATCTCCTCGACGGCGGCCATGGCGTCGCCCGAGGACAGGCCGGGCGCGGCCTGGCCGAGCAGTTCGATCGAGGGCTGGCCGTTGAAGCGCTCCAGGCGCGGCGAGCCGTAGGTCCAGCGCGCCGACGTGAATGCCGACAGCGGCACCATCTCGCCGCGGTCGTTGCGCACGTACCATTTCGCCAGGTCCTCCGGCGTCATGCGCGCCTCCGCCTCGGCCTGCAGATACACCTTCTTGATGCGGCCGCGGTCGATGAAGTCGTTGACGTAGGTGCTGCCCCAGGCCGTGTTCAGCGTCTCGTTGATGTCCTCCACCGCCACACCGAGCGCGCCGGCCTTGGCATAGTCGATCTGCAGCTGATATTCGGCGACGTCGTCCTGGCCGTTGGGGCGCACGCCCACCAGGCGCTTGTCCTGGGCGGCCAGGCCGAGGAACTGGTTGCGCGCGGCGATCAGCGCCTCGTGGCCGAGGCCGGCGCGGTCCTGCAGCTGCACGTTGAAGCCGCTGGACGTGCCCAGCTCGATCACCGCCGGCGGCACGAAGGCGAAGGCCATCGCCTCCTTGATCTGCTGGAAGGCACCCATCGCCCGCGCCGCGACGGCGTGGATCTCCTGTTCCGGCTCCGTGCGTTCGCTCCAGTCCTTCATATTGATGAAGCCCAGGCCCATGTTCTGGCCGGTGCCGCCGAAGCTGAAGCCGGCGATGGTGAACAGTGAGTTCACGTTGTCCTTCTCGGTCTCCAGGAAATGGTGCTCGACCTTCTTCAGCACCTCCACGGTGCGTTCCTGGGTCGCGCCGGGGGGCAGCACGACCTGGGTGAACATCAGGCCCTGGTCCTCCTCCGGCAGGAACGCGGTCGGCATGCGCATGAACAGCAGCCCGAGCACGCCGACGATGGCGACGTAGATGGCCAGGAAGCGCAGGCTGCGCTGCAGGATCCCGCCGACGGCGGATTCGTAGCGGTTGCGGCTGCGGTCGAACATCCCGTTGAACCAGTGGAAGAAGCCGCTGAACCAGCTGCCTTCGCCGTGTTCGTGGCCCTTCTGGATCGGTTTCAATATGGTCGCGCACAGCGCCGGCGTGAAGATGATGGCCACCAGCACCGACAGTGTCATCGCCGAGACGATGGTGATGGAGAACTGCCGGTAGATGACGCCGGTGGAGCCGCCGAAGAAGGCCATCGGCACGAACACCGCCGCCAGCACCAGGCCGATGCCGATCAGCGCGCCGGTGATCTGGGTCATCGATTTCTTGGTCGCGGCCTTCGGCGGCAGACCTTCCTCGGTCATGATGCGTTCGACGTTCTCGACCACGACGATGGCGTCGTCGACCAGCAGACCGATGGCGAGCACCAGGCCGAACATGGTCAGGGTGTTGATGGAGAAGCCGAACGCCGCCATCACGCCGAAGGTGCCGAGCAGCACCACCGGCACGGCGATGGTGGGGATGACGGTGGCGCGGATGTTCTGCAGGAACAGGTACATCACCAGGAACACCAGGATCACCGCCTCGATCAGCGTCTGCACCACGCCCATGATGGACAGCTTCACGAACGGCGTGGTGTCGTAGGGCACGACGGCCTGCACGCTGGCGGGGAAATAGGGCTTCATCTGGTCGATCCTGGCGCGCACCGCATCGGCGGTGTCGAGCGCATTGGCGCCGGCGGCGAGCTTGATGCCGACGCCGGCAGCAGGCTGGCCCTTGTAGCGGCCGACGAAGCCGTAGTTCTCGGCGCCGATCTCGATGCGCGCGACGTCCTTCAGGCGCACCTCGCCGCCCTGCGTGGAACTGCGCAGCAGGATCTGCTCGAACTGTTCGACGGTCTCGAGGCGGTTCTGCGCGGTGATGGAGGCCGTGAAGCCCTGCCCCTTCACCGCCGGCGTTCCGCCGAGCTGACCGGCGGACACCTGATCGTTCTGCGCACGGATGGCGTCCTGCACGTCGCTCGGCACGAGCCCGTACTTCAGCAGCTTGTCCGGATCCAGCCACACGCGCATGGCGTACTGCGAGCCGAACACCTGCACCTCGCCGACGCCGGTGACGCGCGACAGCGGCTCCTGCACCGAGGCGACCAGGAAGTCGGCGAGATCGGTGCGGCTGAGGCTGCCGTCTTCGGACACGAAGCCGACCACCATGAGGAAGTTGCGCGCCGACTTGGCCACCTGGACGCCCTGCTGCTGGACGGCCATCGGCAGCAGGGGCAGGGCGAGCTGCAGCTTGTTCTGCGTCTGCACCTGGGCGATGTCGGGATCGGTGCCGGCATCGAAGGTCAGGGTGACCGTGGCGCGGCCGTAGGAGTCCGACGACGAGCTCATGTAGAGCAGGCCGTCGAGGCCGGTCATCTTCTGTTCGATGATCTGGGTGACGGAGTCCTGCACCGTCTTCGCCGACGCGCCCGGATAGGTGGCGTTGATGGCGATGGTGGGCGGGGCGATGGACGGATACTGCGCGACTGGCAGCGTCAGGATCGACAAGCCGCCCGCGAGCATGATGACGATGGCGATGACCCAGGCGAAGATGGGCCGGTCGATGAAGAAATGGGCCATGTTCGGTTACCTTGAAAGAAACCAGGATGTAGGTCGGGGTGAGCGCAGCGACCCCCGGCCAACGGTCCTACGGCGCGCCGGCTTCCTGCGCCTGCACCTGGACGCCGGGGCGCACGCGCTGCAGCCCCTCGACGACTATGCGCTCGCCGGCGGCGAGACCGTCCGTCACCACCCACTTGTCGCCGAGCGACTGCGCCGTCTGCACGGTGCGCGCCTCGACCTTGTCTTCGGCGCCGACCACCATCACCACGGCCTGGCCCCTCGGATCGTGCGTGACCGCCGCGTGCGGCACCAGGATGGCATCGTCCTGCACGCCCTGCGCCAGCCGCGCGCGCACGTACATGCCGGGCAGCAGCCGTTCCTCCGGGTTGGGGAAGACCGCGCGCAGGGTCACGCTGCCCGTGCTCTGGTCGACCGAGACCTCGGAGAATTCCAGCTTGCCCGCCTCGCCGTATTCGCTGCCGTCTTCGAGGATCAGCCTCACCGGCACGGTATCGTCCGCGGCGCGCTGCAGCCGGCCGGCGTCCAGATCGCGCCGCAGGGCCAGCAGTTCGGCGCTGGACTGCGTGAGGTCGACATAGATGGGATCCAGCTGCCGCACGACGGCGAGGGCATCGGCCTGGTTGGCCGTGACCAGCGCGCCCGGCGTCACGGCGGAGCGGCCGATGCGCCCGGCGATGGGCGACTTCACCTCGGTGTAGTCGAGATCGATCTTCGCCTTGTCCAGTGCGGCCCTGGCGGCGGCGACGTCGGCCTGCGCCTGGCGCAGCGCGGCGACCGCGTCGTCGTTGGCCTGCCGGCTGATGGCGTCGGTCTTCACCAGTTCGGCATAGCGGTCGGCGGTGAGCCGCGCGGCGTAGAGATTGGCCTCGGCGCGGGCCAGCTCGGCCCTGGCGCTGTCGTAGGCGGCGCGATAGGGCGCCGGATCGATGCGGTAGAGGAGCTGCTCGGCCCGTACCGTGCTGCCTTCCTCGAAGGCCCGCTCGAGGACGATGCCGGTCACCTGCGGCCGCACCTCGGCGATCAGAAACGGCGTGGTGCGGCCCGGCAGCTCCGTCTCGCGCGTGACGCGCTCGGCCTGGACCGTGATCACCGTGACGGCCGGCGCGGCCTGAGCGCCTGGGCCGCCCGGTGCGGCCGCCTGCTCGCCGCAGGCGGCCAGGAGCATGATGCCTGCGAGGGTGATCGACGCCCTGGCGCGACGGGAATGGATGGCCTGCATGGATGACCTCTCGTTGTCGGAAATGCCGGCGGGCAGGCGCGGGATGTCGCCCGAGCCTGTCGCGCAAATTCGGGGGCTCATTCTAGAATAAACGTTCATTCTATGCTAGCCTTTTGTCGCTGTTTGATTTTCCGGGGTGGATCCATTCGCCTCGAAGCGGAGCGTTCCTAATGTCACCCAGTCCCGTTTCCCCCAGCGACAATCCGCGGGCCGAGGCGCGCCGCGAGCAGATCCGTGCCGCGGCGGCCGCGTGCTTCCGCCGGCACGGCTTCCATGGCACCAGCATCGCCCAGATCTCCAAGGTTGCCGGCATGAGTCCGGGGCACATCTATCACTATTTCGAGAACAAGGAGGCGATCATCGCGGAGATCGTCGCCTGGGATCTGGCGCGGGTTCTGACACTGATCGCCGAAATGCGTTCCGCGCGCGACGTGCAGGACGCCATGATCGCGCGCGCCGGCGAGGGCGTCGCGGAGCAGCTCGACCCCGACACGGCGGCGCTGCGGCTGGAGATCGCCGCCGAGGCGGCGCGCAATCCGCACATCGCCGCCATCGTGCGCAGCGCGGACGGCCGGTGCCGCGCGGGTCTGGCGGACACCCTCCGCAGCCTGCGCCGGACCGCCGGTCACGAAGACAGCGAGGATGGCATCGCGGCCATGGTGGACGTCATCGCCGCGATGTTCGAAGGCCTGCAGATCCGCATCGTGCGCAATCCGGAGCTCGACCGGGAACGGCTGACGCGGCAGTATCAGCGGATGCTGCGCGCGCTGCTGACGCAGCCGGC
>JAJJPM010000039.1:0-65174 GCA_032907525.1 Gammaproteobacteria bacterium
GCGCGGCTTTGCGTCCTTTGCGGTAGAAGTTGATTCATCCAACAAAAAACCCGGCCGGGGCCGGGTTCTTCGTATTCCGCGGAGCAAGACCGCTGTTACTTGATCTTGGCTTCCTTGTAGGCGACATGCTTGCGCACCACCGGGTCGTACTTGCGCATCTCGAGCTTGTCCGGCGTCGTGCGCTTGTTCTTGGTGGTGGTGTAGAAGTGACCGGTACCGGCGGTCGATACCAGCTTGATCTTGTCGCGTGCACCCTTAGCCATGATTCACCTCAGACCTTTTCGCCGCGGGCGCGCAGGTCGGCCAGGACCGCGTCGATGCCCTTCTTGTCGATGATGCGCATGGCCTTGGCGGACAGGCGCAGGCGGACGAAGCGGTTCTCGCTCTCGACCCAGAACCGGTGCGTGTGCAGGTTGGGCAGGAAACGGCGCCGCGTCTTGTTGTTGGCGTGGGAGACGTTGTTGCCGGTGGTCGGCCGCTTCCCAGTCACTTGGCAGACTCTGGACATGGCTGCAAATCCTTAGAATTCCATCGGGTCGGGTGCCCGGCCAGACGGCCTGGGACCCACAGAGCGGCGCATTATGTCAGATGGCCGGGGCCCAGACAAGCCGAGCACCGAATTCCGCCCTGCGCGGACGAAGTCCTGCGTGGGCGAGCTTGCGAGCGCCGCCGCAGGCGGCCGGAACGGACTGCAAGGGGAGAGAGTCCTTTCTCTCCCCTTGCGACCCCTCATCGGATGAGGGTGAACATAGGAAGCCTAGAGCAGGCCGCGCTCGGCGAAGGAGACCGCTTCGCCGTCGCCGATCACCAGATGGTCCAGCACCCGGATGTCGACCAGCCCCAGGGCCTCGCGCAGGCGCCGGGTCAGGTGCAGATCGGCCTGGCTGGGCTCGGCGACCCCGGAGGGGTGGTTGTGGGCCAGGATCACAGCCGCGGCGTTGTGGGCCAGGGCCGCCTTGACCACCTCGCGCGGGTGGACACTGGCCCCGTCCAGGGTCCCGCGGAACAGGGCTTCGTATTCGATCACCCGGTGGCGGTTGTCCAGGAACAGGCAGGCGAAGACCTCGTGGGGGTAGCCGCGCAGCCGGGCCTGCAGGAAGCGCCGGGTCGCGTCGGGGTTGGCGAGGGCGTCGCCGCGCCGCAGGTCGGCCAGCAGGTAGCGGCGTCCCAGCTCCAGGGCGGCGTGCAGCAGCGCCGCGGTGGCCGTGCCCACGCCCCGGCAGGCCCGGAGCTGCGCCGGCGGCAGATCCAGGCAGGCCCGCAGCCCGCCGCGTGCCTCGATGAGTTCGCGGCCCAGTTCGACGGCATTGCGGCCGGCGGTGCCGGTGCGCAGGAAGATGGCGAGCAGTTCGGCGTCCGAGAGGCTCTCGGCGCCGCGGGCGAGCAGTTTCTCGCGCGGCCGTTCGGCCGCCGGCCAGTGGCGGATGGACATGGACAACCTCCTTGTTGTCGGTGGTGTGGAGACGATTACAGGATAGCTGGGAGTGAGGAGTGAGGAGTGAGGAGTAGGAATCGCCGGGGACAGACTTAAGTCTGTCCCCTTCGGTCTGTCCCCTTCGGCGATCACGCCGCGCGGCTGCTGTCCGGGCTTTTACCTTATTAACTTTCCGTGTCTTTCCGTGTGCTTCCGTGGCCACAACGGGTTTTACTCCTCACTCCTGACGCCTCACTCCTCACTCCCACCCCCGCAATGATAAACTCCCGGCATGCCTGAGCTTTCCAATAAACGCATCGTCCTCGGCGTGTCCGGCGGGATCGCCGCCTACAAGAGCGCCGAGCTGGTGCGGCGGCTGCGCGAGGCGGGGGCGGAGGTGCGGGTGGTGATGACGGCGGGGGCCACGCGCTTCATCACGCCGCTGACGCTGCAGGCCCTGTCGGGGCGGCCGGTGCGCAGCGAGCTGTTCGATGCCGAGGCCGAAGCGGCCATGGGCCATATCGAGCTGGCGCGCTGGGCCGATGCCGTCCTGATCGCCCCGGCGAGCGCGAACACCCTGGCGCGGCTCGCCCAGGGGCTGGCCGACGATCTCCTCTCCACCCTGTGTCTGGCGACCCGCGCGCCGCTGCTGGCGGCGCCGGCGATGAACCAGGCCATGTGGGATCATCCCGCGACCCGGGCTAACCTCGCGCTGCTGCGCGAGCGCGGCGTGCGCATCCTCGGTCCGGCCAGCGGCGGCCAGGCCTGCGGGGAGGTCGGCCCCGGCCGGATGCTGGAGCCGCATGAACTCGTCGCGGAAGTCGCCGCTATGTTCGAGACCGGCGCGCTCGCCGGTCTGCGCGTGCTCGTCACCGCCGGGCCGACCCGCGAGGCCATCGACCCGGTGCGCTTCATCAGCAACCGCAGCTCCGGAAAGATGGGCTATGCCGTCGCCGCGGCTGCCGCGGAGGCGGGTGCGCGCGTGGTGCTGGTCAGCGGGCCGGTGGCGCTGGCGCCGCCGGAACGGGTCGAATGTGTGCGGGTCGAGACCGCCGCCGAGATGCATGCGGCCGTGCTCGCGCGCGCCGCGGACTGCGATATCTTCATCGGCGCGGCCGCCGTTGCGGATTACCGTCCGGCGGCGCCGGCGGAGCAGAAGCTTAAGAAACGGAGCGCCGTGCTGCGGCTCGATCTGGAGCGCACCGACGATATCCTCGCCGCGGTCGCCGCCCTGCGTCCCGCGCCGTTCACCGTGGGCTTCGCCGCCGAGACCGAGCGCCTCGCCGAGCATGCCCGCACGAAGCGCATGGCGAAGTCGCTGGACATGATCGCCGCCAACTGGGTGAACGTGCCGGGTCTGGGCTTCGATGCCGACGATAATGCGCTGACCTTGTATTGGGAGGGCGGTGAGTGCGATCTGCCGCAGGCCTCCAAGACGCAGCTGGCGCGCGCGCTGATCGCGCAGGTTGCGGTACGTTATGCGGCAAGAACACCGAACCCCTCCAACGGAGACGCACACCGGCATGCAGACGATTCAGCTTAAGATCCTCGACCCGCGCATCGGCACCGAATTCCCGCTTCCCGATTACGCCACCGACGGCTCGGCGGGCATGGACCTGCGCGCCTGCCTCGACACGCCGCTCGATCTGGCGCCGGGCGGCAGCGAACTCATCCCCACCGGGCTGGCGATCCACATCGAGGATCGCGGTCTCGCGGCCGTGCTGCTGCCGCGTTCCGGGCTCGGCCATAAGCACGGCATCGTGCTCGGCAACCTGGTCGGGCTGATCGATTCGGACTACCAGGGGCAGCTGTACGTGTCCTGCTGGAACCGCGGTCGGGAGTCCTTTACCATCCAGCCGGGGGAGCGCATCGCGCAGATGGTCATCGTGCCGGTGGTGCGGGCGCAGTTCGAAGTGGTCAGCGAATTTTCGGCCAGTCAGCGCGGTGCCGGCGGTTTCGGGCATACCGGGCGGGCCTGACGACACGACAAGACCGCAGCAGCAACGGGAAACGGGCCGCGCATGGGATTCAAGCTACCGAAATCGAGGCCGGGGCGGGACGTGCCCGGGCCGGATGTTCCGCGGGCGACCGGCAAGGGCGGGCGCATCAGTCTGGTGCATGTCGGGGTTCTGATCTTTCTCCTGGCGGCGATACTCGTGACGGCCGTCGCCATCTTCTTCCAGCGGGGCGCCGCCACCCGGACGGCCGAGGCGCGGCGCCAGGAGATGGCGCTGACGGCCGAGAATCTGGCCGACCGCATCGCCACGCAGCTCGCCCGGAATACCGCCAGGATGGAGATGCTGGCGCGCGATGCGCAGATCGTCGACCTGGCGACGCGCGGCGACAGCGCCGCCATCCGCCAGCGCGAGAACGACCTGGGTTATCTGTTTCCGGATTCGGTGCGGGTGCGCATCCTGCCGCCGGGCCTGACCGAAGTCGATCCCGAGGCGTCGCCGCCGATCAGTTACGCCGCGCTCGACATGCTGCGCCAGGCCGAGACCAGCGAGACGCCGCCGCCGGCGGAGGTGCATCTGTTCGGCACGCCGCAGCAGCACATCACCCTGGTGCGCCGCATCCTGAGCGTCAGCGGCCGGCGCATCGTCGGTCATCTGATGGTGAGTTTCCCCCTGCCCATGATCCAGGAGGCGCTCGACGGCCCGAAGCTGCCGCGCGGCTACGGCGAGGTCTGGCAGGTGGCCGAGGGCGCCGCGCCCGTCGTGCTCGCCCAGCGCGGCAACCGTGGCCTGCGCCAGGACCGGCCGACCGTCGAAGCGGCCATTCCCGGCAGCCGCTGGAAGGTCGCCTACTGGGCCGAGGCCCGCGGCTTCAGCGACTCGGATCGGGGCCTGTGGGTCGTCGCCGGCAGCGGGGTGGCCGTCTTCGGATTGCTGATCGTGCTGATCCTGCGGTCTTTCGCCCGTGCGCTCAGGCAGGATCAGGTCCTGCTGCTGGGAGCCGTGCGCGATGCGCGCGATGGCCGCCTCCAGGCGGATTACGGCCTGCAGCTCAAGGAATGCGCCGCGACAGTGGAGGGCGTGCGGCACATATTCGAGGCCGAGACCGCGATGCCCGCCGTCGCGGGTCCCGCGGCGACGCGTGCGCCGGCGGCCGCGGCACCGAAGGCGCCGCCCGGCGCCGCCGCATCGGCGGGGACCGGGGTCTTCGACAACCTCGGCGTGGATCTCGGGAGCGTGGGCGTCACCGAGCTGAAGCTCGACCCGACCATCTTCCGCGCCTACGACATCCGCGGGGTCGTCAATCAGAGCCTGACGCCGGAGGCGGTGTACGAGATCGGACGCGCCATCGGTTCGGAGGCGCGGGCGCGCGGCCAGCAGAGCGTGATCGTCGCCCGCGACGGACGTCTGTCGGGGCCGGAACTCCAGGACAGTCTGGTGCGCGGGCTGCGTGCCAGCGGCGTCAACGTCAAGGACATCGGCATGGCTCCCACGCCGGTGCTGTATTTTGCGGCGCATACCCTGGATACGCGCTCGGGCGTGGTGCTCACCGGGAGCCACAATCCGGCGGAGTACAACGGGCTGAAGGTGGTGCTGGCCGGCGAGACCCTCAGCGGCGCAGGCATCCAGCGGCTGCGCGAACGCATCGAGAACGGCGAGCTCGACAGCGGCAGCGGCGGCTACGAGAAGGTCGACGTCGTCGGGGCATACGTCGAGCACATCTACAAGGACATCCAGCTGGCACGGCCCATGAAGGCCGTCGTCGACTGCGGCAACGGCGTCGCCGGCGCGATCGCGCCCGAACTGCTCCAGCGCCTCGGCTGTCAGGTCGTTCCGCTGTATTGCGATGTCGATGGCCGCTTCCCGAACCATCATCCCGATCCCAGCCGGCCGGAGAACCTCGACGATCTGATCCGCGCGGTGCGCGAGCAGGGTGCGGACATCGGCCTGGCCTTCGACGGTGACGGCGACCGGCTCGGTGTGGTCACGTCCGAAGGCGAGATCGTCTGGCCCGACCGGCTGCTGATGCTGTTCGCCATGGACGTCCTCGGCCGCAACCCGGGCGCCGAGATCATCTATGACGTGAAGTGTTCGCGGCATCTGGCCAAGATCATCCGCGACTTCGGCGGCAGTCCGGAGATGTGGAAGACGGGTCATTCGTTCATGAAGGCCCGCATGAAGGAGACCGGGGCGCTGCTGGCGGGCGAGATGAGCGGGCACATCTTCTTCAAGGAGCGCTGGTTCGGTTTCGACGACGCGCTGTACGCGGCCGCGCGCCTGCTGGAAGTGCTTTCCAACGATCATCGCACGTCCAGCCGGGTGTTCGCCGCGCTGCCCGGCGGCGTGAGCACGCCCGAGCTGAATCTGCCGCTGGCCGAGGGCGCTCCGCAGCGGTTCATGGACGGCTTCCTCGCCAACGCGCAGTTCGCCGATGCCGAGGTGACGACCATCGACGGCCTGCGCGCCGATTTCTCCGACGGCTGGGGGCTGGTGCGCGCCTCCAACACGACGCCCTGTCTGGTGATCCGCTTCGAGGCCGACGATCCGGAGGCGCTGACGCGCATCCAGGATCAGTTCCGGCAGGCGATGCTCGCCACCGATCCGGCACTCAGGCTGCCGTTCTGAACTGAAAAAGCTTTCAACGCGAAGGCGCCGAAGGCGCGTGAAGGAAAAGACATGTGGCCACGGAAAACACGGAAAGCACGGAAACGGATCGTGCCGGTTGGCAGCCGTTGACTGACTGACACCGGCTACAAGACGCGACCGATGCCGGGCTGAGGCCTTTACTATTCATATCGTCCGTGTTTTCCTTCGTGCGCCTTCGGCGCCTTCGTGTTGAATGTGTTTTGAATTTTTGTTCACCCGGTCAGAGAACCCCGTCATGCCGCTCACTGCCGAATCCGCCCGCAACGTCGCCCATGTGCTGAGCGAGGCGATGCCCTATATCCAGCGTTTCCAGGGCAAGACCGTGGTCATCAAGTACGGTGGCAACGCCATGGTCGACGAGAAGCTCAAGGAGGGCTTCGCGCGCGACATCGTGCTGATGAAGCTGGTCGGCATCAATCCGGTGGTGGTGCACGGCGGCGGGCCGCAGATCGGCGATCTGCTGAAGAAGATCGGCAAGCAGTCGACCTTCGTCGCCGGCATGCGCGTGACCGACGCCGAGACCATGGACGTGGTGGAGATGGTGCTGGGCGGTCTGGTCAACAAGGAGATCGTCAATCTCATCAACCGCCAGGGCGGCCGCGCCGTGGGCCTGACCGGCAAGGACGGCGATCTGATCCGCGCCCGCAAGCTGGTCCTGGACAAGGACGCGCCCGAACTGAAAGCCACCGAGATCATCGACCTCGGCCACGTCGGTGAGGTGGCCAGCGTCGATACCGCGGTGGTGAACATGCTCGTGAACGGGGACTTCATTCCCGTCATCGCACCCATCGGCGTCGGCAGCGACGGCATGTCCTACAACATCAACGCCGATCTGGTCGCCGGCAAGGTCGCAGAGGTGCTGAAGGCCGAGAAGCTGATCCTGCTGACCAACGCCGCCGGCCTGCTCGACGGCAAGGGCGAGCTGATTTCCGGCGTCACCGCGCGTCAGGTCGACGAGATGATCGCTGACGGCACCATCCACGGCGGCATGCTGCCGAAGATCGGCTGCGCGCTGGATGCGGTCAAGGGCGGGGTGCGCGCCGCGCACATCATCGACGGCCGCGTCGAACACGCAGTGCTGGTGGAGCTGTTCACCGACGAAGGCCTGGGCACGCTGATCCGGGCGTGAGGCCCGCCGCCTGGGCGGCTTTGAGTTCGCGGAAGCGGCGGATGTCGGTTTCGAACTGCTGGCGGATGTCTTCCTGCTCTTGGCGCTTGGCGGCGATGTAGTCGTGATAGCGTTCGGACTGCGCGCGCGCCGTCTTGATCCGCTCGTGCAGACTGTCGGGAATCGGCCTGCCGGCGCGTTCCAGCTCGGCCGCCTCGCGGGTCAGGTCCGCGAGCGTCTCCTCGATGTTTTCGATGCGGCCGCGGGTGACGCGCAATATGCCGTCGATCGCCGCGATCTTGCCGTCGCGGGTCATCACCATGTCGTCTTCACTGGTGAATGTCGCCAGCAGCATGCGGTCGTGGGCGGCCTTCTCGGCCGCGATGCGCTCCTGCTCACGGCGCTGCTCGGCCAGCCGCGCTTCCTCGGCGAGCTGTTCGGGGGTCTTGGCGGCTTCCAGGGTTTTCACCGCGACGCCCTGTTCATTGAGGACCTTGCGCTCCTGCTTGGCGTATTCCGGCGGGATCTTGTCGCCGTAGTGCACCTTGCCGTTTTCGTCCGTCCATTTGAAGAGGCGGGCGGCCTGCGTCGGGGGCGAAACCAGAATGGCCAGCAACGCCGCGGTCAGCAGAGTCCTGAAGAGGGCGTGCACAGGTATGGACGAGGGCTGCTTCATGGTCGACATGGTCCTGATGGAAATGCGGTATCGGCCCTGCCGTTCGCGGCTGCGGGCGTACACGGCAGGGCGTGGCTGGCATGGTCGGGCGCAGCGACGGGAACCGGACGATGAGCGAGTTTGAACATCTGGTTCTGTTTCTCGTCGCGCTTATGGCCAACATGTTTTCGGCGTTCTCCGGCGGCGGCGCCGGCCTCGTTCAGCTGCCGGTGCTGATTTTCCTGGGGCTCCCTTTCGCCGTCGCGCTCGCCACGCACAAAGTCGCCAGCGTCGCCTTGGGTATCGGCGCCACCCTGCGGCACTTGAAGGAAGAACCGCTGGACAGGGGGTTTGCGATGCTGATCCTGGCGGCCGGACTCCCGGGGGTGTTGCTGGGGGCGAATCTGATCCTGGCGGTTCCCGATCGCAGCGCGGAAGTGGCGCTGGGGTTGCTGACCCTGGGGCTGGGGCTGTACTCCTCGCTGAATCCCGCCCTGGGGCTGGCAGCCAGCCGCAGCCATCGCGATGCCGCCGGCTACGCGGTCGGGGGCGGTGTCCTGTTCGCGATCGGCGTGCTCAACGGATCGCTGACGTCCGGTACGGGGCTGTTCGTGACCCTCTGGCTGGTTCGCTGGTTCGGCCTGGATTACCGCCGTGCCGTTGCCTACACGCTGGTGCTGGTCGGTGTGTTCTGGAACGGCACCGGGGCGCTCATGCTGGGCTACCTCAGCCAGATCCGCTGGGACTGGCTGCCGGCCCTGCTGGCGGGGTCGCTGCTGGGCGGCTATCTCGGCGCGCATCTCGCGATCGTGAAGGGCAACCGCCTCATCAAGCGGGCTTTCGAGGCGCTGACGCTATTGATCGGTCTGAAGCTGATCCTTGGCTGAGGTGTTGCCGCAGACGATGAAACGGTTCTTGCCGGCACGCTTGGCCTGGTACATGCGCCGGTCGGCGTGCTCGATCAGTTCCCGGATGGTGCCGGCGCGGTCGTTGCCCAGTTCGCTGACACCGGTGCTGGCGGTCAGCGGCTGACCATCGGGACGCTGGCCGAGTCCGCGCTCGTACAGGCGCGCCAGCACATGCCCTGCGGTGGCGCAGTCGGTGTTGGGCAGGATGATGAGAAACTCCTCCCCGCCCCAGCGGACCAGCGTATCGCCGGCGCGCAGGGTGCCGGACAGTGCGCGAGCCAGGCCGCGCAGCACGGCGTCGCCCGCCTCGTGCCCGTGAAGATCGTTGATGGATTTGAAGTTGTCGACATCCAGGAAGGCCAGTGCCAGCGATGCGCCCTGGCGGTTGGCGATGTGGAACTGGATGTCCAGCAGTTCCGCCCCCGTTTCGCGGTTGTAGGCCCCCGTCAGCGGGTCGCGGCTGGTGCGCTGCATGAGGGCGATCATGTACTGCAGCTGAAGCATCGCGGAGACCGTCGCGATCAGCGCAATGAGCACCATCAGCCAGGCGACGCTGAACTGTGCCCAGGCGCCGGGGTTGGGATGGATGAGCGCAACGGCCAGGTGGGCGCCGAGCGCGGGGACGGTGAACAGCAGGCCTTCCAGCGCGGTGAGCGGGAATATCGCGAGACAGGCGATGACGATGAACGGAAGATAGGCGTAGGTGGCCGCGACCACCTGGCCCAGCGGCGCCAGGGGCAGATTCTGCGTGAGCGGCGTCGCCGCGCCGAAGAATACCAGCGGAATGGCGACGAACAGCACCAGCGCCACACGCGCCTGCCCCGCTGCGCGCAGCCGGCGCGGGTACTGCGTCAGCAGGGCGAAGGCCATGGCGACGAGCAGCCGCAGGGAGGTGAGTTCGAGCCAGATGTCGCGCGGGAAGACCGCCACATCGATCAACACCCACAGCAGGGTCAGGACGGCGAACAGGCCGGAGAGCAGGCGGATGCGGGCCAGGACGAGCGTGGCGCGCTGGAGCGAGAGCCAGGGCGTGTATTGGGCGCTGTGCAGCAGGCTGCCCGGCGGCACCAGCGCGTCGCCGTGGCCGTTGTCGCTGAAGAAGGGCTTCATTCCGTCGTCTGCCGGGTGCGCATGACGCCGATAACGGCGGCGCCCTGGCTTCTCTAAACCCCGTACTGCACGCGGTAGCTGCGGATGGCCGCGACCTGGTCGGCGTATTCCGGGCGGCTCTCGATATACTCGATCAGCTGGTCGAGGGCGGCGATGCTGACCACCGGGATGCCGAGATCCTGCTCCACCTCCTGGATGGCCGAGCGCTCGCCTTTGCCCCGCTCCTGGCGGTTCAGGGCGATCACCACGCCGGCGGCCGTCGCACCGGCCGCGTTGATGATGTCGAGCGATTCGCGAATGGCGGTGCCGGCGGTGATCACGTCGTCGATGATGAGCACGCGGCCGGAAAGCGGCGCGCCGACCAGGTTGCCGCCCTCCCCGTGATCCTTGGCCTCTTTGCGGTTGAAGCAGTAGGGCGTGTCTCTGTCATGGTGGTCGGCGAGTGCGATGGCCGTGGCGGCGGCCAGGGGAATGCCCTTGTACGCCGGGCCGAAGAGCACGTCGAACCCGATGCCCGAGGCACTGATGGCTGCGGCGTAGAAGCGACCCAGCCGCGCCAGCCGCGCGCCGCTGTTGAACAGCCCGGCATTGAAGAAGTACGGGCTCTTGCGCCCGGATTTCAGGGTGAACTCGCCAAAGCGCAGTACCCCCGTCTCGATGGCGAAGCTGATGAAGTCGCGCTGATAATCCTGCATGGCCGTCTCGATGCTGTCGGGAACCGGCCGTGGCCGGGGATGTGCGCTATCATACACGCCGGTCTGCACAGGTAAATATCGATGCGCGTCATCAGCTTCAACGCCAACGGCATACGCTCGGCCGCCCGCAAGGGATTCTTCGACTGGCTGCCCCGTCAGCGGGCGGACTTCGTCTGCATCCAGGAGACCAAGGCCCAGGAACCGCAGCTCACCGAGCCCCTTTATCATCCACGCGGCTTCCACTGCTACTACCACGATGCGGAAAAGAAAGGCTACAGCGGTGTGGCGCTCTACAGCCGCGTCCAGCCGGACCGCGTCATCATCGGTCTGGACTGGCCGGAGTTCGATGCGGAGGGCCGCTATCTGGAGGTGCAGGTCGGCACGCTCAGCGTCGTATCGCTGTACCTGCCCTCGGGTTCGTCCAGCGAGTTGCGCCAGCAGGTCAAGTTCGCAGTGATGGATCGCCTGATGCCCTATCTGCGCGGGTTGCGCCGAAAGAAGCGGGAGTACGTCATCTGCGGCGACTGGAACATCGCGCACAAGGAGATCGACCTGAAGAACTGGCGTTCCAACCAGAAGAATTCGGGCTTCCTCCCCGAGGAGCGCGCCTGGATGGACGAACTATTCGGCAAGGCCGGTTTCGTCGACGGGTTTCGTGTCGTCGATCAACGGCCCGACCAGTATACCTGGTGGTCGAACCGCGGCCAGGCCTGGGCCAAGAACGTCGGCTGGCGCATCGACTACCAGGTCCTCACGCCCGGCCTCGCGCCACGGGTGCAGGCGGCGAAGATCTACACCGAGGCGCGTTTCTCCGATCACGCGCCGCTGATCATGGATTACGAGTGGGAGTTATGATCCTAAAACCGCTTTCACCACGGAATCCACGGAATCCACGGAACGACACGGAAAAGGATTGTTGCAAAGCTCATGGAGCGCATGGCCGCAACCCAAGGGGCAGGCTTGCGCGCCGGGATGGCCGCTGTAAGCTTCTGGCCTTGCGGGTGTTTCCGTGTCGTTCCGTGGATTCCGCGGCAAATGCGGTTTTAGGTTGATGTCAATTCGCTGGATGGCTGCGCAGGCAGTGCAAGGCGGAGCAGGAGGGATGCCATGCTGACCGATGTCGGCCTGCTGTCCGCGCTGCTGGTCGGGCTGTTCGGCGGCGTGCACTGCGTCGGTATGTGCGGCGGCATCGTCGGTGCGCTGACGCTGGGAGTGTCTCCTGTGTCGCGGCACGGCGTGGTTTCGATGCTGCCGTATCACCTGGCCTACAACCTTGGACGCATCGCCAGCTACACGTTGGCCGGTGCCCTGGCGGGGGGGCTGAGCGGCGCGCTCTTCGAACTGACGTCGGTCCACCAGGCGCAGCTGGTGCTGCAGCTGTTCGCCGGGCTGTTCATGGTCGCGCTCGGCCTGTATCTCGCGGGGTGGTGGAGAGGGCTGGCGCGCATCGAGCGTGCGGGTGGCGTGTTCTGGCGTCGCCTGGAGCCGTTGGGGCGGCGCTTCCTGCCGGTCACGAGTCCGGCGCAGGCCTTCGGGGTCGGACTGGTCTGGGGCTGGCTGCCCTGCGGTCTCGTTTACAGTGTGCTGGTGTGGGCGCTGGCTTCGGGCTCTGCGCTCGACGGGGCATTGCTCCTGCTGAGTTTCGGCATCGGCACGCTGCCCACGCTGCTGCTGATGGGCGTGGCCGCGGCGCGTATCGGCCGCTTCGTGCATCGCCCCTGGCCGCGGCGCATCGCCGGCGGCCTGGTCATGCTGTTCGGGGTGATGATGCTGATGCGTATTTTCAGCGGCTGAAGAACTGCTGGCGGAACTCCACCTGGAATGTGTCGCTCTCGCCTTCCGGCCGGACCATCAGATGGAAGCGCAGCGTCTCTTCGTGATCTACGCCGAAGTCCGAGATGTAGTAGATGGCATTGGGCTCGCGGATCTCGCGCAACGTGAGTTCACGCTGCTGGCCGGAGAGTGTCGTGGCCATGCCGGTGACCGAGGCCGGAACGGGCTGGCCGGTCGCCCCCAGCACCTTGCGCAACACCACCACATTCAGCATCGCCCGGTTACCGCTGCGTTTGATGCCGTATTCGGTCGCCACCTTGGGCGGCAGCAGATCGGTGGTCAGCGCATTGAAATGCACCACATAGTCGCCGAAATCCTGGGAATTCTCCGCCTGCGCGCCTCCGGTCAGCAGAACCAGGCAGGCCAGACACAACATTGTTAGAAACTTGTTGGCATGTTGCATGGTGACTCTCCTCGGTGCGGGACGATAGTAGAACTATAGACCAGAGCCGGAGAGGGATGACAGGCCCGGGGACCGCCGATCGATGCGGGATGACGGAAGGCGGCGCCCGGGCAGCGGCCGGGCGCCGTCCGTCTGCTCAGTTGCCGACCGCGCGGCTGACGGGGGCCGGCGCGTCGTCCGCGTCGTCGACGCCCGTCGGCAGAGGGGCGTTCAGGGTGGTGCGCAGGCGTTCGATGGTCTCGAGTTCCTTGCGCAGATCGCGGCGGGTGTTTTCCAGTTCGGTGATCTTGGCCTCCAGCGTGTCGCGCGACTCGCTGATGCGGCGCAGGGTGTCCAGGCGTTTCTCCATGACCCGCTTGTGATCCTTGATCTGCTGAACCAACGGGTTCATCACATCCTTCAGCCACGTATCCGCTTCCTGGTTGGCGCGGAAGAAGATGCCGCGCGCCTGGCTGACCATCGAGATGAAGAATTTCTTGATCAGGAAGCCCTGCTCCGTCATGGTCGTCACCGGGCTGTTGCGGAAGGCCTCGCCTTCCAGGACCAGCCGGTGCAGGTCCATATTGTACTGGTCCACGGAGAACACCTTCGGAGTCACTGCAGGCAGTCCATGTTCTTCGTGGAATTTGCGGTAGGTCGCGCGGATCAGCGTGCGGGTCTGCTCGGCATGCTGGGATACCTGCTCCATGGTCTCGCGGGCGCCCTCGAAGAAGGTCTCCATCGCTTTCTTCAGGCCGTGCGTGGTCCAGGCGCCGGTCATGTCCTTACGTGTCTTGTTGATCAGTTTGTCGAAAGCGTCGAGGCTGAGGCCGTCCAGCATGAGCTTCGCCTGATTCTGCAGCACCCGCCGGCTGGACTGGAAGCCCTCGACGTTGCGCAGATAGGCGGCCTGTTCTTCGCGCGATTTCTTCATCAGGTGCTGGATGACGTCGGCGTTCTTGCCGCGCAGCGCCCGGAGATTCTCCAGTTCCTTGCCGATCTGCTGGACCTGGTTGTCCAGCCGGCTGTAGGTGTCGTTCTGGAGTCCGCCGATCTCCCGGAGGATGTGGTCGCGCACGACCTCGAGCTTCTTGGGCAGCACTTCCTCGGCGAGAAAGTTCTCCAGTGTCAGCAGGCGGCTGCGTTCCAGCAGCGCATTGTCGTCGCGGACCTTGCCGACCAGACCTTTCTGGGCCGATACCGGAAATACGCGATCACCGTCCACACTGAGGAGTTCCGCGACCTTGCGGCGCTGGCTCTCGATGCCGGCCTGCACGGTGCCGTGATCTTTCAGGTCGTCCCAGAGCGTGTCGATCTTGTTCAGGGCGACCACCAGATTCTTGTTGTGCTGACCGCCGCCGTGAACGTGGTGTTCCCACATATCCAGGTCGGAGCGGGTCACGCCGGTATCCGCCGCGAGCACGAACAGCACGGCCTGGGCCGCCGGGAGCATGTTGACGGTCAGCTCGGGCTCGTTGCCCAGCGCGTTCAGGCCGGGCGTATCCAGGATCACGAGTCCCTGTTGCAGCAACGGGTGCGGGAAGCTGATCAGGGCGTGGCGCCACATCGGGATCTCGACCTGCTCGGGAAGTTCGCCGGTCTTCTTGAACTGAGGATCGGTCGCCTCGTCGTAAAGTCCCAGCGCACGCGCGACCTTCACGGGCACGAGCTTGGTCTTGACGACTTCGCGGAGCGTTTCGGCCATCTGGTCCGGTGAGCCGGTATCGAGGGGCATGGATACCCAATGCAGGGGATCGGCCTTGTATTCGCTGATGGATTTCTCCTCGCGCCGCGTCTCGATGGGCAGGAGACGCAGGTACGACTGTCCCGTCTCGCGGTCGAAGAAGAGTTCGCTCGGGCACATGGTGGTGCGGCCCGCCTCGGACGGCAGCAGCCGCCTGCCGTAGTTGGCGAAGAAGATGGCGTTGATGAGTTCGGTCTTGCCGCGGGAGAACTCCGCGACGAAGGCGAGGGTCAGCCGGTCCTTGCGCAGGGCCTCGAGCGTCTCATAGATGCGAAGGTCGTTTTCACCTTCATCCAGTTCGTGAGCGTCGAGCCATTCTTGGAATTCCTGCAGCGTGTTCAGTACGTTCGTTTTCCAGGTGTCGAACGCCTGCATGCGTTGGCTGAACGGGTCCTGAGCCATGTAAGTCAATCCTCACTTGCCGGGGTAGGGCGGCCGGGGCCGCATGCGTGCTCTCCGGGCTAACGGCCGGGACAGACATTCCTTGAGCCGATATAACAGTGAGTTACGGGCGTATGCGGGTGGGGTGGAAAGCCGTGATCGGGGTCACGTTCCCGGGTGGGCAGGTATGCCGGGCAGCAGGCGGCGGGGCGACCGGACGCGAACGCGTTTGTCGCGCCCGCTGGTTCCTGCGAGCAGCTCGACGGCCGAGGCGGCCACGCCGAAGCGGTCGGCCAGGTAGCGGCGCAGATGGGTGTTGGCCTTGCCGTCCACAGGGGGTGCCGTGATGCGGATCTTGAGGCGATCCCCGTGCAGGCCGGCAATCCCGTCGCTGCGGGCGCCGGGCTGTATGTGCACGGCCAGGATCAGGTCGTCCCCGTCCCAGCGGTACCAGTCCGTGGGTGCAGAGGCGGGCATGGCCGTCAGGCGAGGGCGAAGATCAGCGGCACGACCAGACGCCGAAGCACTTCCAGGACCAGAATGGCCAGCAGGGGCGACAGATCGAGCCCGGAGATCGGCGGCAGTATGCGGCGCACCGGCCGCAGTACGGGCTCCGTCAGCGCATGCAGCAGGCTGACCGCCGGATTATAGGTGCCGGGGTTGATCCAGCTGAGGATGGCCTGGATGACGATGCCGTAGATGAACACCTTGAAGGCGAGATCGATGAGTTCGGCGAGGCTGGCGAAGATCAGTGTCTGGAGTGGGATGCCGCCGCCCCGCAGCAGCAGTATCAAGGCGATGCCGATCATCTGCACCAGCAGCATCACCACGATCGAGGCCATGTCGATACCGCCGACAGGCGGGATGACGCGGCGCACGGGCACCAGCACGGGATTGGTGATCCTGACCAGAAACTGGCTCACCGGGTTGTAGAAGTCGGCGCGCACCCAGGCCAGCAGAAAACGCAGCATCAGCGCCAGGACATAGAGGGAGAACAGCGTGCTGACGAGGAACTCGACCGGACTGGTGAAGTAGCCTGGACCCATTTTCTAGCCACCCAGCTCGTCTGCGAGTTCGCGGGAGCGGTCGCGGGCCGCTGCGAGCGCCCGGCCGATCAGGTCGCGGATACCCCCGGCTTCCAGGGTCTGGATGGCGCGTTCGGTGGTGCCGCCGGGCGAGGTGACGCGACGGCGCAGGGTGGCGGCGTCCTCATCGCTTTCCAGCGCCATCTTGGCCGCGCCGAAAGCGGTCTGCAAAGCCAGCAGCCGGGCGCTGCCTGCGGGCAGCCCCAGCTGTTCCCCGGCCGCCTGCAGGGCCTCGATCACGAGGAAGAAATAGGCCGGACCGCTGCCGGACAGTGCGGTGACGGCATCCATCTGGCCTTCGTCGTCGAGCCACAGGGTGAGGCCGACGGCGCGCAGGATGGTTTCCGCCACGTCGCGCTGACCCTCGGTCACCCGCACGTTGGCGAACAGCGCCGTGGCACCGCTCTGAACCAGGGCCGGGGTGTTGGGCATGCAGCGTACCAGCGCCACGTTCCCGCCCAGCCAGCGTTCCAGATCGGCGGTGCGGATGCCGGCCGCAATGGATATGACCAGGGGCCGGCGCGCCTGGATCGACGCCGCAAGGTCGCGCGCGACCGTTTCCATGACCTGCGGTTTCACCGCCAGGACGACCACATCGGCGGCATCGACGGCAGCCGGGTTGTCGTTGCCGGTGCGGACGCCCAGCGACGACAGGCGGGCCAGCGCGTCCGCATCGGGATCCGTGACATGGATGCGGTCTGCCGGCCAATGATCGGTGATCAGCCCGCCGATCAGGCTGCGTGCCATGTTGCCGCCGCCGATGAAGCTCAGGGAAGGGGGTTTCATGGGGGGCTATTCTGGCTGTAAACGGGGCCCGACGCAAAGCGGAGGAGGCATCGCGCGCCCGGCTATCGTCGTGCGCCGAAGATGGCGGTGCCGACGCGTACGATGGTCGCGCCTTCGGCGATGGCGGCCTCCAGGTCGTCGGACATGCCCATCGAGAGGGTGTCGAGTCCCAGTCCCCGGTCGTTCAGGGAGTCGAAGATCCGGCGCAGTTCGGCGAAGGCGGCGCGCTGACGGGCCGGGTCCCGGCTGGGCGCCGGAATGGCCATCAGCCCGCGCAGCCGCAGACGCGGCAGTCGGACGACCGCCTCGGCCGTCTCCCGGACATCCGCAGGACGCAGCCCGGCTTTGCTGGCCTCGCCACTGATGTTCACCTCCAGGCAGACATTCAGCGGCGGAAGCCGGTCCGGGCGCTGGGCGCTCAGGCGCTCGGCGATTTTCAGACGGTCGACGCTGTGTACCCAGTCGAAATGTTCCGCGATCCTGCGGGTCTTGTTGGATTGCACCGGGCCGATGAAATGCCAGGCGCAGCCGCGGCGCTCCAGTGCCGCGATCTTGTCCAGGGCCTCGCTCAGGTAGGATTCCCCGAAGCAGTCCTGGCCCGCGTCGAGGGCCGCCCGCAGCGCCTCCACGGGGACCGTCTTGCTGACCGCGAGCAGTTGAACCTCTTCGGGTTTCCGCCCCGCGGCGTCGGCCGCCGCCGCAATCCGTCTCCGCACCGCCCGTAGCCGTGCAGGGATGTCGTCCGTTCGAGTCACTATACTTTTCGCCGATTTGTGGCAGGGTTCACGACTGGCGCGCGGCAATCCGGAGCGCAGTTCCCGGGGGTCAAGGGTTCGGTACCCCTGACGCTATCTAATGAGCCCGGCGGTCGGCCTTTAGCAGGCTGTTGAAAAACGTGATCAGGGGATGCAGCGCACCAAAAGTAGGCGCCTCCAGGCGAGGCGGAAACGGGCGAAAAAGCGGAGTGTACACGGAGTACATGAGCATTTTGAGCCCGTTTCCAACGCCGCGATACGCCCCTCAGCGCGTTTTTCAACAGCCTGCTAGGTTGGCCAGTCCGGATGTCCGGGTCAAGAACAACTTTACCAGGGGTCACGAATGGATATCGCAGAACTGCTTGCCTTCGGCGTGAAGAACAACGCATCCGACTTACATCTCTCGGCCGGGCTGCCGCCCATGATCCGCGTCGATGGCGACATCCGGCGCATCAACGTCCCGGCGCTGGACCACAAGGCCGTGCATGCGCTCGTCTACGACATCATGAACGACAAGCAGCGCAAGGATTACGAGGAGTTCCTGGAGACCGACTTCTCCTTCGAGATCCCCAATCTGGCGCGTTTCCGCGTCAACGCCTTCAACCACAATCGCGGCGCCGGTGCGGTATTCCGTACCATTCCGTCCAAGATCCTCAGTTTGGAGGATCTGAAATGTCCGCCGGTGTTCAAGGATATCGCGGATCAGCCGCGCGGCATCGTGCTGGTGACCGGCCCCACCGGCTCGGGCAAGTCGACCACGCTCGCCGCGATGATGAACCACGTGAACGAGTCGCGTTTCGAGCACATTCTGACGATTGAAGATCCGATCGAGTTCGTCCATGAATCCAAGAAGTGCCTCATCAATCAGCGCGAGGTGCACCGCGACACGCTGGGGTTCGCCGAGGCGCTGCGTTCCGCCTTGCGCGAAGACCCGGACATCATTCTGGTGGGCGAGATGCGCGACCTCGAAACCATCCGCCTGGCTCTGACCGCGGCCGAGACCGGTCATCTGGTGTTCGGCACCCTGCATACCAGCTCCGCGGCCAAGACCATCGACCGCATCATCGACGTGTTCCCCGCCGCGGAGAAATCCATGGTGCGTTCGATGCTCTCGGAATCGCTGCGTGCGGTCATCTCCCAGACGCTGCTCAAGAAGACCGGTGGCGGCCGTGTCGCAGCGCACGAGATCATGATCGGAACACCGGCCATCCGCAACCTCATCCGCGAGGACAAGGTCGCGCAGATGTACTCCGCGATCCAGACCGGCCAGCAGTACGGCATGCAGACCCTGGACCAGAATCTGCAGGAGATCGTGCAGAAAGGCATCGTCTCCAAGGCGGACGCACGCAGCAAGGCGGCCAACAAGGATCTTTTCCGTTGACGGGCTGTTGTACGTAACCTGGCCCAAGGGGCACGATGCCATGGAAATGACTTCCCTGCTCAAGCTGATGGTGAGTAAGAAGGCTTCCGACCTTTTCATTACCGCGGGCATGCCGCCGAGTATCAAAGTCGATGGCAGGATCAAGGGCGTATCGGAAGACGCTCTGTCATCGGCGCAGTCGCGGGAACTTGTGTATTCAGTGATGTCGGCCGGTCAGCGCGACGAGTTCGATCGCAGTCATGAATGCAATTTCGCGATCAGCGAGCCGGGGCTGGGGCGATTCCGCGTCAGCGCCTTTTATCAGCGCAATCACGTGGGCATGGTGTTGCGCCGCATCGAGACACAGATCCCGACGCTTGAGTCTCTGAATCTTCCGCCCATCATCAAGAGCCTGGCGATGACCAAGCGTGGCCTGGTGATCTTCGTCGGCGCCACCGGAACCGGCAAGTCCACGTCGCTGGCCGCCGTGATCGGATATCGCAACCAGAACAGCACCGGTCACATCATTACGCTGGAAGATCCTATCGAATTCATTCACCAGCATGGTGGGTGTATCGTGACCCAGCGTGAGGTCGGTCTGGATACGGATTCCTACGAGATCGGTCTCAAGAATACGCTCCGCCAGGCGCCCGATGTGATTTTGATCGGTGAGATCCGCACCCGCGAGACGATGGACTACGCCATCGCTTTCGCCGAGACGGGTCATCTGTGTCTGGCGACGTTGCACGCCAACAATGCCAACCAGGCCCTGGATCGCATCATCAACTTCTTCCCGGAGGATCGACGCAGCCAGTTGCTGATGGATCTCTCGCTGAATCTCAAGGCAATTGTCGCTCAGCAGCTCATCGTCCGCGCGGACGGCAAAGGCCGTCGTGCGGCGGTGGAGGTGCTCATCAATACCCCTCTGGTTGCCGAGCATATCCGCAATGGCGAGATACACAAGCTGAAGGACCTGATGAAGCGCTCCGTGCAGCAGGGGATGAAAACCTTCGACCTGGCGTTGTTCGAGCTCTACAAGGAAGGCGAGATCGGCTACGAGGACGCGATACAGCACGCCGACTCGGCCAACGAGGTGCGCCTGATGATCAAGCTGGACGAGGAAGATCCCAAGAAGCTTGCCGACGCGATGGCGGGCGTATCCCTGCAGGACGCTCGCTGATATCCGTGCCTTCGCGCAATCACCGGCGAAGCCTCTCGGCTCGGCGGCGGGGCGGCATCGTTCCCCGCCCGACCCCTATTCCACGAGGTTGTTCTTGATCGCGTAGTACGTCAGCTCCGCGTTCTTGGTCATGTGCATCTTGCGCAGAATGCGCGTTCTGTACGTGCTGATGGTTTTTACGCTGAGCGATAGTTCTTCGGCGATCTCCGAAACGCGGCGGCCGCTCGCCAGCAGGCAGAATATCTGGTATTCCCGGTTGGAAAGTTCCTGGTGTGCCGGCTGATCGCCGTGGCCTGTGATGCTGTCGGCGAGGATCTCCGCGAGCGCCGGGCTGATGTATTTCTTTCCCCGGGCGACCCGTCGTACCGCGGATGCGAGCTGGTCAGTCGCGCACTCCTTCGTGAGATAACCCGATGCCCCCGATTTGAGGAGGCGCAGGGCATACTGATCTTCCGGGTACATGCTGAGTATGATGACGGCAACATCCGGATAGCTGTCGGAGACCCGCTTTAGGGTTTCGACGCCATTTCTCCCTGGCATGGCTATATCCAGGATCAGGACATCGGGCTTGCAGTGAGCGAGCTTGTCCAGTACTTCCTGCCCTGACTCCGCTTCGCCGCACAGTTCGATATCCGGGGCCTCGGCGAGAATCTGCTTGATGCCGGCTCTCACGACCGGATGGTCATCCGCGATAAATGCTCTGATCATTTTGGCTGTTCCTCGTTCCGATCTTCATCTGTGCCTTCGCCGTGCAGCGGAATGCATACCGACAGCAGCGTGCCTTTCCCAGGCTCGCTATCGAGCCGGATTTTTCCTCCCAGCGAATTTGCGCGCTCGAACATGCCGTATACGCCATGGGCGTTGGGGCGTCTGGCCACGGCCGGATCTATGCCCCGGCCGTTGTCTTCGATCTCCATCAGCGCCTGCCCGGGCGTGATGTCCACGCAGACTCTGACGTCGGTCGCCTGTGCGTGCCGCGCGATGTTCGTCAGTGCCTCCTGGAATATGCGGAACAGCGCAATGGACTGCCGGCTGTTCAGCAGGTCGCTCTCTCCCTTGAGGCTGGCCTCGCAGTGTATTCCCATGCGCGATTCGAATTCGGCGATCTGCCACTCCAGGGTGGGAATGAGGCCGAGGTCGTCCAGCATCGGCGGTCTGAGATCGCTGGATATTCTGCGTGTCGTGGAGACGGCGTTGTCCACGAGCGTGAGCATGGTGCGCGCCTTCTCGTCGAGGTCCGGGTTCTCGTCCGGGAGGTGGCGTTGGATCCACGACGCATCGATCTTCAGCGCCAGCAATGTGCTGCCGAGTTCGTCGTGGAGTTCCCGCGCAAGATGCGCCTTCTCCTCTTCCCGCACGGTTTGCAGGTGCGTGGAGAGCGCACGAAGGCGCTCGCGGGACTGGCGAAGGTCCGTTTCCGCCTGGAGCCGGTCGCTGATGTCGTGCATGACCGCCACGAAATGGCTGGTCTGCCCGCTGGTGTCGAGTACGGGCGAAAGGAAGACCTCTGCCCAGAACGTGCTGCCGTTGGGCCGCCTGCCCTGAATGATCGCGTGCCCTTCCTTGCGTGCGGCGAGTTTCGTATGCAGTGCCGCGATTCGTTCGCCGTTGTCCGCGTCGTTGCAGATGGAAAACCAGCTGCGCCCGAGCAGCTCGGCAGTCGCCAGGCCTGTGATGCGAGTCGCTGCGGGGTTGGCGTACAGGATCGGATAGCTGTCCAGGGCGAGGCCCACGACCAGGATCGCGTTTACGCTCGATTCCACCGCCCGTTCCTGCAGACGGAGGCGCTCTTCGGCCTGGTGCCGCTCGATCGCGATGCCGGCAAGATGGGCGGCCGTCTCCACCAATGCGATATGCTCGGGAGCGGGGTTGGCGTCGCGCGTCGCCTCTATCATGAGTGCATGCGAGGTGTCAGGTGCGTTGGTCCGTACAGGGCACAGCCAGTATCGGTGCGCCGCCGTGTCTGGCAGGATCTGGTGCCAGGCGGTGTCGTCGGTGATGTCGAAGATGGCTGCGTCCGTGTGCGGAAGCCGGCGAGCGGCGTCATCGGTCTTCAAAGGCAGTTTTGTGCCCGTGGCGATCGAAGGCCTGTTGCCGGGATGTGGCGTATCCCATTGGGTCAATATTCCGCTTTCCGCGTCGATGGTCAGAAACGCCGCTGTCGATCCGTCGATGTGTCTCTCTATGCTTTTCACCAATGCTGTCTTGACGTCGCCAAGTGCAGAGCCGGTGGCGATGAGTTCCAGAAGGCGGGTTTCCTCGGCAAGCAGATTCTTCGTGCGTGTTATCTGCTGATATGCGAGAGCGTTCTGAATCGCAAGCGATGCGGAATGCGAGACGGAGACGAGGCGTTCTTCGTCGGTGAGTGAGAACTGACCTCCGTGATTCTTGTTGTGCAGCTCGATGAAGCCGATGACATGCCCGTCATGGTCCAGAATCGGGCAGCATATGGCCGAGCGGATGCCCTGGCGCCGGTAGAATGTGCGGTCGCCCAACGGATCGTGTTCGGGTGCCGTCGATCGATAAGGTTTGCCGGTCTTGCGTACGTGCGCCGGAAGGCTTGTGTCCGGAGCGGGGTGATATTCCGGCGGCATGAGCGTCGCGCCGTGCCAGTAGTGGCGATATGTGAACGCATCGCCACGGAAGAGATCGGCATAGCCGCCTGTGGCGTCCAGGAGCACAAGCGACTGGCGTACCAGCGATTTCATCAGTAAATCTATATCCAGCGTCGCATTGAGTTGTTCCGTTATGGTCAGCAGCGCGCGAATGGTGTCCTCGGTCTGCTTGCGTTGCGTGAGATCACCGGTGATGACGGAATAGCCGCGCAGTTTGAAGTCCGGCCCGCGTACGGGCGATACGGTGACGGCCGCCCAGAAGCGGCTTCCGCCTTTGCGTACGTTCCAGCCTTCGTATTCGTTGCGGCCGTCGGATGCCGCCATGCGGAGCTGCACGGAAGGTCGGCCGGCTTCGATGTCATCGGGCGTGTAGAAGCGGGAAAAATGCGTTCCGATCACGTCCTGGGCCTGATAGCCCGTTATGTGTTCGGCGCCCGTGTTCCAGCTGGTGATGCGGCCTTCCGTGTCCAGCATGTAGATGGCGTAGCTGCTGACTCCTTCCACCAGCAGTCGGAAATCTTCGCGGGTGCGCGCCAGTTCCTTCTCGGCGACGTAATGTTCGGTAACGTCGATGCCGGTTGCGACGACGTGTGTGGGCCTTCCGGACTTGTCCAGCAGTGCGGTGTTCGAGAGCCGTACCCGCCGTTTGTCTCCGGTCTTGCAGTTCCAGTGGATTTCACATTCGTTGGGGAACGAGCCGGACAGCACGGAATCCAGTTTCCATCGCAGGTACGACGTTTCCGGCGGTGAGACAAGCGTATCCCATATGGGGCGCCCCACGATTTCGTGGGCGTAGAATCCAGTGGCCGCTTCGCATGCGCGGTTGAATCGGACTATGCGGCCATCCGGGCTGAGGACGATGACTATGCCGCATTCGGTGTCCAGGATTGCCGAGACGAAATCGCGCTCCACTCGAAGCCTGGCTTCCATCTCGCGTCTTTCGGCCACCTCCGCGGTGAGTACGGCGTTGAGTTTGTCGGTGGCCTCGGCAGTCTGCTCGAGGTCGGCCACCAGGTCTTCGTTGGCAAGCTTGAGCCTTATGGCATGCAGATGCATGTTCTGTATCCGCGATGCGATCACCATGAGCACGCCGAGAAAGAGTCCCGATGCGACGCTCATGGCGACGTGCAGGGGGGTGTTCTCAAGGTAGAGGCGCGCGATCATGGGCAGCAAAGCGGGCAGCGCGAACAGTATGACAGCCTGGAACATGGCGGCGTGCAGGACGACGGAGATGCAGATGATTCCGCCCAGCATCAGCGTCAGAAAAACCTGGTTCGGGAGAGATTCGGGCATGGACAGCAGGGCCGCCGCGCCCCAGGCGGCACCCGATGCCGAGGTCCACATCAGATGGTGCCGGAGCCGGCCGTCTGCCGAGTCGACGGACGGGGCCTGCGTAGAGGTCGTCTTCAAGTGCAGCGCCCGCAGCATCGTCACGACGACGACTGCCGCCGCCCAGACCCAGATCGTATCGGGCGCGCCCTGGTGCCAGATGAGCAGAATGACGACTGGAAGGGCGACGAGCGTGGCGAGGACGGCGATCCGGCTGTTCTGGTGTGCGATCCTGAGCAGTTCGACTTTGATTCGGCCCTCATCGCCGTTCGCGAGTTCCGGTCGAAGGTCTCCGGACAGCACGCGTGTCGACACGTCCGCCTTGGCCGATGCCTGCGGCACAGAGAGGAGGTTCGAGTCCGTCGCAGTTGGCATCTTTCGTGGTCGCTTATGAGCAGGGGCCGGTTGAGGCCGGTTCTGGAATTGTCGAGGGTCCCGTGCAGGAGAGTGTCGGTCCACCCGTCGGAGCCGTCTGTCTGCGGAAGGTGCGTGCCTCGCACGGTCCATCGAATTATGGATTTAATGTACCAGTCGACAGGCGTATTTCAATCATTTGCCCACGCACGTAGGACGAATGCCTATATCATGACTTCGCGATACACCTACTGTCGCGCCGAGCCGGCCGCGCCGAAGGATACTCTGGATTGCTGGAACCACCGCCAAGTTGTAGGCTGTGCCGTGCTGGCTGCGGCGTCGCCGGCAGGGTGCCGTCGTTAAGCATTTAGCGGCCGGTGCCGACACTGCTTTCGCGGGTTAACGACCTCGCAGGCGGCGCTGTCCTGCAGTTTCCTACAGGGGCGGGTGTCAAGTAGTACCGAGGCGGCGAGGAGACGGCAGTGTCGATAGTGACTACCGACCCACATCAGCTGACGACCCATCAGCTGGCTCAATTCAACCGGCGTATAGGCGCAGGCCTGCTGATCAACGTCGCGAATGCGATCGTGCTGGCGGCATTCCTGTGGCCGGTGACCGATCATGTCTGGTTGTCGGCATGGCTGATCGCCGTCATCGTGACCACGGGGCTGCGCCTGTTCGTCGCCTATGCCCACGCCGCCCCGGAACGGACCATGCTCATGCCGGGGCGTTGGGCGGGTATCCACCTTCCGGTCACCGCCCTGATGGGGCTGGCCTGGGGGGCCGCGGCGCTGTTTCCGTTTCCGCCGGAGGCGGCCGAACAGCAGATCTTTCTCATATTGATGACCGGCGCGACTGCCGCGGGCGCGCTGCCCATGTACATTGCGCTGCCCACCGCCTACAGCGTCTATCTGCTGTGCATATTCGGTCCGTTGATGGCCCGCCTGTTCCTGGACGATGAGCGTGCGTTTCAGGTGATGGCCGGGATGCTGGGGGTGTTCGCGGGCAGCCTCTGGATCACGGCGCGCAGTATGCATGTCAGCCTGATGGAGTCCCTCAGCCTGCACTTCAATTTTCAGAACCTGGCCAGTCTGGACGGGCTTACCCAGATCCCGAACCGCCGCCACTTCGATATGGCGCTGACCAACGAGTGGAACCGCGCGGCGCGCAGCGCGACACCGCTGTCGGTCATCCTGATCGATGTGGACAAGTTCAAGGTGTACAACGACACCTATGGGCACCAGGCCGGAGATGTCTGCCTCCAGCGTGTCGCCCGGGCGCTCTCGGACAATCTGCGGCGGGCGGGTGACATGGTGGCCCGCTACGGTGGTGAGGAATTCGTGCTGCTCCTGCATCAGACGCCGCGTGATGAAGGGGTGGTGTTGGCGGAGCGGCTGCGCGCTGCCGTGGAGCGCCTGGGCATCGAGCATTCCGGAGCCGAGGGCGGGGTGGTGACCATCAGCGTGGGCGGCGCGACCTGCATCCCGGGGCCGCAGATCGAGGAGCATGCCCTCGTGCGTTCGGCCGATGATGCGCTCTATCAGGCCAAGCATGCGGGGCGCAACCGGGTGGCCTGGAAGGGGCTTCATCCGGCCGGGCCGGCCGATAATCAATGATCCAGGTATGGTTTCCGCGCTTGAGAGGTCGAAATCTTCAGCTCGTTTAGGATCTTGTCGCTATACTCCGAGAGGCGACACGGTCGGGCCATAAATTCAGCATCCCGCGCAGACGGGAGCACCATCCAACAAGGAGAGACCACAATGAAATTGGCCATCATGAAATTCCTGCGCGATGAGGAAGGCGCGAGCGCCATCGAGTACGCCCTGGCGCGCCGCATCCCGAACTGGCTGAGTCTGGGTGCGGCGACGGTAGCGGTTGCCGTACTCGCCGTTCAGGGCGAGAGCGCAATGGGCGGTGCCCCCGGCTCGGTTCTCGCGGCCGCGGGTCTGGCCACTGCCTTGACCTTGCCGGCCTATATCGGGGGGCTCCTCGGTGCGGGCGACGTCAAGCTCGCCGTCGCCATGGCCCTGCTCACCGACTTCGGTACCGTGGTGTTCAGCTTTATCGGTGGATCGCTGCTGGCGGGATTTTGGGCCGTCCTGTGGCTGGCGGCGCGGGGCAGTTCCTGGCTGGCGGTATGGCTGCACAGCATGGCCTGGGGGCGGCATTTGTCGGCACAGGCCGGCTCGACGCGTCCGGTGCCGTTCGGTGCGGCACTGGCGGTGGGTTTCGCGGCCAGCCTGTCGTTCAGGGCTTCATCCGGTGTCTGAGGGGGTGAATGATGCTGGGACTTCAGGAATTCCGGGGCGGCATCCATAGTCAGCGGGGCGCCGCGGCGATCGAGTTCGCGTTGATCTTCATCCCGATGTTCGCCCTGTTCTATGCCTTGGCCAGCTATGGGCTGATCATGGCATTGGTGCAGGGCATGACGCTGGCCGCAGAGGAAGGCGCGCGCGCGGCCGTGGCGGTGGATCGCACCGCATTTGCGAGCGACGCGGACTACACTGCCGGCGTCGTTCCGGTCGTCCGGACGCAGGTCGGCCGCAGCCTGGCCTGGCTGCCGGACACGTTGAAGGCCCGGGTGCTGGGCGAAAACAACGCGTTGGTCGACGTACAGCTGGGGAGCGACAGCGTACTCGCGGTAACGGTCCGTTACCCGAACTATGCGGCGGCGCCGCTGATACCTGTGTTGAGCCTGCCGGGGATAGGTTCCGTGCCGCGCGTGGGCGAACATTTAGAGGCCCGGGCGAATATCAGGCTGTGAGGCCGAAGACTGCTCACGGAACGGGGGGTAACGCATGAGTGGCCGTACGCTGCGTGTTCTTGCGGTGTTGCTCGCATTCGGCAGCATCGTGGCCGGCTATCTGGGTTACCGTCTCAGTCAGCAGCCGGTCGCCGACCAGTCCGTGCAGAAGGACGTGGACGCACTGCCGTCCGATTCGCATCGTGTCGTGGTGGCGGTGCGTGCGATTTCTCCCGGGAAAGCCCTCCAGGCCGGGGATCTCTCTCTCGCAGCGCTTCCGGTCAAGCCGGAAGGCGCGTTTTCAGATCCCGCGGAACTCGTCGGCAAGTCGCCGTCGCTCGCGATCGCGGCGGGCGAGGTTCCCCTGCCAAGGCATTTTCTTCCGGGCAGTCCGCTGGCGCGCGAAATCCGTCCAGGCGAACGCGCAATCGCCGTCAAGGTCGACGAGGTCATAGGTGGCGGGGGCCTCGTGCAGCCGGGAGACTATGTCGACGTTCTGCTTTATCTCCGTGGTGGCAGTCAGGAATTGCCCCGGAGCTCGGCCCAGCTGGTATTGCGCCACGCGCGCGTGCTGGCCTACGGCGAGGCGATGATCGGCACCGCCGATGGTTCCGACGATGCGCGAAATGCCGCAGGTCGCTCGGCGGTCCTGGCCGTTCCGCTGGAACAGTCCGCCGCGCTCATGCTGGCCGCGAACGCCGGCACCCTGCGTCTCGCGGTATACGGTGCGGAGGAGGGGCAGGCCGTGGCTGCTGGCCGGTACGACGCCCCGGCGGGAGCCGGCGCGATCACGCTGAGTGAACTGGCCGGGCAGCGCCGCAGCGGCACGGTGCGGCAGTCCACGCCCAAGATCAGCATATTCCATGGCGCCAGAAAAGAGGTGGTCGAGGCAAGATGATGGATGCCCCGGGTTTGAACAGAAATCGCCGGGTGCCGCGGAGCGCCCGTCTGGCCTTGTTGTGGCTGACCCTGGTCTGCGCATCCCCTGGCGTTGCCGCTCCCCCCATCACTGTCGACGCCGGGAGACAACATCCCCTGGTGCTCAAGAAACCCATTCGACAGATCGCGATCGGCAATCCGGATATCGCCGATGTGCAGATGGCGACCACCGGAGAAATCCTGATCACGGCCCTGAGGCCTGGCGAAACGAATCTCCACGTATGGTTCCGTGGCCAGAGTGCGCCGGAGGAATTCACCATTGTCGTCAACCCCGAAGCGGGGCTGCGCAGCGAGATCGAATCCACCGGCCTGTCCCTGACGACATCGGGCGACAGGGTTCAGTTGCGCGGGGACGCGGGAGCGCTGGACGCGCACGATCAGACCCTGGCCCTTGCGACAAAGGACGGTGTGTCTCCCGTTGACGCCAGCCGGCTGAGCGTGCGCGGCGAAGTGCAGACCGATATCAAGGTAGTGGAGATCAGTCGTCAGAAGTTGCGTTCGGCCGGTGTGTTTCTGGGCAAGAACACCGCCAATACCACTGCGGCGGTCGCTCCGCCCGGTGTGCTGTCCGGCGTCGAGTCGGGTGCCGGCGGATTCCTGTTGAACAGCACCGCCGGCTTCCTGCCCAGCGCGCAGGCCTTCAATCTCGTCGTGGGTGATTCCACGCGTGGCCTGCTGAGCGTGTTCAGCCTGCTGGAGTCGAAGGGCTTCGCGTATACGCTGGCGGAGCCGAGCCTTGTGACCATGAGCGGGCAGACGGCAAGCTTTCTCGTAGGCGGCGAATTTCCGATACCGGTGATGCAAGGCTCCGGGGACTCGGCGAGCGTCACGATCGAATACAAGGAATTCGGCGTCCGGGTGACACTTGCTCCGACGGTCCTGGCGCAGGATCGCATCATGCTCAAGGTGGCGCCCGAAGTGAGTGAACTGGATTTCTCCGCCGGTGTGCAGAGCGGCGGCGTCGCGGTTCCTGCGCTGCGTGTGCGGCGTGCCGATACCAGTGTGGAACTGGGCAACGGCGAGAGTTTCGTCATTGCCGGCCTGATCAGCCAGGATACGATTGCCGATGTCGACAAGCTCCCCGGTCTGGGAGACGTGCCGGTGCTGGGCGCTCTGTTCCGAAGCTCCCGTATCCAGAAGGACGATCGCGAGCTGGTGATGATCGTCACGCCCCATCTGGTGAACCCGCTGGCGCGCGACAGTCGACTCCCCCCGCTGCCCGGTGAACGGTATCGCGACTACGACCCCGATTTTGCGCACCAGTTCTTCGGGGAGACGGGCGACTTCAGGCCCTCGTCGCGGCACAGGACGGGTTTTTCGGACTGATCTTATGACAGTACAACGCAGTTTTGTGGTGATGGCTGACCGCGACGACAGCGTGCGGTGGTTGCAGCGTGCGCTGGCCGAAGAAGGCGAGCTGCTGGTCGCGGAGAGCGGGGCCGTGGAGCGCGCGCTCCAGATCATCGACGTAACCGGAGCGACGGTGGTGTTCGTCGAGATCATGCCCGACCAGATCGACCGGCAGTCTGCGGTAATCGAAGGGTTGCTTGCGGCTAAGCCAAGGCTGTCGGTCGTCGCACTGGGCCGGGAGATGGATTCCGATCTGATGCGGGTGGCGATGCGCGCCGGCGCGCGTGACTTCCTGGTGCCCGGAGGCAACCCGGTGGAGGTGGTCGGTCTGGTTCGGCGCCTGCTCGATCGTGCGCCCCGTGTCGCCGAGGCGGCCGGTCAACCCGGCCGTATCATAGCCCTGGCCAACGCCCGGCCCGACAACAATACCATCATGCTCGGCCTGCATCTGGCACTGGCGGTCCAGAATCAATCGCCGCAGGAGCGCGTATTGCTGCTGGATCTCGGAGTCCCCTGTGGAGATGCGTTGCTGTATCTCGGGTTGACTTCGGCCTATACCTTCGTCGATGCGGTTCGCAGCCTGCGCCGCCTGGACGAGACGCTGATCGAGAGCGCCTTCGCGCAGCACTCTTCGGGATTGCGGATACTCTCCATGCCGGAGAACGCGATGGGCCTTGCGGACATCACGCCTACCGATATCTATGTGCTGCTGGGTACATTGCGTGCTTATTTCCCAACCATAGTGATGAGTCTGGGCGGCATTCCCGACTCCGATTTCCTGTACGTGCTGCTGAGCAACGCGGACAGGATCGCGCTGGTCGTCGAGCAGAGTGTTCCCAGCTGCCAGCAGAACATGGCTCTGCTGAAGCGCATGATCGCCCGCAAGCTCAAGATGGAGCGGGTGGGGTTGGTGGTGGATCGTTTTTTCGCGAAATTACCGCCGGATGCCGAGGCGGTTTCCAGAGGGTTCGGCGTGCCGCTCCTCGCGACCTTGCCACCCAGCGGGCTGGCGCGGTTGAGCGTGATGAACTCCGGCCACAGCATGTTCGAGATCGCGCCCCGCGACGAATACTGCACGCGGGCGCGCCGCCTCGCCGAGCAGCTCCTGAACGACGCGACGAAGAGGCCCGTAGCGGAGCGCAGCCGACTGTCCGAGGGCGCTTCGGCGGTCTGGCGGCGCCTGTTCGGTCTTGCGGGAGGATAGCGCATGGAATTCGGACGATTCGGGATGGAATACGGCCTGAAGCAGACAGAGGGCTACCAGGACCTGAAGGCCGATCTGCACCGCTACCTGATCGAATGCATCGAGGAGGATCAGGTGTCGCCCGCGGACTGGAACGCCGAGGTCCTGTCGAGTTATGCGCACGGCCGCATCAGCCGATATGTCGGCGCCAACCGGCTGGCCGTCAACCGCGAGGATATCGAATACCTCGTGCGGGAGATGGTCGCAGAACTCACCGGCTACGGCCCGTTGCAGTCCCTGCTCGCCGACGATCAGGTCAACGACATTCTGGTCAACGGTGCCCGGCATATCTTCGTGGAGCGCGGCGGCCGCCTGGAACACACGGATCTGCGGTTCATCGATGACAACCACGTCATGCGCGTCATCCAGCGCATGCTGGCGCCGCTCGGACGCCGGCTGGACGAAACCAATCCGATGGTCGATGCGCGGCTGCCGGACGGCAGCCGCATCAATGCCGTAATCCCCCCGCTGGCGCTCGAAGGACCTTGTCTGTCGATCCGCAAGTTTCGCCGTGATCCCCTCCGGGCGGCCGATCTGATCGCCTACGGGACGCTGGACAATGCGATGCTGGAGTTCCTCTGCGCCGCGGTGGCCGCGCGCTGCAATATTCTGGTCAGCGGCTCGACCGGCGCCGGCAAGACGACCCTGCTCAATGTGCTGAGCCGTTATATCGGCGAATCGGAGCGGCTGGTCACAGTCGAAGATGCGGCCGAACTGCAGTTGGGGCACCACCACGTCGTCAGGCTGGAAACCCGGCCTCCGAATGTCGAGGGCGAGGGGGAGGTGAGCGCCCGTGATCTCGTCCGCAACGTTCTGCGCATGCGTCCCGACCGGATCATCCTCGGCGAGATTCGCGGTGTGGAGGTGCTCGACGTCCTGCAGGCGATGAATACCGGCCACGACGGCTCCATGAGCACGATTCATGCAAACAGTGGACGGGATGCGCTGAGTCGCATAGGCATGCTGGCGGGGCTGGCCGGCTTCCAGGGCAGTGAAGGCACCCTTCGGGAAATGGTGGCCAGCGCGCTCGACCTGGTGGTGCATGTATCCAGGTTTTCCGATGGGACGCGTCGCATCGTCTCGATCGACGAAGTGAGCGGTGTGCGCGATGGGCAGTATGTCCTGGAGACGTTGTTTGCCTTCGATGCCGCGGGCCGGGCCTTCATCCGGAGCGGTAGAGCGTCGCGCCTGGAGAAGTTCCGTGCGTCGGCACCGCACCCGCGCAAGATCGAGGGCGGGGTGTGAACGGTCCTGTCGCGTTGCTGTTCGTTTCCGCCGGTCTCCTGCTGGCGCTGGCCGCCGTATTGTTTTTCGGCAGCCGGCGGATGGATGTTCGGCAGATGGTGCAGCAGCGGTTTCGGACCCTGACCCAGGAGGCCGTGCTGGCCGACCGTGAAGCGGGCAGGCATCGCGCCCTGGTGGATTGGTGGGCGCGCAAACTGCTGCGCGCCGGTTTGGCGGATACCGCGAAGAATTCGCTTCTTTTGCTGGCTGTCCCGGCGGCTGCGGCTGTCGTCGGCGTGGTCGGATGGGGTGTGTCAGGGCTGTTGCTGCCCGCAGGGCTGCTCATGGCCGTGCATGTCTACCTGGAGCATCGTTCCCGCCTGCGTACGGCGTTCATGTTGGCGCAGCTTCCCGGATTCATTGATCACATGATCCGCGGCCTGGGTACCGGGCGCACCATCGAGAACACTCTGGTGATGGCCATTCAGCAGTGCCGGCCTCCCTTGCAGGAGATCCTCGAACGGGTGCAGCGCAACGTCGAACTGGGTGCGCCGCTGGACGAGGAGCTCAAAAACGCGGCCCGGGTGCATCGCCTGCGGGAAATGCAGCTGCTGGCGCTGGCCGTGCATGTCAATCGCCGCTTTGGCGGCAGCGCCCGAGAGCTTCTGCAAAGTATCGTAACCATGATCCAGCAGCGCGAGCAGGCGCGCCGGGAGCTGCGCGCGCTGACGGGTGAGACCCGGCTGAGCGCCTGGGTGCTGGGCCTCCTGCCGATAGGCGTCGCGAGCTACATGATGCTCGTGAATCCGAGCTACCTGGAGGTCATGTGGCATGATGATGGCGGGAAGAACATATTGCTGACCGCGCTGATGCTGCAGTGTCTGGGCGGCATTCTGCTGTGGCGCATGGTCCGCAGCATCTGAACTCCGGAGCGGTCTTCGAACGATGAATGTCCTGCTGCTGTTGGGGATCGTCCTGCTGATTTCCAGCGTCGGCGTGCTGTTGCTGAGCATGGTTGCCCAGAAGGATCCGCGTGGAATAACGGAGCAGCGCATGCAGGAGATATTGGCCGTGGACGCGGCGCAGTCCGTGGCAGGCCTTAGGACGTGGCAGCGATGGGTCGCCCGGGTCGGCGCAAAGCAAAGGAAAGCGGATGGGGGGCGACGCCTGTGGCAGCACGAGCTTCGTGTGCTGCTCGGCAAGGCCGGGTTCCATCAACGGCAAAGCCGCATTCTCGTGAAGGGGGCGATGGTGCTCGCCCCGTTCGGGCTGGCGGGGCTTGCGCTCATCGCTGTCGTGGGGATGGGCGATATCACGTTGCACGGCGCCGGCGTCGTGTTCTTCGGTTTCGGCGCGGGCGTGCTGATACCACGTCATCTACTGCGGTTCCTGGCCGCGCGCCGATGCGCTCAGATCGTCGAAGAGGTTCCCGTGATGGTCCGCATGATCAGCGTGCTTTTCGAGGCGGGCCTGTCTCTGGAAAACGCGCTCCGCATTCTGCGCGACGAAGGGCGCGGGATACTTCCGAATCTGAGCGTGGAGATCGGGCGCGTGCTCACCAGGATCTCCTCGGGCATGGACCGGGTGGAGGCGCTGGAGCAGGTGGCGCGTGAACTGGACATACAGGAGCTGACCGACGCGGTCTCGGTGTTGTGTCATGCATCCACGGCCGGCGGTGCGGTCAGGCAATCGCTGGCGAACATAGCCGACCTTATAGAGGACCGCAACAGAACGGCGTTGCGCGAGCGCGTCGGGCGGCTGTCCGCAAAAATGACGGTGGTCATGGTCGTATTCCTGTTTCCGGCGCTCCTGATATTTCTGGCCGGCCCGGGTTTCGTCGCCTTGGCGGGCGCGCTTGGAGAGCTTCGGTGAGAGGATCGGCCATCTTGTGCGCGGTGAGCGTTCTGCTCCTGGGGTGCGTCGGCGCGCCGGTCCGTGAAAATACCGCGACTGCGCAGTCGGCGCCGGAACGATGTGCCGCCCTCGATTCCTCGGCGGATGTGCAGCTGGGACTCGTTCGGCAGATGCTCGAGCAGGGGAAGCCCTATGCCGGGCTCGCTCATCTGGCGACGCTCGATCCGGCCGTGCAGGAGTCCCCGCAGGCCCGCTACCTGAATGCCGAGTTGCTGCGCCATACGGGGCGGGGCGACGAGGCCGAGGCCCGCTACAGGACCCTGCTGGGAAGCTGCATCGCGGGCTACGGCCATCATGGCCTGGGGTTGCTGGCCGCCGGCCGCGACCTCGGTCGCGCGATTGCGGAGCTGCGTGCGGCCGCGGCCCTGCTGCCCGTCGACGCCCGGGTACGCAACGATCTCGGTTATGCGCTGCTGCTCTCCGGCCGCGGCGAAGCGGCCCGCCGCGAATTCCTGACGGCAATCGAACTGGGGGATCACAACCGACGTGCGTCGATGAATCTTCTGCTTCTGATGCTGTATGAAGGTGACGAGCGGGGCGCTGAGCGTCTGAGCCGGCAGCTGCGGCTTCCGGAGGAAGAGTTGGAGCGGATTCGGCGGCAGGCGCGGCAGCTGCAACGGACGCCTGGCGGCGAAGCGATAGGGGAGGGTTGATCATGCGTTGCGCGGGACTGATCGCGTTGCTGTTGCTGACGGGCCCGGCCTGGGCCGGGAACTCTGACGGCGTATCCGGCCAGAGTGAGGAGCCGGGAGACGAGACGCGGGCGTGGCTGGATCTGCAGCGCAGCGGCCGGGCCGCGGCGCCCGACCGTCCCATTCCCGGGCCGGTGGCGTCCCGTATCTACAAACGCTATCTCGAGAGTTTCGAGCACCCCATCCCGGCGCAGTTCGATCGCGAATCGGGCATGCCGTCGACGCGATAGCGGCGTCTGCGGATCACGCATGCGGAGGCCCTTCCCAGAACCGCGTCGCACGCCCTCTACCCAGCGAGGCGCGGTAGGGCTGTTCGGCGCGCTGGTGTTCGGCCTTGCGCTCGCCTTCGTCGTGCTCGCGGTGGACACGGGGCGTCTCGCTCTGGAGAAGCGCCGCCTGCAAGTGATCGCGGATCTGGCGGCCATCGACGCCCTGCAGGCCGGGTTGTGCGGTGGTACGGAGTCCCTGGATGCGGCGGCAGTGGCGGCCGCGGCGCAGGCGAGCGCGGTGCGCAACGGCTATACGGGTGACCTCGCGGCCGAGGCCGGTGCGGTGCGGGTCGGCGACGTCACCACCGGTCTCGACGGTATACGTCAGTTCGACACCGCGGCTCCCGCCGTCGCTTCGGCCGTGCAGGTCACGGCGGTGCGGGAGGTGACACGGAGCCTGATCGCGGGCGGGTGGTATGGCGGAACGGTGCCGCTGAGAACCGTCGCGGTTGCACAACGCCTGCCGGTGGCCGGGTTCCAGCTGGGCAGTTTTCTGGCATCGCTCGACACCGATGACGCGACACTGCTGAACGGCCTGCTCGGCGGGATGCTGGGGACGAGCGTCAATCTGGATGTCCTTTCCTACGAAGGCCTGGCGGCAGCCGATCTCACCCTCGGACAGCTCATCTCCGGCGCCGAGCTCGCCGGTATCAGTCTTGCGGCCGACGGCGTGGAGGGTCTGCTCGACACCGACGTCACCGTGGCCGATTTCCTGTCCATCATGGCGGCCGCTCTGGATGCGGAAGGGGATGCCACGGCCGCGCTGGCGGTCAACGAGCTGCGGGCGGCGGCGACGGCGCCGGGGACCATCCGGATCGGCGATCTGCTGGTCGTCAGCAGCGAGAATCCCAATGCGGCCCTGCAGTCGAACGTGAATGCATACGCCTTGGGCAACGCGGCGATCCAGCTCGCGCGCGAGGGGCAGACCCTGAATGTCCCCGTGTCGGCTTCGCTCCCGTTGGGGCTGGGCGCCGTGAATGTATCGCTGAGCGTCATCGAGGCCCCGCAGATCGCCGTCGGCCCGCCCGGCCGTGATGCCGACGGCAACTGGCGGACGGTCGCGCACAACTCGCAGCTCCAGCTGCAGATCGATGTGCCGGTGTCGGTGCCTCTTCCCCTTCTCGGCGGCACCGTGTCCGGTCAGGTATCCCTGGTGGCGGACGCGGCGCGGGCGGATGCGTGGCTGGCGAGTATCCAATGCGCCGGTGCGGATCGGCCGACCCACACGGTCAATATCGGTGTGCAGACAGGGGCGGCCACGGTCGGTCTCGGGCGCTTCACCGATATCGCGGATCCCGATTCGGGCATCGATCCGATGACGGCATTGCAAATCACAATGCCGCTAGCCGCCGCCACCGTCGAGGTCGGCATGAGAACCGAGGTGAGCGGCGGCGGGGCCAGCCAGGTGAGCTTCGATGTCACCGACGCCACGTTGCCGCAGGAGGAGACGGTGGGAATGCCGTTGGCGTCGGCGCTCGGCAACGCCACCGACACGCTGGCGGGTTCCCTGGATGTGCAGGCGGACGTCGAGCTGCTGGGTCTTCCCTTGCCCGGGATCCCCACGCCCGAACTGGTGGAGGATACGATCGTCACCACCCTCCTCCAGCCGCTGCTGACCTCGTTGGACGAAGCCGTTCTCGAGCCGGTGTTCCGGGCTCTGGGCTTGAATCTGGGCGGGGCCGACATCGAGCTCTTCGACCTGGATCCCGACGAGCCGCGGCTGGTGCGCTGAGTCCGACTGCGCTCGCCGAGCCAGGGACGCTCCGGTCGAGTCAACGGAGCTCATAATTCAACCCCTGATCGTCACCGATTTTCAGTCTGGTATCGGACATCCGGATGGCTCGTGCAACTGCGCGAGGCCAATGCGGCACACCGGTCGCCTGCCGCTCCCACGTTATGTAGGACAAACTCCGATAAACGAATTGGCCTCCACGCCGTCAGGAGGACGAGGTGCGCGCTGATTTCCATCCTGATATGGGAGAGGGACGATGAGGCTCAACAACAGGACGTTGGCCGGATTTGTCGGTAGCAACGCGATGCCGGGTCACACGAGCCTCACGCAATTCTCCAGGCCCCGTTCTCGTATGCTCTCCGAAGCCTCCGTGCGGTCGAACAGAGCGGTGCGGCGCCCGGCAATAACTACCAAAGATAACGAGAGGGGAGTCGATCATGAAAATGAAGCAACTTGCATTGGCGGGGATGGTGGCGGCGTCGGTGGGGCATATGCCCGAAGTATCCGCTCTGACTGCAATGACCGTCGCCATGGATTTCAAGGGCTATGTCACCATGCTGGACCCCACCGGAGGGTTCGTCCAGAACATCAGTTTTCTGAGCGAGCCGAAATATCAAGGCCGCCGCACCCCGATTGCCGGGCGCATGGTGATGGACATCACCGAAACGGGCCTGGTCGGTTCTGCCACTTTCGAGCCCTTCCTGTTCTTCGGTATCCAGGCCAGTGGACGTGATGTCTCGTTCGTTCCGGAGGACAACCTGTTCGGCACTCCCCTCCCGTCGAATACGCTGCTCGTCGGCAACATGCTGTTCGATTTCGGCCCTACCACAGGCATCCCCGTGAGCATCGTCCTGGACATGGGCAATCTGAGCACGGCCCTGATGAGTTCGAGTGTCGGCGACGTCATTACGGGCTTGATGACCGCGGCCAGTGACAACACCACGTATACCAATCCGGACGGGACAAAGGGTACTGCACCGCTGGGTCCGGTCGTCGTGGCGACCACCACCTGGGACACCACTGATGCCGATACGGACGGTGACGGCCAGCCCGGACCGGTCGTCATGAACACCAATCCCAGCGGCACCGTTCCTCTACTCGTCGATACGGTAGTGGACATGACCAACGGCGATGTCGGCATCGGCGGCAGCCCCATGCGTGCCGGCCCCTTCACCGGCTTCAATGCGAATTTCGACATCACCGAGATCACGGTGACTTGTGTCGGTCTGCTGGGGAACTGCGCGCTCCCGGTTCCGCCCCTGCCTCTGTCGGCGGAGCCGGTGGAACCTGTGCGGAACCTTCTGGGCGGGCTCGTCAAGAAGCTCGGGCTCTGAGCGGAATCCAGACGGAATCCGGCATCGCCGGTCTGAAGACAGGCAGGGACATGGCGAGTGTAACATCGGCAATCCGGCCGGACATGGCCGGCCCGTAAGAAGAATGCGCCATCAGGCGGAGGAGACATAATAATGAGCGATACGCACCACACCCTATCTGCACGCTGCCGCGCATTCACGGCAGCCCTCGTGCTTTCAGCCGCGACCGGTACTTCGCATGCCGCCATCGTGTTGAGCAGTTACAACGAGACGGCTAATTCGTTCGAGGCCATTTTCGCTTTCACACCGGACATCACGCCCTTGGATGCCGAGATCACCGGTCTGGGAAATTGGACCGCGACCCTTACTCAGACCTATATCCCCGGCATACCTCTGATTTCGTCGGCACAATATACCTTCGCCTGGGCGGGTGCACATCTTGCCACGCCGCACCCTGGTGAGCTGCCGTTGCTGCTGGCCGATCTCGGCACCTGTACGGTCGATGCCGGCAGTCTGACCGGTACGTTCTGCGACACGACCACGCAGATCCCGCACCTCGACCTGGACAACCTGCTGTACCAGCACTACGACGAATATCATTTCTGGCTGGAGCTGGTCAGCGGCGGCGGGTATGCGTACCTCACGGGCACTCACGTCGGCGAGGTACCGGTTCCTGCGGCCGCCTGGCTGTTCGGCTCCGGGCTGGCGGGACTGATGGCGGCCGGGCGCAGGAAGCGCGGTTCGATCCGCGGGTAGTCCGGGCTCCCGGGGCACCGGGAGCCGTTTTCCCCCTCGGAGGTGGTGGAGAGGGTGTGCCATGTGCACACCTCTCCGTTTTTTTTCGGCGTGTTCAGGCGACGAACACCTGCCGCGCATCGAACACCGGCCCGTCCACGCACACGCGCTTCATCGCCGGCCCGTCCTCGGTCTCCACGCGCACGGCGCAGCCGGCACAGCCGCCGACGGCGCAGGCCATGAACTCCTCCAGCGACACCTGGCAGGGCAGATCGAACTCGCGCGCGAGCGCCGCGGTGGTGGCGAGCATCGGGTGCGGGCCGCAGGCGAAGATCTCCACTTCCCTTCGCTGTGAATCGCTCAGGCCATTCAGCCAGGCGCGCGCGAGCTCGGTGATGTAGCCTTCGAAGCAGCCGGGGTAGCCCCGCAGGCTGGCCAGCCGGGAGGGGATGCCCCAGTCCTCCAGCAGCGGCATGGCGGCGATGACGCCTTCGGGTGTCCCGGGCACGAGGATGCGGGACGGTTGCGTGCGGAACGGGAACGGCACTTCCGAACCCATCAGCACCAGCGGTTGCCAATGCCCATCCGCCTTCAGTTGTTCGGCGAGAAAGATCATCGGCGGTATGCCGACGCCGCCGCCCATCAGCAGCGCGCGCGGCCGGTCGCGGTGCGGTTCGAACGGCTTGCCGATCGGCCCCATCACGCTGATCCGCTCGCCGGCCCTGCGTCGCGCCAGCAGCCGTGTGCCCTGGCCGACCGCCTTGTACAGAAACTCCACCCAGCCGGCCCCGGGGTCGACGCGCATGATCGACAGCGGGCGGCGCATGGGGAGTTCCGGGCCGCAGGTGATGTGCGCGAAGCTGCCGGGCCGGGCGTTGGCGGCACAATGTGGCGCCTGCACGCGCAGGATGTGCTGGTCGCCGGCATGGGCCTGATGAGAGAGGATCTCGGCATCCTCGACGAAGATGGTGCCGCGGTGCGGGCGGGAGACGGCTGGGCTGGTCATGTGGGTCGAATATCCGGGTGTCGCGGTGCCGTGCAAAGGTACCAGATTACGGGGGAAACCACGATAGGAGTGAGGAGTGAGGAGTGAGGAGTGAAGGAGTGAGGAGTGAGGAGTGAGGAGTGAAAAAGCTTGGCCACGGAATCCACGGAACAACACGGAAAAATCCTTTGCGCAAAAAGCGGTCCCGGCGACACCGCCACTGCAACCCGATCCTCCGAGGCCATACCCTCGTGGTTTTTGCCCAATAATTGCTTCCGTGTTGTTCCGTGGATTCCGTGGCTATCGAATAGGGTTCTTCCCTCACTCTTCACTCTCTCCGCACCAGCCGACCGTCGCGGTAGTCGGCGAAGGCCTGCTCGATTTCTTCGCGCGTGTTCATGACGAAGGGGCCGTACTGGACGATGGGTTCGCCGATGGGTCGGCCGCTGACCAGGATGAAGCGCGCGCCTTCCTCGCCGGCGGCCATCTCCACGCGTTCGCCCGGCCCGAGCACGGCGAAGTGATGTCGCGGCACCGGCTGCCCCGCGATCGCCGCCCCGCCCTCGAAGACATAGATGAACGCATTGTGGTCGGCATCCGCCGCGCTCCGGCGAATGAACTGCGCATCGGACGCCAGTTCCACATCCAGATACTGCAGACGGGTGAGCGGATCGTCGATGGGGCCCTGCACGCCGGCATGCTCGCCGGCCAGTACCCGCACCCGTGCCCCCGGCGCCTCGTGCACCGGGATCGCCTCGGGCGCGATGTCCTGATACGCGGGGTCGCTCATCTTGTGCGCCGCCGGCAGATTGATCCAGAGCTGAAAACCGCGCATCAGCCCGCCGGTCTGGCGCGGCATCTCGGAGTGGATCACGCCGCGGGCCGCCTTCATCCACTGGGCGCCGCCGGTGCGCAGGTCGCCCTCGTTGCCCATGCTGTCGCGGTGCAGCATATGGCCGTCGAGCATATAGGTCAGGGTGACGAAGCCGCGGTGCGGATGATCCGGAAATCCGGCGATATAGTCGTCCGGATCGTCGCTGGAGAAGTGGTCCAGCAGCAGAAACGGATCCAGATGGCGCACCGTGGGCGTACCGAGGGTGCGGTGTACGGTCACGCCCGCGCCCTCGGTCACCTCGTGGGCACGTACCAGCCGGGTGATGCCGCGCGTATCCATAAGACCTCCTCGCCTATTGGCGGATGCCCTCTACCGAGAGTGTCAACTCGACTTCCTGGGATGCCGGTCCGAGATCGCGGGTGATGCCGAAATCGGCGAGCTTCAGCCTGGTCGTGCCGAAGAAACCGGCGCGATAGCCGCCCCAGGGATCCTCGCCCTGACCGATGTGTTCGACGTCGATCACGACCGTGCGGGTCACGCCATGCAGGGTGAGGTCGCCGGTCAGCACGGCCTTGCCGTCGCCCTTGTCCTCGAAGCCGGTGCTGACGAAGCGTGCCTGCGGGAATTTCTTGACGTCGAGGAAATCTTCGCTGCGCAGATGCTTGTCGCGCTCGGCATGATTCGAATCGATACTCGCCGTGTCGATGGTGACCTCCACCTTGTTGGCCGAGGGATTCTTCTCGTCATAGGTGAACTTGCCGTCGAACTCGTTGAAGCGGCCGTACAGCCAGCTGTAGCCCAGGTGCTGGATGCGGAACTGGATGAAGGCGTGCGCCCCCTCGGTGTCGATGGCGTAGTCGGCGGCCGGCGCCAGGGTCGGCAGGCTCAGGGCGGCGGCGAGGGTGGTACCGAGGAAGAATGACTTGCGCATGATGGTGCACTCCTTGTTGGGTGGCGTTGATCGAGGAATCAGTTCTTGCGGCCGAGCATGCGTCGGAGCGTGCGATCGCGGTCGATGAAATGGTGCTTCAGGGCAGCGAGCGCATGCAGCGCGGCCAACCCGACGAGTCCGAAGGCGAGCAGTTCGTGGATCTCGCCGGCGATATCCTCCTGGTTGTCGAGACCGCTGATCAGGGCCGGCACACTGAACAGGCCGAAGACATCGATGGGGCGGCCATCGGCGGTGGAGATCAGATAGCCGGCTATCGTCACGGCGAACAGCAGCAGGTACAGCGCCGCGTGGGTGATGCGGGCCAGCCGCCGTTCCCACGGCGCATGTGTCGGCTCGGGTTGCGGCACGGGATCCAGGCGGCGCCATGCCAACCGGAAGGTCACGACGAGGAACAGCAGGATGCCGATTCCCTTGTGCAGATCCGGCCCACGCTTGTACCAGGCGTCGTAATAATCCAGTTCGGTCATCCACAGCCCGAGACCGAACAGGCCGATCACGGCGAGCGCCACAAGCCAATGCAGTGCGATGGCGACCACGCCGTAGTCTGTCGAAGTGTTTCTGAGCACGGGTGCCAGTCCTTGTATCGGATATCGGTCGCGTCGTGCGCGCTCAGGCGGCCGTCGCGGGCAGCAGTTCGCCGATCCGTCGCCGCGCCCGGCTTACGGCATCGCTGCGCAGCATGGCCTGATCGGCGGCGATGACCTCCACGTCGGTGATGCCGAGGAAGCCCAGCACCTGCCGCAGGTAGCCGCTCGCGAAGTCCGTCGGCCCGCCGGCCGCCACGCCGCCGCTGGCCAGCACCACATAGGCGCGCTTGCCCTTGAGCAGCCCTTGCGGGCCGTTCTCGCTGTAGCGGAACGTGACGCGGGCGCGCGCCACCAGATCGATCCATGCCTTGAGCGCGGCCGGCACACCGAAGTTGTAGACCGGCACGCCCAGGATGACCACGTCCGCAGCCGTCAGTTCCGCAATCAGTTGATCGGAATAGGCCAGAGCCGCCCGCTGCGCGGCGGTGCGCGTCTGCGGTTCGGTGGTGTTCGCGGCGATCCAGTCGGCGTCCAGCAGCGGGGGCGGGCTCAGTGCCAGGTCGCGGGTGATGACCGGCAGGCGGCCGTGGCGCTCGCGCAGGGCGTCGATCAGCGCGTCGGTCAACTGGCGGGTGGTCGAGCCCTCGTAGCGGGCGCTGGCGTCGACGCGCAGAACGGTCGGGTTGCTGGGGGTATGCATGGCTGCTCCTGAATGTTTCGTAGTGTCTCGTAGGGGGACAGGTTTAAGCCTGTCCCCGTCACGTCGGTGTTTCGATGGGGAGCAGTCTGAGCGTTGTCACTTTCAGGATAAAGATCTATTGTATGAACTCACTGTTCTGAATATGAGAACAATATGGACCGCTTCGAGGATATGCAGACCTTTGTGCGCGTGGTGGAGGCCGGCAGCCTGAGCGCGGCGGCCGACCAGCTGGGCGTCGCCAAGTCGGCCGTCAGTCGCCGGTTGAGCGAGCTGGAGAGCCGGCTCGGTGTTCAGCTGTTGCGCCGCACCACCCGCCGCCTCAGCCTCACCGACACCGGCCGCAGCTACTTCGATCGCGTGCAGCGCATCCTCGCCGATGTGGAGGAGGCGGAGGCGGCGGTGTCGCAGGCGCACGGCACGCTGCAGGGAAGGCTGCGGGTCGCCGCGCCGCTGTCGTTTGGACTGCTGCATCTTGGCCCGGCGATCACCGAGTTCATGCAGCGCCACCCGCAGGTCCGGTTCGATCTGGATTTCAACGACCGTCAGGTCGACCTGCTGGCCGAGGACATCGACGTCGCGATCCGTATCGCGCGGCTGGAGGACTCCAGTCTGGTTGCGCGGCGTCTGTGGAGCAGCCGGCTGGTGCTGTGCGCGAGTCCCGCGTACTTGCGCGAGCACGGCACCCCGGCCACGCCCGCCGATCTCGCCGACCACCAGGGACTGGTCTACAGCAACGCGGTGGACCCGGCGCAATGGACACTGCACGGCCCGGACGGCCAGCCGCAGCGGGTGCGCGTGCAGGAACGACTGCGTTCGAACAATGGAGACTTTCTGTTCCGGGCGGCAGTCGCCGGCCACGGGCTGCTGCTGTCACCGAGCTTCATCGTCCATGAGTCGTTGCGCAGCGGCGAGCTGGTGCCGCTGCTGCCCGGCTATGCGCATGCGGAGATCCCGGCTTATGCGCTGTATCCGCAGACCCGTCATCTGTCGCAGCGGGTGCGTGCCTTCGTGGATTTCCTGGCCGAGCGCTTCGCCGGCGTGCCTTACTGGGACCGCGATCTGCCGGTGTAGGCCGCTTCGGGTGCGGTGTTCCGAAAAAATGGGTCACGAAACCCACGAAGCGATCTGATGCGGCAAACCCATTTTGGGAACCGCATATTACCCGAAGAGTGAAGTATCCATAAGGACAGAGGGGGACAGACTTAAGTCTGTCCCCCTAGGCCGCACGAGCGGGCTTGCGAGCGCTGAACGCCCGCAGGGCGGCCCCGCCCTGTTCAGTCGTCGCGCTGGAACACCAGTTTGCCACCCACGAAGGTGTGCGTGACCTGGCCCTTCAGCTCCCAGCCGAGGAAAGGCGTGTTCCGGCCCGCGCTGTGAAGCGTCTCGGGCGCAACCCGCCAGGGACGCTCCAGATCGATCACCGCAATATCGGCGCGCTTGCCGACGGACAGGCTGCCGACGCCCTGCGACTCCAGCCCGAGGATGCGCGCCGGGCCGACGGTCAGGCGTTCGATGACATCGCTCAGCGTCAGCAGGTTCTCGTCGATCAGCCGCAGCGCCAGAGACAGCAGCGTATCGAGGCCGGATATGCCGGGCGCCGTCGACGGGAAAGGCGCGAGCTTGGCATCGGCCTCGTGCGGCTGGTGGTCGGCGCAGATCGCGCTGAGCGTGCCGCGCGCCAGGCCGGCGCGCAGCGCGTCGCGGTCGTACACGGTGCGCAGCGGCGGGCGTACGTGGCACTGGGCATTGAAGCCGACGATGTCCATGTCGGTGAGGAACAGATAGGGGATGGCGACGTCGGCGCTGACCGGCAGGCCGTCATATTGTGCGCGGGCCACCATCTGGACGGCGCGCGCCGTCGACAGGCGGCAGAAATGCGTGCGCACGCCGGTCTGCTCGACCAGCGCGAGGTCGCGGGCGACGGCGGCGGTCTCGGCGGCCGCGGGTATGGCCGGCAGGCCCATGCGTGTGGCGATGGCGCCCTCGTGCGCGCAGCCGCCGTTGGCCAGCCAGTGGTCTTCGGCATGGACGAACACCGTGGCGCCGAAGCTCGCCGCGTATTCGAAGGCGCGCCGCTGGACCTGCGAATTGGCCATCGGCCGCAGCGCGTTGCTCAATCCGCAGCAGCCGGCCTGCTGCAGCGCCGCCGCCTCGCTCAGCCGTTCCCCGCCGAGTCCCTGGGTCAGGGCGCCCAGGGTGACCACGCGCGAGAGGCCGGCCTGATCGGCGCGCTGGCGGATCAGTTCCACCACGGCGGGCGTGTCGATGACGGGATCGGTGTCCGGCGGACAGCACAGGGTCGTGATGCCGCCGGCGGCGGCCGCGCGCGTCTCGGATTCGATGGTCGCCTTGTGCTCCAGGCCGGGTTCGCGCAGACGTGCGCTGAGTTCCACCAGCCCCGGGCAGACGATCCTGCCGCGCGCATCGATCTCGGCGTCGGCGCTGAAATCCTCCGGCGCGGTGCCGATGCCGGCGATCTTGCCGCGCTGCACGAACAGGTCCGCTGTCCGGTCCACATGGTTGGCCGGGTCGATGATGCGGCCGCCGCGGATCACGAAGGCCAGGCGTTTGCGCAGCGGGATCATGCGCCACCTTCCTGAGTCTGCACCTTCTGGCGCATGGCCATCGACATGATCGCCATGCGCACGGCGATGCCGTGAGTGACCTGTTCGAGAATCACCGAATGCGGTCCGTCGGCAACCTGCGAGTCCATTTCCACGCCGCGGTTGATCGGACCGGGATGCATCACCGTGACGTCCGGCTGGGCCAGCGCCAGGCGTTTCTGGGTCAGGCCGAACAGCCGGAAGTATTCGTGTTCGCTGGGCAGCAGGGCGCCCTGCATGCGTTCCCGCTGCAGGCGCAGCATGATCACGACGTCCACGTCCCGGATGCCTTCTTCGAGATTATGGAAGACGTGCACGCCCAGGCTCGCGGCATCCGCCGGGGTCAGGGTGCGCGGGGCCACGACGCGCACCTCGCCGGTATTGAGGATGTTGAGCGCATGGATCTGCGAGCGCGCCACGCGCGAATGCAGGATGTCGCCGACGATGGCGACGCGCAGCCTGCCGAAATCCGGGCCCTTCACGCGGCGGATAGTGAACATGTCCAGCATGGCCTGCGTCGGATGGGCATGGCGGCCGTCGCCGGCGTTGATGACGCTGATGTGCGGGGCCACGTGCCGGGCGATGAAGTGGGCGGCACCGGACTCGGCGTGCCGCACCACGAACATGTCGACGTGCATGGCCTCCAGGTTGCGCAGGGTGTCGAGCAGCGTCTCGCCCTTTACCGCGCTGGAGGCGTCGATATTGATGTTGAGCACGTCGGCCGACAGGCGCTTGGCCGCCAGCTCGAAGGTGGTGCGGGTACGGGTGCTGGCCTCGAAGAACAGATTGACGATGGTCTTGCCGCGCAGCAGCGGGACCTTCTTGACGGTCTGCTCGGTCACGCCCGAAAAGGATTCGGCAGTGTCCAGAATATCCGTCACCAGCTGGCGGCCGAGGCCCTCGATGGTCAGAAAGTGGCGCAGCCGGCCTTGTGCGTCCACTTGCAGGTCGCCGGATTTCATGCGGGTTTCTGCAGCTCCAGGGTGAGAGGTTCGGGTCCGGTGAGCTTGACGTGTTCTCCGGGACCGAGATCCATGCGGCGGCCGACGACGTTGGCCTCGATGGGCAGTTCCCGGCCGCTGCGTTCGACCAGGACGGCGAGCACGATGGTCGCCGGCCGGCCATAGTCGAACAGCTCATTGAGCGCGGCGCGGATGGTGCGGCCGGTGTGGAGCACGTCGTCGACCAGGATGATGTTGCGGTCGTCGATGTCGAAGGGGAGGTCCGACGGCCGCACCTGCGGGTTCATGCCGATGCGCGTGAAGTCGTCCCGGTAGAAGGAGATGTCCAGGCTGCCGAGCGGCACCTGCAGGCCGAGGCGCTGGTGCAGGCGTTTCGCGACCCAGACGCCGCCGGTGTGGATGCCGACCATGGCCGGATCCTCGAGCCCGCGCGACTTGATCAGCTCGCGCAGCTGGGCGGCCATGGCGTCCAGCAGTGCCTCGACCTCGTTGGTGTTTGCCATGCCTCAGTCTCCCTGACTGTCCAGCCAGTCTTGCAGTATGACCTGCGCCGCGACGCGGTCGGCGGCGCCGGCCGCCGGCAGTTTACCAGCATGTTCCCGCAGCCATTGCTCTGCAGTGTGCGAACTGAGGCGCTCGTCGTGCAGGAATACCGGCAGGTGGAAGCGGCCTTCCAGGCGGCGGGCGAAGCGCTGGGCGGCGCGTGTGACTTCGCTGTCGGTGCCGTCCAGCTGCAGCGGCAGGCCCACCACCAGGGCGTCCGGGTGCCAGGTCTCGAGCAGTCGCGCGATCTGTGTCCAGTCGGGCTGGCCGTCGCGCGCGGCCAGCGTCGTCAGGGCGGTGGCGGTGCCCGTGACGCGCTGCCCGACGGCGACGCCGATGCGGCGCAGCCCGAAGTCGAATCCCAGCAGTGTCTGCGGAGGATGTGCGGCGGTCACGGAAGCTGCAGCACGGCCGGCCTCAGGCATGCCCGGCGTCGCCAGACAGCAGGTTGAGGTCCACGCCCAGCAGCGCGGCGGCTGCCTCCCAGCGCCTTTCCACCGGGGTCTCGAACAGGACTTCGGCCGAGGCCGGCCCGCTCAGCCAGGCGTTCTCGGCCATCTCGCGTTCCAGCTGGCCCGCACCCCAGCCGGCGTAGCCCAGCGCGACCAGGGCGCGCTTGGGCCCGCGGCCGGCGGCCATGGCGGTCAGGATGTCCTGGGACGCGGTCACGCCGATGGTGTCGCTGATCTGCAGCGTCGCCTCCCAGTCGCCCAGCGGCTCGTGGAGCACGAAGCCGCGCTCCATCTGGACCGGACCGCCCTGGAACACCGGGAGCCCCGCGGCGCCGGGATCGATCTCTGCGACATCCATGTGCGCCAGAATTTCGCCGAGCTGCATGTCCAGCGGTCGGTTGATGACCAGGCCCATGGCCCCGTCGGCATCGTGTTCGCAGATGAAGGTGACGGTGTGAAAAAAATTCGGATCCGCCAGCGCCGGCATGGCGATGAGGAAGTGGTTGGTGAGGTACGGGGATTCAGCCATGGGCGATAGTATCCGGCAGTCGCGGGGCCGGTCGCAAGGCCGGTACGCGGCCGCCTATCACTCAGCGGCGGGTGGACAGGCCCTGGCTGTTGAGGAATTCCCAGGTGCGGGTGATGTGCAGAATGTCCGTGTCCTTGCGGATCTCCGGCGGCAGCGGCGCGAAGGGGGCGGCCAGCTGCACGATGCGCACGGCGGCGTCGTCCAGAACCTTGTGTCCGGAGGAGCGGAGGATGCGGATGCCGCGCACGCCGCCGTCGACATTGAGGGACACCTGCAGCATCAGGCTGCCGGAGATGCCCTGGCGGCGCGCCTCGTCCGGATAGTTCAGATTGCCGACCCGTTCGACCTTCGCGACCCAGTCGTTCATGTAGCTGGCATGCCGGAACTCGCGGGTGCGGGCCGAGATGAACGTCTGGCGCGGCAGTTGTGAATAGGCCTGCTGGGCCTGACGCAGCTGCGCATCCAGGTTGGCCAGTTCCAGGCTGCGGTTGATGAGCTCGGCGGCCGACACGGGCGCGGGTTGTTCGGGGGCCGGCGTCGCCTCGGCGGTCTGGACCTGGCGCTTCGACTCGGCGCGGTTCAGCTCCTGGGGTGGTGTGGGGGCGGGTTGGGGCGGCGGGCTGCTGACCGCGCGCTCTTCCTGCGCCATCTGGGCGCGGACCTTTTCGGCCGTGTTGCCGCCGCCGTCCTGGCTGATCTGCGCCAGATAGTCGGCCTCGTCGGGGGCCGGGGTGTCGCGCTTCTGCACGAGGGTGATGTCGAGCGCCGGCGGATTCTTGTCCGGCCGGTCGGGCGTCTCGGGTGTGAACGAGATGCCGAGAATGATCAGGGCGTGCAGGGCCGTGGCCAACAGCACGCTGACCACCAGGCGGTCACCGCCGTCGGTATAGGCCAGACGCGAGTGGGTCGCCATCATGGCGTGGTCTCCGGCAATCCCCGCAACATCATGCGCGCGATTATACCGCTGGTTACCCCGAACAGGAGCGCGGCCGTCAGCAGCACCGGCAGCAGATGCAGCAGCCCGGGGTGCGGGATGAACAGCGCGAAGGCCAGGCCGAACTGGCCGCCCATGTGCGCCAGCGCCGCCAGCACGCTGAATCCGACCGGCCCGAAGGAGGGCATCCATGGGCGGCTGGCCGTCCAGAGCGCCGCGATGCTGGCCGTCGCCCCGCCCAGGCTCAGAACGAAGGTCGGCGACAGGAACGTGCCGAGCAGCAGGCCGCTGACCAGCACCCGCAGCAGGCTGACCCAGGCCGCGCTGGCCCAGCCGAACCGCAGCAGCACGACGATGGTGATGACGTTGGCCAGCCCCGGCTTGATCCCCGGAAGCGGGCTGGGCAGCGCAGCCTCCACCAGATGGATGGCCACCGCCAGGGCGGTGAGCCAGGCAATCCGGTGATCTTCTGGGGTGGTGGCTAGTTGCATGGGTCGTTCCGGGGTGATCGATTCCCCTGATCAAAAATTGATCGCGTCGTACCGGGCATCGCGGCCGAGGATGCGCAGGCTCACCTGATTGGGCAGGCAGGCGGTGGTTTCTCCCGCGTGCCGCTGCCAGCCGTGCAGGATGCAGATCTTGTTCGCACAGGGCGAATCCACGAAGCGCGCCCGGGCATCTTTGATCTCGATACGGCTGATACCCATCTCCCCGCGGATCTCCAGTATGCGGTCCTCCGCCAGCGGCAGCCGTTCCACGCGCTCGCCCAGGCTCCAGATCTCGACCTCCAGTGGTACCGCGGAAGGTCCCCATACGCCGGCGTACAGCCAGGCGATCAGCGCGACCGCCGCGATCAGCAGCACGCCGTCGGCCCCGGTCACCCAGCCGCGCACTCAGGGTTCCTCGCTGAGCCGGATCAGAGGTGGCGGATCGAGCTCGATGTGTACCCGCGCCGCCATTGCCGGGGTCATGTGGATCACACCCTCGCCATCGACCAGCATCACCCAGCGAAGCTGCAAATCGCGGGCCACCTTCGGCCAGTCGGAGGCCCCGGCCACCAGCAGCGCCGTGGCCGCCGCATCGGCGGTTGCGGCGTCGGTGTGGATGACGGTGACGGACCGCGCGCCCTCGGCCGGATATCCCGTGCGGGGGTCCAGGACGTGGTGATAGTGGCGGCCCCGGAAGTCGAAACCCCGCTCGTAATCGCCCGACGTGAAGACGCTTTCGTCGCCCCGGGTTTCAATCACGGCGAGCACGCCGGGGCCGCGCGGGTTGCGGACGCCGATCCGCCACGGACGCCCGCCGCGGCGGCCGATAGCACGCAGGTCGCCGCCGGCATTGACAATGGCGTTGTCGATGCCGAGTCCGCGCAGGTGATCGATCGCCCGGTCCACCGCCACCCCCTTGGCGAAGGCGCCGAAATCCAGCTTCACGGCACGGTTGGCGGTGGTCAGGCGGCTGCCCTCGAGACGCAGATCGCTCATGCGCGGGTGCCCGGCGAGTTCGGCCTCGATCGCCGCTGCCGCGGGCGGGGCCTGCGGCAGCTCGTCGCTCTGGAAGCCCCACAGGGCCAGCAGTCCGCCGATCGCGGGGTTGAACAGGCCGCCGCTGCGCGCGGAGAGGTCCTGCGCGGGCGCGATCAGCGGCAGGATCACGGCCGGCACCTCGGCCTCACCCTCCGATGCCAGGGCGGCGTTGAGCTCGACCAGCGGGCCCGGTTCCCAGGCATGCCAATCGCGGTGCCACTGGGCGAAGCGCTGTTCGAGGTCGGCGAACGCCCGTTGGGCGAGTCCGGCATCGACCCCGTAGACGCTCACATCCACCAGGGTGCCGAAGGCGACGAATTGCTGTTCCTGCACGGCGTCCGTCTGGCGCGCGCAGCCTGGGGCCAGCAGGCTCGCGACGATCAGGCCGAGCAGGGACAGGTATCTGGAAACGCGAGGTGCCGGCATCGGATCGTTCAGGCCCGCATCAGCCGGGCGGCCAGGCAGTCCAGCAGCTGGCCGGCGATATCCAGGCCATAGAGGGCGTCCAGCTCGCGGATGCACGTGGGGCTGGTGACGTTGATCTCGGTGAGATAGTCGCCGATCACGTCCAGGCCGACGAAATACAATCCCTTTTCCCGCAGGGCGGGCCCGACCCGCGCACAGATCCAGCGGTCGCGCGCCGAGAGTTCCACCCCCTCGCCGCGTCCGCCGGCGGCCAGATTGCCCCGGGATTCGCCTTCCTTCGGGATGCGTGCCAGCGCGTAGGGGACCGGCTCGCCGTTGATCATCAGGATGCGCTTGTCGCCGGCGCTGATCTCCGGGATGAAGCGCTGGGCCATGGCGAAGCGCCGGCCGTGGTCCGTGAGGGTCTCGAGTATCACGCCCGTATTGGGGTCGTCGGCGCGGATGCGGAAGATCGACGCGCCGCCCATGCCGTGCAGGGGCTTCATCACGATGTCGCCGTGTTCGGCGAGGAACTCGCGCAGCTGGGCGTCGCTGCGCGTGACCAGCGTCGGCGCGCAGCATTCGGGGAACCATGCCGTATAGAGTTTCTCGTTGCAGTCGCGCAGGCTGGCGGGCCGGTTCGCCACCAGCACGCCCTGGGCCTCCGCGCGGTCCAGCAGGTGCGTGGTGTAGATGTACTCCATGTCGAACGGCGGGTCCTTGCGCATGAGCAGGATGTCCACCCGTTCCAGGGGTTCGGTGTGCGCACCCTCGAGTTCGTACCAGCCCTTGGGGTCGTCCTGGACGCGCAGCCGCCGCAGGTGGGCGTAGACGCGGCCGTCGCGCAGGAACAGGTCGGACTGCTCCAGATACAGCAACTCCCAGCCGCGCCGCTGGGCGGCCAGCAGCATGGCGAAGCTGCTGTCTTTCTTGATGTTGATGGACCCGATGGGATCCATGAGCATGGCGAGGCGGGTCATGAGTGATGGACTTTGAACTTCACTGGGCGTTGTGCTCGGCCAGCTCCCGTGCCGCTGCGAGCAGGGCGAGACGGCCCAGCACGCCGTAGGCATAGAAGCGGTTCGGTTCCGCATCGGGTTCGCGGCTACGGTCCGGGGTGTTGCAGGGTTCGACGAAGGCGAGCGGCTGGAAGTGCATGCCCGGCGCGTTGAGGTTCTCGTTGACGCCGCGCTCGGTGTGCACGCGGTAGAAGCCACCGACCACGAAGTGGTCGATCATGTATACCACAGGTTCCGCCACGGCCTCCTGCTGGCCCCAGGTTTCGAAGGTGTAGACGCCTTCCTGGAGAATGACCTTGCTGACGCTGGTTCCGCCCTTCATGGCGGCCATCTTGGTGCGCTGCTTGCGGTTGAGGCTGCGTACCTCGTCGGTGCTGCTGACGGAAATGATGCCCATGCCGTAGGTGCCGGCGTCCGCCTTGATGATCACGAAGGGCGGCTTGTCGATGCCGTATTCGTTGTACTTTTTCTGCACGCTGTCCAGCAGCGCCTCGACGTTGCGCACCAGACAGTCCTCGCCTTCACGCTTCTTGAAATCGAGTTCGCCGCAGTTGCGGAACAGGGGATTGATCAGCCAGGGATCGATCCCGAGCAGCCTGGCGAATTCGTTGGCGACATTGTTGTAATGGCGGAAGTGGCCGGACTTCAGCCGGTTCGACCAGCCAAGCCCGGGTGGCGGCACCATGTGCTGTTCGATGTCGCGCAGCTGCTCGGGGATGCCGCTCATCAGGTCGTTGTTGAGGATCACCAGACAGGCGTCGTAGTCGGCCACGCCCACGCGCCGGTCGCGGCGGATCAGCGGTTCCAGCCTGACCGAACGGCCGGATGGAAGTTCCACCGTCTCGGCGGTCTTCAGGTCCGGCCGCAATGACGCGATCCGCACCTGGTAGCCGCCGGTCAGGATGATGTCGCGCAGGGTGGCAAGGCTCTCCATATAGAAGAGATTGCGGGTGTGATCCTCGGGGATCAGCAGGATATTGCTCGCCGTCTCGCAGATCTGCTCGATTTTCGCCTGCATGGCCTGGACGCACAGCGGCAGGAAGGCCGGGTTCAGATTGTTGAAACCGGCCGGAAACAGGTTGGTGTCCACCGGTGCCAGTTTGAAGCCGGCGTTGCGCAGGTCCACCGAGGCGTAGAGCGGTGCCGGCGTTTTTCGCCACTCGGCGCGCAGCCAGGTTTCGATCCGGGCCTGCTCGGTAAGCAGCAGGGATTCGATCTGCTGCAGGGGTCCGGTGAGAGCGGTGGTGAGGTGCGGGACGGAGTGTAACTGTTCAACCGGCATAAAGTTTGCTGTTCCAGTGACGCTAAAGGGAACGGGTGGAGACGGCAATACTAAAGTAAACGGGCGTCCGGGGGATAACCCTCGTGGTCTTACCGGGTTGTCGGCCCAGGAGGCGCGGGACAGGGACGGTTTCCGGGCTCGACGAGCGTAAAAAATTTGGCACCTGCATGGGCCAGGGACGGGCCCGCGTCGCATTGTCAACAGTAAGAGATAACCTGCCGTTATGCAAAATATTTTATCTTCGAACGCGGATGCCGAGTCGGCTGGAGACAGCATGGGTCAGGTCATGGACAGTCAGAATGACGACGGCCTGGCCGGCACCAAGGTCATGGTGATAGACGATTCGAAGACCATCCGCAGGACGGCGGAGACCTTGCTGAAGAAGGCGGGCTGCGAGGTCATCACGGCGACGGATGGATTCGAGGCGCTGGCGAAGATCGCTGATCACAGGCCCGACATCATCTTCGTCGACATCATGATGCCGCGCCTCGATGGTTACCAGACCTGTGCCCTGATCAAGCACAACCAGGCCTTCAAGAGCACGCCCGTCGTGATGCTGTCCTCCAAAGACGGGCTGTTCGACCGCGCGCGGGGCCGGATCGTGGGGTCGGAAGAATATCTCACCAAGCCCTTCGCCAAGGAGGAACTGCTCGGTGCGATCAAACGGCATGTGCAGCGCGGCTGACGTATTGCCGGCGCCGATGCGGCAAAGGCAGGCGGCGCGCTGTCGCTGACCGAATTTCCAGGGCCACGTCAATCTTCCCGCAGGTCGGGCGATAACGTGGACACCTCCGTCGGTAAACGCATCCGGCGGGGACGTATGTGCAAGTTGAATGAAGGAGCCGATCGATGACCCGTATTCTGATTGTGGACGATTCTCCCACCGAGATGCATGTGCTGAAGAGCATGCTGGAGAAGAATGGATTTCAAACACTGACTGCGGCGAGCGGCGAAGAGGGCGTGGAAGTCGCCAAGACCCAGAAACCCGACCTCGTGCTGATGGACGTCGTAATGCCCGGCCTGAACGGTTTCCAGGCGACGCGCCAATTGACCAAGAGCGCAGAGACCTCCTCCATCCCGGTGATCATCTGCACTACCAAGGATCAGGAGACCGATCGCGTCTGGGGTATGCGTCAGGGCGCGACGGACTACATCACGAAACCGGTTGCCGAGGCCGACCTCATCGGCAAGGTGAAAGGCGCGTTGGGCGGCTGATGCCCGGGGTGGCATTTCGTCAGGGAGAAGACGCTGATGACTTCTGCGCCGCATAACAGGCCATTGCAACTGCTCCGTGATCTGGAGGCGCGTTGCCGCGAGAACGCGCATGAATTGCCGCGGCAGATCGAGGTACGGGAGGACTGGTTGGGCATCGCCTTCCGCCTCGGCGAGCACCGCCTGGTTGCGCCGCTCGATCATGTGACCGAGATCCTGACCTATCCCGGGATGTCCAAGGTGCCGGGATCGAAAGAGTGGGTGCGGGGCATCGCCAATATCCGCGGGAATCTGCTTCCCATCATGGATCTGCAGGGTTATCTCCGTGGCCGCAGTACATTGCCGGGGCGGCTCAGCCGCATTCTCGTGGTCAACCACAAGGGCGTCTTTTCCGGGCTGGTCGTCGATGAGGTTCTCGGGCTCAAGCACTTCTTCCCCGAACAGCGGACGGAAGACCTGCCGAGCAGCGATCCCGCATTGGCGGCCTATCTGCTGCACGGGTTCTACTCCGGTGATGACCATTGGGGGGTTTTCAGCCTGAAAAGGCTCGCGGAGACGCCGCAGTTTCTCCAGGCGGCTATCTGAGCGGGAACTCGAGGGAGCAAGCCTCACGCCGGCCATCGGATTGGCCGGCAAATTGCATAAGAACTTCATAAGTAATTCCGGGAAGTAATTCAAGGGTCAGGAGACAGGGTGATGAGCACAGCGAAAGCCGCTTCCGTCAAACGGGGCACGAGCAAAAGCGTCGGGTATCTGATCGGCGGGTTGTTGATCTCCGCCGGCCTCATGTTTGCCGTGTTCTGGTACATGGGCCGCCTGGCGGGTTTCGACAAGGAATACATCGGATACGCCGGCGAGCAGCAGGTTCTGTCGCAGCGGATCGCGAAATACGCGCTGGAGGCATCCAGCGGCAACGAAGCCGCCTTCGATCAGGTCATCAAGTATCGTGAGCGGTTCAGTCAGACGCTGGGTTATATGCGCGACGGCAATGCCGAAACCGGTCTTCCGCCGACCAGCGGCGACGCGCTGGCGGCGCTCGACGATGCGGCCGCAAAATGGAATTCCTTCCGTACTTCGGTGGACACCGTGCTGAACGGCAAGCAACTGGTGCTGTCGGTGAAGGAGACGGCCGGCGTGATCAACGAGTTCATGCCCCAGCTGCTCAGCCATTATGAAGACGTCGTGCGCATCCTGGTAAAGAAGGGGGCAGGCCAGGATCAGGTGCGAATCGCCAGTCGTCAGCTGATGCTCTCACAGCGAATAGTCAATAACCTGAACAAGGTGCTTGCCGGCGACGATGCTGCCGCAGCTACCGAACAGTTCGCCAAGGATACCGAAGAGTTCGGACAGGTTCTCGAAGATCAGATCCGCGGCGGCGACAATGTGCAGGCGATCAAGGATCCCGAGGCCGAGGCCAAGCTGCGCGAGATCGCCATGCTGTTCAGCTCGGTGAGCGACTACGTCGGCGAGATGCTGGACAACTCGGAAGATCTGCTGGGCGTTCAGGCGGCGGCGAGCAATGCCTCCCGGATGTCCGACGAGCTGTTTGCGGCCGCCCTCGCACTGCAGAACATATATACACAGGCGCCGGCGAAGCGTCTCATCAAGAACGAGGTCGCCTACGTATTCGGCGTCATCGCGCTTGCCTGCCTGGTTCTCCTCGGTGTGGCTCTGAAGCGCGACGCGGAAAGCCGCCGCGAAGCTGCCGAGGCCATCAACAAGCGCAACCAGGCGGCCATTCTGCGTCTGCTCGACGAGATGGGAAATCTGGCGGACGGCGACCTGACCCGCTACGCGACAGTTACGGAAGACATAACGGGCGCTATCGCGGACTCCGTCAATTTCACCATCGACGCCCTCCGGGATGTGGTGGAGACCATCAATACCACATCAGGGCAGGTTTCGAGCGCTGCGGAACAGACCAGGTCGACCGCGATCAAGCTCGCCGAGGCCAGTGAGCACCAGGCCGCGGAAATCACCTCGGCGAGCACCGCGATCAACGAAATGGCGGTTTCGATCGGAGAGGTGTCCCAGAATGCCAAGGAATCGGCAGGGGTCGCGAACAAGTCGGTGGAAATCGCGAACAAGGGCGGCAAGGCCGTGCGTCGAACCATCGAAGGCATGGATTCGATCCGCGAGCAGATTCAGGAGACTTCCAAACGCATCAAGCGTCTCGGCGAGTCTTCCCAGGAGATCGGTGACATCGTGGAGCTGATCAACGACATCGCCGAACAGACCAACATTCTGGCCTTGAACGCCGCGATCCAGGCCGCCATGGCCGGTGAGGCGGGTCGTGGCTTTGCGGTGGTTGCCGACGAAGTGCAGCGCCTCGCAGAACGTTCGTCCAATGCCACCAAGCAGATCGAAGCCCTGGTCAAGACCATTCAGACGGATACCAACGAAGCGGTCATCTCGATGGAGCAGAGTACCGCGGGCGTGGTCAACGGGGCTCGCCTTGCGGAGGACGCCGGTGACGCCCTGGACGAAATCGTGAGCGTGTCGACTCACCTCGCCGACCTCATCGAAACGATTTCGGTGTCGGCTGCCCAGCAGTCGAAGGCGGCCGTCGAGATCTCGTCGACCATGAACGTCATCCAGGAGATCACCACCCAGACGAACGCCGGCACCAACGAGACCGCGGCCTCGATCGGCAACCTCACCGAGTTGTCCAACGATCTGCGCCGCACCGTTGCCGGCTTCAAGCTGCCCGACTGACGTGCACCTGCCAGACCGGTGATGGAGCGATGAATCGTGGGATGGTCAGCGGCGAAGCATGCCTGGAGTGCCATGACGGACCAGCTGCCGGGGCTGGACGATGCCCAGATGCTGAAATGGATGGAGCTGATAGAGCGCCGCACCGGTGTAACCATCCCGCCTGAGCGCAAATCCTTCATGGCAGTCGGGCTGCGCGCCTGCATGCGCGAGACCGAAGCGGCGGATTATGACGGCTACTACCGGCTGTTGACCACAGGGCACAGGTGGTCGCGCGAATGGGCGATGCTGATGGATCGCATCACCGTGCATGAAACGTCTTTCTTTCGGCACGCCCCTTCGCTGGAACTGCTCACTGGCGATATCCTGCCCGGCTTTCTCGCGCGCAATTCCGAATCCGGAAGGTGTTTCCATGCGTGGAGCCTCGGGTGCTCCACCGGCGAAGAGCCTTATTCGCTGGCCATGGTGATCGATGGATACATGCAGCGATACTCCGATCAGACGATGTTCGGCATCACCGCGACGGATATCAGTCAGCCATCGCTGGACATCGGGCGCAAAGGTGTGTATGGCGGGCGGCGCCTGAGCGGTGTGCCGGAAGAGCTGCGTGAACGCTACTTCCGGCGCGTCGGTGACGATGCGTATCAGGTCGTGGATCGCCTCCGTCGCCGAGTCTGTTTTTCCAGGGTCAATGTCGTGCAACTGGAACAGCTTCCGCTGCGCGACCTGGATCTGATCTATTGCCAGAACATGCTCATCTATTTTTCGCGGGGGCGGAGACTGGATCTGCTGCGGGATATTGCGAAGAGGCTTGCGCCTGGCGGGGTCCTGGTTTTGGGGCCGGGAGATATGCCCAGCTGGTCACATCCGGAGTTCGAGCGCATCCGGTTCGAGGGGACGCTTGCCTACCGTCGTCTCTCAGGCGCGGTCGGGAACGCATAAGGGATGATAATGAACGAAGCAATCGACTACAGCACTGTCAAATGGGTGAAGCAGGAGCTCGATGCGACACTGAAACAGGCGCGTCAGGCCTTGGAAGCCTACGTCGAAACGCCGGCCGACGACGCGCAGCTGCGTTTTTGCGCGGTCCATCTGCACCAGGTCTACGGCACGCTGCAGATGGTGGAGCTGTATGGGGCGGCGCTCCTGGCGGAGGAAATGGAGCACGTCGTCGAGGCCTTGATCGCCGATTCGGTTGGGCAGCGGCAGGAGGCCTATGAACTCGTCATGCGGGGCATCCTGCAACTGCCCGATTACCTGGAACGTCTCGTTGCCGGCCATCGTGATATCCCGCTGGTGCTGTTGCCGCTTCTGAACGATCTGCGGGCCATTCGCGGCCAGAAGCTGTTGTCGGACAACTCGCTGTTCATGCCGGACCTGGATGCGGTGTTGCCTGACGATTTGCAGGAGACGTCAGCCGGAGAGGATTCGCAGGCAGTGGCCCGCAAACAGCGCCATTCGTATCAGTTGGCGCTGCTGGGCTGGTTCCGGGGCAAGGAAGCGGAAGCCAATCTCGATCGGCTCCGCCAGGTGCTGACCGGTCTGCGTCTCGCCAGTGCGACGGATTCGGTGCGCCGCCTATGGTGGGTGGCCGAGGGTATGGTCGCCGCGTTGCGGCACGGCTGGCTGGAGCCGAGTATGGCCACCAAGCTGCTGCTCGGCCAGACGGATCGCCAGATCAAGCGGCTCATCGATGAAGGCGAGGCGGCGCTCGCTGCCGATGCGCCGCGGGATCTGATCAAGAATCTGCTGTTCTACATCGCACGGGCGCGCGACGGGGGCGAGCCTGTCACGCGGATCAAGAGCGTATTCCGGCTCGGCGCCCTGCTCCCTGACCAGTCGGAACTGGAACAGGCGGCGGTCAGTCTTTCCGGCCATAACGCGGAGCTGATGACGACGGTCTCGACGGCGATAAAGGAGGATCTCGCCCGCGTCAAGGATGCGGTGGACCTCTTCCAGCGTGGCGGCGGGAAAACCCTTACGACGCTGCAGCCTGCGGCCGAAACCCTGCGGCAGATCGCGGATACGCTCGGCATGCTCGGCCTCGGCTCGTTGCGCAAGATCGCGCAGACCCAGGCCGACGCGACGACCGATATGGTCGAGGGACGCCGCCAGGTGGATGAACTCGTATTGATGGACGTCGCGGCCGCGCTGATATCCATCGAGTCGTCGCTGGACGCGCTTGCCAAGGGCAGGGTCGCGCCGCCTGCCATGACCAACGAGGAGAACGGGCAGGCGCTTCCGGACGCGGAATTCAATCAGGTCAGAATGGTGGTGGCGGACGAGGCCATACGCGACATCGCCCAGGCCAAGGATTCCATCCTCGCTTTCATGGAGAGCGAGAACGACTTCTCCCTGCTCGACAAGGTTCCTCAGATTTTTCACCAGATCAGCGGCGGGCTGCTGCTTCTTGGCGAACAGCGCGCCGCCTCGATCGTCGACGCGTTGCGCGGCTATGTGGCCGACAGTGTGCGCGACGCCAACATGCGACCCGATCAGCCGACATTCGATGCGCTGGCCGACGCCGTTTCCAGCGTCGAATATTATTTCGAAGGGTTGCGCGAGGGTCGGCTGTTCGGACAGTCCATCCTCGATGCGGCGGAACGAAGCCTCGAGCGACTCGGGCATGGCACGGCACAGACGGTCGCCGCTCCCGTCGTCGAAGAGGCCGAGGACGTGGCCGCCAAGGACGGATCCGGCGGACAGGGGATCGACATGTCAGCCTTGGAGGGCCCGGGCCCCTCAGAGGGAGCCGGTTACCAGGTCGATCAGACCCTCGATGGCTCCATTGTCGTGGAAGATCCGGAGCAGATCGATATGGCTCCGGCCGATGGGCTGGACGCCACGGAAGTGGAGGCCATCGAGCTTGCCGATATCGTTGCGGAACCGGTGTCATCTCTGCCGGATGACGAGGAGCCTGTTCCGGAGGCACCCGGCATCGACGTGTCGTTCGAACAAACGGAAATCGTCGTCACCGAGGCGTCCGCGCCATCCGTGGCCCGCGCAGCAGCCCCGCAAGCGCTGAGTGAGGACATAGATGCCGAGATCCTGGAAATATTTATCGAGGAATCGGAAGAAGAACTGGCCAACATCAAGGAATTTCTTCCGCGTTGGCTGAATGACGAAGAGGACCGGGACGCGCTCACCGGCATGCGGCGTTCGTTCCACACATTGAAAGGCAGTGGTCGCCTCGTCGGCGCCATGCGCATTGGCGAGTTCGCATGGGCATTCGAGAACATGCTCAACCGCGTCATCGATGGAACGATCCCGCGCAGTGCCACGGTCTGTGGCCTGCTCGAGCGTGCGGCGCGAGTGCTTCCGGAACTGATCGCCCAGATCCGGGACGGATCTGCGACGGCCGAGCCGGCCGAGGCGCTGGCAGAGCTTGCCCAGGCCTGCAGCCGAGGAGAGGCGGTTTCGCTCGATGCCCTGGACGCGCAGCCTATTGCTGCCGCAGCCGAGGCCGAGCCGGTCGTATCCGACGCGCAGGACAGCGACGAAGCCGCGGCTGATGAAGCGGCTGCCGAAGAGGTTGTCAGCCAGACATCGGCGGACGACTCCAGGCTTGACCCGGTACTGTACGAGATCTTCAGCAACGAGTCCCGCGATCATGTGGGAACGGTACTGTCTTTCCTCGAGACGTGCAGGACCGCGAGCCACGAGTGCCATGTGACGGACCCGCTCCTGCGGGCGCTGCACACGCTGCACGGCAGTGCGCGCATGGCCGGGGCCGACGCCATCGCCGAAGTGGCCAACGCCATCGAGCGATATGCCAAGGCATTGCGCAGAGACGATCTGCCTTTGCCGGGCGAGGGCGCCGATATGATCGCCCGCGCGATGGAGGTCATCGAGAGCCTGGTGGCACGGCTCCAGCACGAGGATACCGGTCACCCGGACTATACGGCCGTCGTGCAGGGTCTGGAGGACCTTTCGCAGCGTGCGGCCCAGGCCGGTTCCGAGGCGGCGCTCTCATCCGAGGCCCTGCCGGCCGCGGACGCCGGCGGCATGGTCGTGGAGGCCATCGCACCCGAGGATGCCGGTCTCGGCGTCCAGGATATCCAGTCGTTCGAGGTCGAATCGCTGGACGTTCCCTCGGACGATGAGACCGGAAGCGTGGAGCCCCTGGAGATCGTGCTCGAGGGGGCGGATGACCTGGACCCCTTCAGTCAGCCGCCCGACGCGGCCGGCCGTGATTCGGAAGACCCGTTTGCCGATCCCTTTGACGAGTCGCTGGGCGTGGTCGAGGCATCCGCACCGGAGATGGGAGAGTTCGAGTCACCGGAGAGAGGCGATCCGATCGCCGCCGTGGCTCAACCGACCGCACCTCCCGACCAATCCGAAGACGCAGTCGTGTCCACCGTCGTTTCGGACGCGGCCGGCACGGCACCCGGCGACAAACTAGCCGATCACGGTGGCGAGCAGGGGATAGGTTACGACACGGCGGACCAGGACCTCATCGACGTTTTCCTCGAGGAAGGCGAAGAGATTCTGGCGGCCAGTGACGCAGCGCTGCACAAATGGATCGAGGCGCCCGGCGATCAGGCGCTGATGGCGGAACTGCAGCGGCATCTGCATACCCTGAAAGGTGGTGCGCGCATGGCCGGCATCGCCGCCATCGGCGATCTGAGTCACTCCCTGGAATCGTTGTTGATCGCCGTGGTCGATGGTCTGGTGGCCCCTTCCGCCGATCTGTTTGAAGTACTGCTGGTGGCTCAGGATCGGCTGGTGCACATGCTCGAGGCGGTGCGCGACCGCAAGCCGTTGCAGGCGGCGACCGGCGTGATCGATCGGCTCGAGGCCCTGCGCCGCGGCGAGGCGCCCGTCGCCGTTCCGACCCGGACGGACGGGGAATCGGCGTCGGCGCCCGTGCCGGCGCCTGAGCCCGTGGAGAGGCCGGCGTCGGCCGCGGTATCCGCGCAGCCCGGGCCTGTCGCGTCGGAACCGTCTTCCGATGAACAGATGACCGTGGCACGCAGCCAGCAGGAACTCGTGCGCGTGCGTGCGGACCTTCTGGATAACATGGTGAATTTCGCCGGCGAGATCAGCATCTACCGCTCACGGCTCGAGCAGCAGATCGGCAGCATGCGATTCAACCTGTCCGAGCTCGGTCAGACCGTCGAGCGCATCCGCGAACAGCTGCGCAAGCTCGAAATCGAAACCGAGGCTCAGGTGCTTTTCCGCTACGAGCGTGACGTTGCATCGGCAGACGAGCACTTCGATCCGCTGGAAATGGACCGTTATTCGCACCTGCAGCAGCTGTCCCGGTCCATGCTGGAAAGTATCAGTGACCTGGTCAGCATTCAGGGCCTGATGGACAACATCACCCGCGAGTCGGAAACGCTTCTTCTGCAGCAGTCCCGTGTCAACACGGAGCTGCAGGAAGGTCTGATGCGCACTCGCATGGTGCCGTTCGCCGGGCTCGCGCCGCGCATGCGCCGAATCGTACGGCAAGCGGCACAGGAACTCGGCAAGCGTGCGGAACTGGTGCTCGAGGGTGCCGAAGGCGAGATGGACCGCACGGTGATCGATCGCATCATCGCTCCCATCGAGCACATGCTGCGAAATGCCGTGGCACATGGCATCGAGACGCCCGAACGGCGCACCGCGGCTGGCAAGAAGCCCTCGGGAACCATCAAGGTCAGCCTTTCCCGCGACGGCTCGGAAGTCGTGATACGTCTTGCCGATGACGGCGCCGGCATGAATATCGCGGCGATCCGCCGCAAGGCGCGCGAGCGCGGGCTGATAGCGGATGATGCGGAGGTGAGCGATTCCGACGTGATGCAGTTCGTGCTCGAGACCGGCTTCAGCACGGCCGAACAGGTTTCCCAGATTGCCGGTCGCGGCGTCGGAATGGACGTGGTCAACAGCGAGGTCAAGCAGCTCGGCGGCTCGCTGCACATCGATTCCAAGCAGGGCGCCGGCACGATCTTCACCATCCGTCTGCCTTTCACGCTGGCCATCAGCCAGGCGCTGCTGGTGCAGGTTCACGAAGAAGTCTACGCGATTCCGCTGACCGGCATCGAAGGTATCGTGCGCATGCGCGGCGATGAATTGTCACGCTATCTCGGCGACGCATCGGCACGCTTCGAATACGCCGGATTCAGCTATCCGGTTCACAACCTCGGCGAGTTGCTGGGGCATGGCGCGGCCGCGGGTTCCGCGACCGCCAAGCGGCTGCCGGTCCTTCTGGTGCGATCGGGCGACCACCGTATGGCGTTGCAGGTCGAGGGTCTGCTGGGCAGTCGTGAAACGGTGGTCAAGTCGGTCGGGCCGCAGATCAGCAGCGTACGCGGCATCTCGGGCGCGACCATTCTCGGCGACGGCCGCGTGGTGTTGATCCTGGATCTCGGCGGTCTGTTGCGCTCCGGGGGCGTCAGCGCAACCATCGAGCGGGTATTGGCGGAAGCTGCGCGGCCGGAGGCACGGCAGCCGCTGGTCATGGTGGTCGACGATTCAATCACCGTGCGGAAGGTCACGACCCGCCTGCTGGAGCGCAATGGCATGCAGGTCATCACTGCGAAGGACGGTGTCGACGCCGTTGCGAAGCTGCAGGAACATCTGCCTGATGTCATGCTGCTGGATATCGAGATGCCGCGCATGGACGGCTTCGAGCTCGCGACGCACATCCGCAACGAGACGCGCCTGCGCGAGATCCCGATCATCATGATCACTTCGCGCACCGGAGACAAGCATCGGCGCCGGGCCATGGAGATCGGCGTCGATCGATATCTGGGCAAGCCCTATCAGGAGAGCGAACTGCTGGAGACCATAAGCGGATTGGTGAAGGGGCGCGATGCCCATGGCTGACGCGCCGTTGCGCCGGCTGCGTGTCGCATTGATCGCCGACAGGGACGCGCAGGGGAGCCGGTTGCGGGGGCTGCTCGAGGCGGGCGGTGTGCAGATTGTCCTGGATCGGACCATCGGAGATTATCAGCCGGAGCAAGTGGGCGCGGACGATGTCGACGCGCTGCTGGTGAATCTAGACGAGGCCACCAGCCGGGAGCTGGACCGTCTGGAAATACTCATAGAACGGTCGGCGGTGCCGATTCTGTTCAACGAGGGTGTTCAGCCCGACATCAGCGGCTGGGATCGGAAGCTGATCGCCAAACTCAGGAATCTGGTCGAAGTGCGTGAAGGTTCCCGTCCACGGCCTGCGGCATCGGCTGCGTCCGTCGCGCCGACCACTGCGGCCGAGAGAGTGACCAGGGACGAAGTCACCCCCAAACCGGCGTTGCGCGTGGTGCCACCTGAATTCGGTGCGGCGGACATGCCGGCGGTCATGGTGTGGGTGCTGGGCGCGTCGCTCGGCGGCCCGCAGGCGCTGAAGCTGTTCCTCAGCCATCTGCCGAGCGATCTTCCGGTGGGGTTCATCGTGGCGCAGCACATCGGTCAGCCATTCGTATCACTGCTGGCGGAGCAGCTCGATCGGGTGACGGGGATGCGTGTAATGCCCGCGGAGGCGGGACGGTCGGTACGCGCGCGCGAAGTGATTCTCGTGCCGGTCGACCGCCGCTTCGTGCTCACTGACGCGGGTGCCGTGGATCTGCGCGACGAGCCGGTCCGCGGTCCATACAGGCCGTGTATCGACGATGTCATGGAAGAGGCGGCGCGTTGTTACGGGAAGAAATCCGGTGCCATCGTATTCAGTGGGCTGGGAGAGGACGGCGCTTCAGGCGCCGAGGCGATCAGCAGAGCCGGCGGTGTGGTATGGGCCCAGGCGGCCGACAGCTGTGTCATGAGCAGCATGCCGGATGCCGCCCGCCGCCGCGGCGTCGTTACCTACAGCGGCACGCCTGAAGAATTGGCCAGACGGGTCGCCGACAAGGCAGGAACTCAGGCGGCGGCGCACTGATCGCGCTGCTCCGGAAGGAACGGACAGGGGAACTGGATATGCAAGCGACGCTTCAGGACATGGTACGCACGCTGATCATTCCGCTGCAGGGGTGCAACCTGCTGTTGCCGAACGTGGCGGTGGCCGAAGTGGTGCCCTACGTGCAGCCGCGCGAGATAGACGACGCACCCGAGTGGCTCCTCGGCACCATCAGCTGGCGTGGCCAGAATATCCCATTGATCTCGTACGATCGCCTGCAGGGGCTGGATGCCCGCAGCGGTCTCGTGCAGGCGCGTATCGCCGTGGTCAACGGTATCAGGCCCGACAGCGGGTTGCCCTTCTATGCGCTGGTGACGGCCGGCATCCCGCAGCTCAAGAGGGTGGGCGCGGACATGCTTCAGGAAGTGTCCGCCGAAGCAGCCGTGGGCGCCCTCTGCGGGGTGCGGGTCGGCGATATCCAGGCCGTGATTCCGGATTTGGATGCGCTCGAATCGGCCGTGGCAGAGGTCTGCCACTAGGTCGTTCCAGTCACGCCGGAGTGTGCCGGCGTTCCCCGTTCAGATCCCCCCAGACTCCCTGCAGGGCGGCGAGGGCCGCCAGGGCCGCGGTCTCGGTGCGCAGGATGCGCGGCCCCAGCCGCATGCGCAGGAACCCTGCCTGCACCGCGAGCGCACGTTCCGCAGGACTCAGGCCCCCTTCCGGTCCGACCAGCAGAC
>JAJJPM010000040.1:0-5297 GCA_032907525.1 Gammaproteobacteria bacterium
AACCGGGGACAGACTTAAGTCTGTCCCCGATTGAACATAGGCCAGTCCCCGATTCCCTGTGCCCGACGGTCCCGCGCGCCTCAATGAGCGCCGGATCGGGCTAACTCGCCCGCAGCGTGTCGCGGATCTCGTCGGGCGTACGCGTGACCAGATCCTTGCCGATCTCTCTGACCACCAGCCGGCGCAGATCGTCACCCAGTTGTCCCCGCAGCGTGCCCAGGAACTCCGGAGGCGCCACCAGCACCAGTTCCTGGAACTGGCCGCCGGTGCGGCCCGCCTCCAGGCGCGTGGCGATCTCCCTGGCGAAGACCTCCGCTTCGTGTTCCTTGGCCTCGGTCCGGGCGTCGAATACATGCGAACCCTGACCGAAGGCGCCGGTGTGTCTGCCCGGACGGTCCGAGGTCAGTTCCTCCCTTTGCAGCCGCGCGCCGGGATGCACCAGATCGAACATTTCCCGCAACGCCCCGCCGTGCCGATCCTGCGTATAGATCCTGCCGCGGCTGCTGTCCGCCACCACCACCCATGTCGTCATGACCGTCTCTCCCAGGCAAAGTCCCCGAACTCTTCGCGAAACCCTGGCGACCGCCGGGCCTCGCGGTTCCCTGTCCCGCATTTCCGTTTCCTCTCTTTTCAGTATGGTCCTCCGCCACACGGCCGGGCTGACGCAGATCAACTCCGGGCCCCCTGCGTCCGCCGCGCAGATTCAGTCCGGTTCGCGCCGCAGGGAACAGCACTGGACGTTGGTCGTCTCGGCCGCATCGCTGAGCACGGCGCCGGTAACGGGGTTGGGGCGGAAGGTCGTACAGCCCTTGAGGCCCAGCGCGTGGGCCTGGGCGTACACGTCCTCGAACGCCTCGAAGGGGAAGTCCGCCGGCACGTTGATGGTCTTGGAGATCGAGTTGTCGACGTACGGCTGGACCGCCGCCTGCATGCGCAGGTGCGCCTCCGGCACCAGCATGCGCGCGCTGACGAAGCTCCCCGGCAACGGCCGGTCGCCGTGCAGGCCGCGCCAGCGGGCGAGCGCGTGACTCGTCAATTCGTATTCGCGCAGGGCGCCGTCCGCCTGGCGCAGGCGGCGCCGGTACTGGAAGTCGAACACCGGCTCCAGGCCGCTCGAGACGTTGTTGGCCAGCAGGCTGATAGTGCCGGTCGGCGCGATGGCGATCAGGTGGCTGTTGCGGATGCCGTGCCGGGCGATGCCCTGGCGGATGTCCTCGGGCAGCCGGCGGATGAACGCCCCCCGCAGATGCGCATCGGCCTCGAAGAACGGAAAGGGACCCTTCTCGCGCGCCAGATCGATCGACGCGCGGTAGGCGGCGTGACACAGCTCCGCCATCGCCTGCCCGGCGAGCCGGCGCGCGGACTCGTCGCCGTAGCGCAGGTCGAGCATGATCAGCGCGTCCGCCAGGCCGGTGATGCCCAGGCCGATGCGGCGGGTGCCGCGCGCCTGCTCCGCCTGCCGCTCCAGAGGAAAGCGCGAGGCATCGATCACGTCGTCGAGCAGGCGCACCGCCACCGGCACGCTGGCCCGCAGGGCGTCGAGGTCCAGCCGTGCGCCGCTGGTGAACGGATCGCGCACGAAGCGCGTCAGGTTGAGCGAGCCCAGATCGCAGGCGCCGTAGGGCGGCAGCGGGATCTCGCCGCAGGGATTGGTGGCGCTGATGTGCTCGCGATAGTAGAGATTGTTCTCGCCGTTGATGCGGTCGACGAACAGCACGCCCGGCTCGGCGTAGTCGTAGGTCGCGCGCATCAGCCGCTCCCACAGTGCCCGCGCGCGCACCGTGCGCACCACCGCGCAGGGCACGGGTTCGCGCCGCCCCGACCATATCCGCATGACCGTCTCGCCGCCGGCCGTCTCGCCGTCCGCGCGTGGAAACACCAGCGGCCAGTCGGCGTCGGCGCGCACCGCCTCGATGAAGGCGTCGGTGACCAGCACGGAAAGGTTGAAGTTGCGCAGTTCGCGGCGCTCGCGCTTGGCGTCGATGAAGCGCTCGATGTCGGGGTGATCGCAGCGCAGCGTCGCCATCATCGCGCCGCGGCGCGCGCCGGTGGACAGCAGCGTGTCGCACATGCTGTCCCAGATGCGCATGAACGACACCGGTCCCGAGGCGACGCCGCCCACCGCCTGCGCCGGCATGCCGTGCGGCCTCAGCGTCGAGAAGTCGTAGCCGACCCCGCCGCCCTGCTGCATGGTCAGCGCGCCCTCCTTGAGCGCGTCGAAGATGCCGTCCATGGAATCCTCGATGGTCCCCATGACGAAGCAGTTGAACAATGTGACGCGCCGGCCGGTGCCGGCGCCGGCGAGGATGCGCCCGCCGGGCAGGAAGGTGAAGCCGTCGAGCAATTCGAAGAAGCGCGCCTGCCAGACGTTTGCATCGGCGCCCTCCACTGCCGCCAGCGCGGCCGCCACGCGCCGCCAGCTGGCGCGGATGTCGGGTTCGTCCGCCTGGCGGTACTTGGTCGCCCAGATCTCGCGCGAGATGCCGGCGCTGAAATCGTCGCTGCTCATGGTTCTCCCTGACGGATCGATGCGAAAATCGTCCTGGCCACGGAAACACACGGAAATGCACGGAATGTAAAAGTCGCCGCATCCTCGCCTTCCGTGTGTTTCCGAGTGCTTCCGTGGCGAATACGGTTTCCGGGTTCCCGCATGCAAAGCGTAGCCGACCGGCGCCGCCATCACAGGCGGGGTCGGGCCGGAGCTGACCGGCGTCAATGCCCGGCGGCGCGGCTGCTCTATACTCAAGGCGTGCCCGGGAACCGGCAGCGGTGTCCTGCGGACATGGCCCGGAAATTCACTCACCGCGCAGCCGCGTGCGCTGCCCCGCGGGACGTTCATCATGGATCGCAGCGATGACTGACGGCGAAACCCCCGACATGTGGCGCCGCTGGAGCCGGTATGTCCTGATGGCTGCCGCGATCGGACTGCTCTACATGCTGCTCGTGCGCATGCCCTACGGCCCGCCCCGCTACGAGATCGCCTACAGCGACTTCACCGCCTACGTCCGGCAGGACCGGGTGGCCGAGGTCACGCTCCGCGGCGAGCACGCCGAAGGCCGGCTGACGGAGCCGCAACCGATCGGGCCCGGGAAGGAGCCCGGCACGCAGTTCCTCGCACGTATCCCGTCCTTCGGCGGCGAGGGTCTGCTGTCGCTCCTGGACGAACACGGCGTGCGGGTGCGGGTGGGCGAGGATCCGACGCAGACCGGCCTGTACCCGCTGCTGTTCGCGCTGCTGCCCTGGGTCGTGCTGTTCGGCTTCTTCTGGTGGGTGATGCGGCGCTCCTCGCAGATGCTCGGCAACGGCCGGCTCGGTCCCGGCAGCGAGCTGCGCCGCTTCCTGGAGCGTTCCACCGAGCAGGCCAAGGTGCCGGAGGTGAGCTTCGCGGACGTCGCCGGTCAGGACAACGCCAAGCGCGAGGTCACCGAGCTGGTGGAGTATCTGAAGGACCCGGCGCGCTTCCAGAAGCTCGGCGCCGAGGTCCCGCACGGCGTGCTGCTCATGGGTCCGCCCGGCACCGGCAAGACGCTGCTGGCGCGGGCCCTGGCCGGCGAGGCGGGCGTGCCCTTCTTCTCCATCTCGGGATCGGAGTTCATCGAGGTGTTCGTCGGCGTCGGCGCGTCGCGCGTCCGCAATCTGTTCGACGCGGCCAAGAAGCGCGCGCCGGCGATCATCTTCATCGACGAGCTCGACAGCATCGGCCGCACCCGCGGCACCGGCCTGGGCGGTGGCCACGACGAGCGCGAGCAGACGCTCAATCAGATCCTCGCCGAGATGGACGGCTTCGAAGGTCACGAGGCCGTGCTGATCGTCGCGGCGACCAACCGTCCCGACGTCCTCGATCCGGCGCTGCTGCGGCCGGGCCGCTTCGACCGGCACGTGACCCTGGATCTGCCCGACCGCAACGACCGCGAGGCCATCCTCAGGGTGCACACCCGCAAGGTGCCGCTGGACAGCGGCGTCGATCTCACCCGCATCGCCAACGGCACCTCCGGCTTCTCCGGCGCGGATCTGAAGAACCTGGTCAACGAAGCCGCCATCCGCGCCGCGCGCGAACACCGCGAGCGGGTGCTGGACGCGGATTTCGAGGATGCCCGCGACCGGCTGCTGCTGGGCACGGTGCGCACGCTGGCGATACAGCCGGAGGAACGCCACCGGCTGGCCGTGCACGAGGCCGGCCACACCCTGGTCGCCCATCACACACCGCACAGCGATCCGCTGTTCAAGGTCACCATCATCCCGCGCGGCCGCTCGCTGGGCGGCACCCACCAGTTGCCCGAGGAGGAACGCCACACGGTGGACGAGGACTATCTGCGCGACCGGCTGGCCGTCATTCTCGGCGGCCGCAACGCGGAGAAGGAACTGCTGGGCACGGTGAGCTCGGGCGCCGACGACGACATCCGCCAGGCGACGCGCCTGGCGCGCTCGATGGTGTCGCGCTGGGGCATGTCCGAGGACATCGGCCCCGTCGATCTGCGCGAAGACGAGGAGCACCCCTTCCTCGGCCGCGAGGTCGCGCTGCCGCGGCGCTACAGCGAGCACTCCGCACAGGCCGTCGATCTGGCCGTGCAGAAGCTGCTCAACGAGGCCGAGCGGCGCGCCCGGCAGACGCTGCTCGAGCACCGCGCCGAGCTCGACCGCCTGATCACGGCGCTGGAGGAACGCGAAACGCTGCACCGCGAGGACATCGAGGCGCTGCTGGGACCCAAATCCGGCGCACACCGGCCGGCCGATACCGGTGCAGGCCTCGCCGCGGCCGAGGCAACCCGCAGAGGACACCGGCTATGAACCTCACGACGTCCGATCTCGCCAGGGGACGCGAAATCGTCGGCCGTCTGCTCGACGCGCTGGGCATCGAGGCCTATCTGTACGAACTGGAGCCGGGCGACGGCGTGTGGGAGCTGCGTGTGGAATGCGCCGTGCCGGAGGGCTGGAAGCGCTGTACCTGGAACGTGTCGGCCGCCGAGGTACTGGCGAGCCACGAGGACCCGTTCCTGCGCGAACGCCTGCTGCAGGTCTGGTCGGAACAGCTCGCCGCCTGCAAGCGGCGCGGGTAGATACCGTCATCCCGCGAGTCCAGTACTGTGCCGGACGTGTCCGCGTGCGGGATGGCTGTGGCGCAGGGCTGCCGACCGGCCCGCGCCCTTCCGCCTCCGGCTGTCGCAAGTCGGCTGCACGGCGCGGGCCGGTCGGCAGCCGGATACCGCGGGCTTAACCCCCTCGTGGATGGGTTGCTTATTGGGGAGTGAGGAGTGAGGAGTGAGGAGTGAGGCCCCGGCGGTCCCGTTCGTCGCGCA
>JAJJPM010000041.1:0-22519 GCA_032907525.1 Gammaproteobacteria bacterium
TGGTCGGTCACGTCACCAAGGAAGGCACACTCGCCGGGCCGCGCGTGCTCGAGCACATGGTCGATACGGTGCTGTACTTCGAAGGTGATCCCGGCGGGCGCTACCGGGTGGTGCGCGCCATCAAGAACCGCTTCGGCGCCGTCAACGAGCTGGGCGTGTTCGCCATGACCGACAAGGGGCTGCGCGAGGTGAGCAACCCCTCGGCGATCTTCCTCTCGCGCCACGAGGAGGCCGTGCCCGGCAGCGTGGTGATGATCACGCGCGAGGGCACGCGGCCGCTGCTGGTGGAGGTGCAGGCGCTGGTGGCCGAAAGTCATCTGTCGAATCCGCGCCGCGTGACGCTGGGTCTGGAGCAGAACCGGCTGGCCATGCTGCTGGCGGTGCTGCATCGCCATGGCGGCATCGCGCTGATGGATCAGGACGTCTTCGCCAATGTCGTCGGCGGCGTGCGGGTCGGTGAAACGGCCGCCGATCTCGCGGTCGTGCTCGCCGTGCTGTCCAGCTTCCGCGACCGGCCGTTGCCCACGGATCTGGTGGCGTTCGGCGAGATCGGCCTGGCCGGCGAGATCCGGCCCGTGCCCAACGGTCAGGAACGTCTTCGCGAGGCCGCGAAGCACGGCTTCAGGCGCGCCGTCGTGCCTGCGGCCAACGTGCCCAAGGGCGGCGTTCAGGGCATGGAGATCGTCGGTGTGAAGCGCCTCGCGGAGGCGTTGCAGCAAGCCTGAGCGTACCGAGTCCGGACGCTCCGGCCCGATGCGGTGCTCAACCCAGCGCCATCAGCTCGCGTTCCAGCAGCGCCGGGTCGCCGAGATTCAGTTCGACCAGCCGGCGCAGATGGGTGATGCTGTCGAGGTCGATGTCGCGGCAGGACAGCCCGATCTGTCCCTCCTCGATATGCGCGACTTTGGCATCCATGCGTATCTGCGCGTCTTCCCCCAATGCCAGTACGAGGGTGCAATCCTCGCCTTTCGTTCCTTCCCAGGCTTCGGGCCGCTCGATCAGGGCTCCCTTGAGGGAGAGGTCGACTACGGTGCAGGGCCATTCCCGACCGTCCCGTTCAAGCACGGCTTCGGCGTCGAAGGGGATGCGGGTGAAGCGGCGCTGGCCTTCCGTCGCGGCGGCCCCATCGGGTGCGGCAGTGCGGCCGTCGGCGGTTTCCCCGTCGAGATAGAAATGCAGCTCCAGCTTGCCTATGCGCACGCGATCGCCCGCATTGAGCCTGGGACTGGTGTCTCCGATGGATTCGTCGTTGACCCGGGGTGGCGTGTCGCCTTCCAGGTGAGAGATGTAATAGCCGTCCTCACGCCGGGCTATCATGGCCGAATCCTTGCCGGTCTTGCCCAGACGCGTCATGGCACGGTCCAGGCGGATGGTGCGGCCGAGATGGGAGCCGCTCATGATCTGCAGCCACCCGGTGAGGGGGCGGACGGGCGCTGCGGCATGGTTCACCTGCAGGCCCTCTCCGGCGGGCTCGCTGCTGAAGCTGAGGGTGTGCTTGCCCACTTGGATGAGATCGCCATCGCGCAGCACCGTCGGCTCGGTGACAGGCTTGTGATTGACCAGCGCGGGCTCCCGGGCCTGGAGGCTTTCGATGCGGTAGGTGCCGTTCTCCTCGAAGATGCGTGCATGCCGCGGCTGAACGGCGAGGCTGTCGATGTGGATGCTGCAGTCGGCATCGCGGCCGACCAGCAGCTCCGCGGTGGTTATGGGGAACAGTTTCAGTTTCTTGTCTTTGAAGGACAGTGTGAGTTTGGCCATGGTCCTATCCGGCGGAGATCCGCGCCTGCTGGTTGATCCCGTAGCGTGTGAAGATTCAGGTCCTGCCTGTCCGTGTTTTCGGGGCTGTGCCGCGCGTACCGTCAGGACGGATCTCCGCCACTCCCCGGGGTATCGGCCCGAGCCGGTCAATTTTTAACGCTTTCATCCGTTTGCTGGTGAGGTCGTGCTAAGCTCCAGGCCGCAACCCACGGCAGGAGACCGCTTCCGGTGACACCAGTCAGACCCGACGACGATACCGCGGCCGCCGAGCGCCTGTTCGACCAGTTGGCCGATGGCTACGACCGGGCGGCGTTGCGCTTCTTTCCGTTCGCCGCCGATCGGCTGGCCCGGCGCCTGGCGCCCCGCCCCGGTGAGAAGATTCTGGACGTCGCCACGGGGACCGGCGCGGTGGCGATCGCCGTGGGGCAGCGTCTGACCGGCGGTGGCCGCGTACTGGCCATCGATATCTCCGAGCGCATGCTGGACCGGGCCTACGCGAATATACGCCGCATGGCGCTCCACAACGTCGATCTGCATCGCATGGATGCCTCCGCGCTGGAGTTCCGGGATGGGTATTTCGATGCGCTGACCTGCTCGTGCGGCCTGTGTCTGCTGCCGGATATGGCCGCCGCCCTGCGGGAGTGGCGGCGCGTACTGCGTCCCGGCGGGCGGCTGCTGGTGGCGACCTTCGGCCCGACCGCCTTCGCGCCGCTGGCGGTGTGGTTCTGCGAGCAGCTGCGAGAGGCCGGAGGTCCGGGGCTGGATCCGATGGGGGATTTCCCCTGGCATCGGCTGGCCGCGGCGGAGCGGATGGAAGAGCTGCTGGCGGCTGCCGGTTTCTTGGCGACCGAGACCGGAACCGAGCAGTTCGGCTATCACCTGCAGTCGCCCAACGACTGGTGGGATATCGTGTGGTACACGGGTTTCCGGGCCGCCCTGGCGGGTCTGGACGGTGCGGCGCTGGCGCGCTTTCGGGATGATCATCTGGCGCGGATCGCCGCGCAGATCACGGGTGACGGCCTGTGGATGGATGTGCCGGTGCGGTTCACCGCGGCACATGTGCCGGAGTGAGGCGGCTCCGGCGGGCGCTCACTCGGACGGCCGCGGCCGGCGCAGCTTGGGGTGCAGGACGATGGTCTTCACCGCGTTGTCCTTGGTCTGCACGATGTCGACGGGATAGCCGGCGATCAGCAGGCTGGTGCCGGCCTCGGGGATGTCCTCCATGTGCTCGAGGATCAGGCCGTTCAGGGTCTTCGGGCCGGTAGTGGGCAGTTCGGTATGCAGCGCGCGATTGATGTCACGCACGCTGCAGCCGGCATCGATGAGATAACTGCCGTCATCCTGCGGTGTGATGTCGCTGCTGAGCGCCGCGGGATCGGTCGTGAACTCACCGACGATCTCCTCGAGAATGTCTTCCAGCGTCACCAGACCCATGATCTCCCCGTATTCGTCGACCACCAGGCCGGTGCGGCGGCTTTCGCGCTGAAAGTTCAGCAGCTGCCGGTTCAGCGATGTGCCTTCGGGAATGAAATAGGGCTCGCGCGCGGCCCGGCGCAGCTCGTCGTGGGTCAGCGTTCCGCGTTTCAGGAGCGGCAGCACATTGCGCACGTGCAGGATGCCGACGATGTTGTCGACCGATTCCTCGAATACGGGCAGCCGCGTGTACTGCGTGTGGGTGATGATGTCGGTTATCTCGCCGATATCGTCGCTCAGGTCGATGCCGACGATTTCGTTGCGCGGGATCATGATGTCTTCGACCGTGGCTTTTTCCAGGTCGAGCAGGTTCAGCAGCATCTTCTGGTGGCGCTTGGGAATCATGGCGCCGGCCTCCAGAACCACCGTGCGCAGTTCCTCGCGGCTCAGGGATTGTGCACTGGCCTGTTCGGCCGACACGCGGAACAGCCGCAACAGGCCGTTCGCCAGCTGATTGATGACCCACACGAGCGGGTAGAGCAGTTTGAGCAGCGGCACGTAGATAAAGGCGGCCGGAAAGGCGATGCGCTCCGGATGCAGCGCGGCCAGCGTCTTGGGGGCGACCTCGGAGAAGATCAGCACCACCAGAGTGAGGATGCCGGTGGCGATGGCGATGCCGGCTTCGCCGAACAGGCGCAGGCCGATCACCGTGGCGACCGCCGATGCGAGAATGTTCACGAAGTTGTTGCCGAGCAGAATCAGCCCGATCAGACGGTCCGGCCGCTCCAACAGGCGCTGGGCACGGACCGCGCCCCGATGTCTGGCCTTTGCGAGGTGCCGCAGACGGTAGCGGTTGAGGGTCATCAGGCCCGTTTCCGAGCCGGAGAAAAAGGCCGAAAGAACGAGCAGGAATATCAGGGCGCCGAAGAGCGCACCAAGGGGGATCGCGTCCAACGTCGAGGGCGCCTCCAGGCGACAGGGGAGTTCGGCATTCTAGGCGATGGTGCGCCGTTTGTCAGGGATCAGCGGCCCAGCAGCAGCTCCAGTACCAGCTTGGTGCCGAAGTAAGCCAGCATCAGGAACAGGAACCCCCCCAGCGTCCAGCGGATGACGGTGCGTCCACGCCAGCCGAAACGCCAGCGGCCCCACAGCAGTACGGCGAACACGGCCCATGCGACTATGGACAGCAGGGTTTTGTGCACCAGATGCTGGGCGAAGATGTCCTCGAGAAAGAAGAACCCGGTCAGGAGCGCCGCGCTCAGCAGGACGAAGCCCGAGACGATGAGCTGGATCAGCAGCGACTCCATGATCTGCAGAGGGGGCAGCAGGCGCACCAGGCCGCCCGGATGCCTGTGACGCAACTGGTGGTCCTGAAAGGCCAGGACCAGTGCCTGCAGCACGGCGATGACCAGCAGGCTGTAGGCCAGTATGGACAGGAGGATGTGCAGATCCAGCTGCCATCCCATCTGCTCGCCGAGCACATGGTGCGAGGGGTAGGCGAACATCAAGGCGATGGTGAGCGCGGCCATCGGCAGCAGGAGGATGCCGAGGTTCTCCAGCGGTCGTTTCAACGACGACAGGAGCAGCAGGAGCGCGGTGATCCAGCCGATCAGTGAGGCCGCCTTGAAGAATCCGAGATCCAGGCCGGTTGCCGTCATCACCAGAGGATAGAGCGTCGCGGCATGCAGGGCGGTGGCTGTCAGGGCCAGCAGCAGGATCCCGCCCCGGCCCCAGCCGGGAAACGTATCCCGCCGCACCAGCCGTACCACCAGCAGCAGGCTGCTGGCCAGGTAAAGGACGATCGCCAGGATGCCGATGAGTTGCGTGTGCATGTTCCTCCCGCGGCGCAGGTGTTCTAATATCACCGGAAATCCCTGAACATGATGGCATATCTGTATTCTTCATAGAAGCGTTGCCGGGATGCTGGCGCGAGGGGGTGACGGGCGGGACCGCACATCATCCCGGACAGGGGGCGGTGCGGCGGTCAACGGGATTGTGAACAGGGCGGCGGACGGGTCCGGGGGGAATGGTCCAGCCTGCCTGCATATGCCCGCGGGGAATTCATACAGGTGCTGGAACGCCGGATTATGCGTATAAGGATACTGGGTTGTAGTGGTGGGATAGGAGTCGGGTTGCGGACCACCAGTCTACTGGTGGACGACGATATTCTGATCGATGCGGGCACCGGGCTCGGTGATTTGACGCTCGAGGAAATGGCCCGCATTCGACACATCTTCATTACACATTCACACCTCGATCACATCGCCGGTCTTCCGCTGATGACGGATTCGATCTTCGGCGAGATCGAACAGCCCATCACGCTGCACGCGGCCGCCGAAACGCTGAGCGCCCTGCGGGAGCACGTCTTCAATTGGACCGTATGGCCGGATTTCACGCAGCTCCCGACACCGAAGGATGGTGTGCTGCGCTACCAGGTCATGGCGCATGGGGAGGTTCGCGAGATCGCCGGCCGACGTGTCCGGATGATCCCCGTGAATCACGTGGTGCCGGGCGTCGCCTACGGCATCGAGAGTCAGGGTCGGGTCGCTGTCTTCAGCGGCGATACCACCACCAATGACACCCTGTGGGCGGCCCTCAACGACTATCCCGGCGTCGAAGCGCTGATCGTCGAATGCGCCTTTCCGAACCAGGAACTGGAGCTGTGCCGGATGGCGTATCATTACTGCCCGGAACTCCTGGCCGCCGACCTGCGCAAGCTGCGACACCGTCCCCGTCTGTATCTGACGCACCTCAAGCCGGGCGCAGAGGCGCGGATCGAGGGGGAATGCCGGGATCTCATCGACGGCTTCGAACTGCGCCGCCTGTTCGGGGGCGACCTGATCCAGCTATAATCCGGCGACGAACCTGCCGCCCCCGATCCCGGCGCGCAGGGGCTTTCCCATTCAGTCGCCGTGGTCCCGCCGATGTTCGAGAATCTCACAGAACGCCTCACCCAGACCCTCAAACGCCTGCGCGGCCAGGGCCGCCTCACCGAAGAGAACATCCAGGAGACGCTGCGCGAGGTGCGCATGGCGCTGCTGGAGGCCGACGTCGCGCTGCCGGTGGTCAAGGCCTTCATCGAGCGGGTCCGCGAGCGCGCGGTCGGCCAGGAGGTGCTGCACAGCCTGACGCCCGGCCAGGCCCTGGTGAAGATCGTCCACGACGAACTCATCGCCGTCATGGGCGAGGCCAACGACGAGCTGAATCTGCGCGTGCAGCCGCCTGCAGTGGTGCTGATGGCGGGTCTGCAGGGTTCCGGCAAGACGACCAGCACCGCCAAGCTGGCGCGCTGGCTGAAGGAGCGCCGCAAGAAATCCGTTCTGGTGGCGAGCTGCGACATCTACCGTCCCGCGGCGATCGAACAGCTCCGTACGCTGGCGCGCGAGGTCGGTGCGGAGTTCTTCCCCAGCGCTCCCGATCAGGATCCCGTCGAGATCGCGCGCAATGCGGTCGAGCAGGCCCGTCGGCAGGTGATCGATGTGGTGATCATCGATACCGCCGGCCGCCTGCATATCGACAGCGATATGATGGCGGAGATCCAGCGCATACACGCGGCACTGAAGCCCGTCGAGACGCTGTTCGTGGTCGACAGCATGACCGGTCAGGATGCGGCCAACACCGCCAAGGCATTCGACGCGGCGCTGCCTCTGACCGGCGTGGTGCTGACCAAGACCGACGGCGATGCGCGCGGCGGCGCGGCGCTTTCCATCCGGTCCATTACCGGCAAGCCCATCAAGTTTCTCGGCGTCGGCGAGAAGACCGCGGCCCTCGAGCCTTTCCATCCGGATCGCGTGGCGTCACGTATCCTCGGCATGGGCGACGTGCTGAGCCTGGTCGAAGAGGCCGAGCGCAAGGTCGACCGCGACAAGGTCGAGAAGCTGGCCAGCAAGCTAAAGACGGGCAAGCGCTTCGATCTGGAGGACTTCCGCGACCAGCTGCAGCAGATGATGGGCATGGGCGGCCTGAGCGGCCTGCTGGACAAGCTGCCCGGCGTCGGCGACATTCCAAAGGAGGTTCGCAGCCAGGTCAATGATCGTGAGCTGGTGCGCATGGTCGCCATCATCAATTCCATGACCCCGCAGGAACGGCACCATCCCGATGTGATCAAGGGGTCGCGCCGGCGGCGCATCGCTCTGGGGTCGGGTACCGAGGTCCAGGACGTGAACCGGCTGTTGAAGCAGTTCACCCAGATGCAGAAGATGATGAAGCGCATGTCCAAGGGCGGGATGGCGAAGATGCTCCGGGGGATGAAGGGGCGGATGCCTTTCCCGATGCCCTGAGCGGGCCGGTACTGATGATCGTCCCCGCACAAATACAAATAAAAACGGCGGTCCCCTCGCGGTGCCGCCGTTGAGTAGATTCAGGCTTTCCGACCGTATGTTGTTTTTAGATTCCGCCGTCGACCCTTGTTGTTATATGTAGCCCGTTGTAGTTGTTTGGCTTCGGGCGACTCCTCCGATCCCACCTCTTATTGTTCTCTGCGCCTTGCCGTGGCACTTGTCCCCTACCAGAGCAAGCGCTATGCCAGGAAATATTTTTATTCAGTTTTACATGCGGTTACTTTGCGATGCCTAGGGTGGAAGGCTGTGGGATGGAAACAATATGTAATGGATATCGACACTCCTCGTCCGGCATGCGACCCGTGGATTGGCATGAATGTTCTTCAATAACAATATCTTGGTTGCACAACACCCGATCGGGTTCTGGTACGCCTCATTCGTAAGGAATGCCGACGAATGTTGGAATGCACATCAACCGTCCCCCAGCCATGAACCTCCGGGGCGGGATCCGTCCGCTGCGTGTGGCGGGAGTGCCCATGCCGCGGCGCCGCGGCAACAGTGTTTAAATGCTTCACTTTTGCCCAGATTTCCGTAAAATGCGCCGTTTACTAAGTGGCCGCCGGCAACAGGCGGCTTTTTTGGCTGTTGGTAGAGGACAGTTTCAACATGGTAACCATTCGATTGGCGCGCGGCGGTGCGAAGAAGCGGCCTTTTTATCACATCGTCGTGACGGACAGCCGCAATCGGCGTGATGGCCGTTACATCGAGCGCATCGGCTTTTTCAACCCGATTGCCAAGGGCGGGGAAGCACGCCTTCAGGTCAATTTCGAGCGCATCGATCACTGGCTGGCGCAGGGCGCACAGGCCTCCGAGCGCGTGGCGGGCCTGATCAAGCAGGAGCGCAAGCAGAACGCTTGATCGCCATGGTTTCCGTGACGTCCGGCGCGCATGACCGTCTGGTGATCGTCGGGCGGATCAGCGGTCTCTACGGCGTGCGCGGGTGGTTGAAGGTGTATTCCCACACCGAGCCCCGCAGGCGGATCCTGGACTATGGCCCCTGGCTGGTGCAGGGCGAGGATGACGGGCTGACGGTCGAGGTCGAAGACGGCCGTGAGCACGGCAAAGGCATCGTCGTAAAGCTCAAGGGCTACGACGATCGCGATGCGGCGGCGCGGCTCCTCGGCAGGGATATCGCGGTACGGCGGGCCCGACTGGGCGCGCCGGCGCCGGGTGAGTATTACTGGACCGACCTCGAAGGCCTGCGGGTCGTGACCCTCGAAGGCCGGGAGCTGGGGCTGATCGATCATCTGTTCGAAACGGGCGCCAACGACGTCGTGGTCGTGCGAGGCGACCGGGAAAGACTGATCCCCTTCGTGCAGGGGCAGGTGATCCGGCGGATTGATATCGAGGCCGGAGTGATGGAGGTCGATTGGGATCCGGATTTCTAGTCCTTTGCAGCCCGGCGGTATTTCCGCGGAGGTGCGGCGGTTGCGATCGGAACGGGCGTGGAAATGCGGATTGACGTCGTCACTCTCTTCCCGGAGATGGTCCGGGCGGTGACGGAATACGGTGTGACGGGACGCGCGGTGCAGCGCGGGTTGTTGCGGATCGAGACCTGGAATCCGCGCGACTACACGCATGACCGGCACCGGACCGTCGACGACCGTCCCTACGGCGGCGGCCCCGGGATGGTGATGCGCTACGAGCCGCTCCGTGACGTGATCCGCGCGGTTCGCCGGGAAGTACCGGGGCACCGCGTCGCCTATCTGTCTCCGCAGGGGCGGCGTCTGGATCAGGCACGGATGCGCGAGTTGGCGAAGCTGCCCGGCTTCGTACTGGTGGCGGGTCGCTACGAAGGAATAGACGAACGGCTCCTGGTCGGCGAGATCGACGAAGAGTGGTCGATCGGCGACTACGTGCTGAGCGGCGGCGAACTGGGCGCGATGGTGGTGATCGATGCCGTGGCGCGCCTGCAGCCGGGCGCGCTCGGAGACGAGGATTCGGCGGATCAGGATTCCTTTTCCGCCGGACTGCTCGATTGTCCGCACTACACGCGGCCGGAGTCGATCGACGGCATGACGGTCCCCGCCGTGCTGCTGGGCGGCAACCATGCGGACATCGAGCGCTGGCGGCTCAAACAGGCATTGGGACGGACCTGGCGGCGGCGGCCGGATCTGCTGGCGCAGGTGGAACTGAATCGGGAACAACAGGCGCTCCTGGAGGAATTCATCCGGGAGCAGGACGATAATCGGCAGGACGATTGATACGGGCGAAGTTGAGGTCAAGGCTATGAGCAATATTATCGAAGAACTCGAAAAGGAACAGATGGGCCGCGAAGTGCCGGCATTCGCGCCGGGTGACACCGTGGTCGTCAGCGTCAAGGTGAAGGAAGGCAGCCGCGAGCGTACCCAGGCCTTCGAGGGCGTGGTCATCGCCAAGCGCAACCGTGGTCTGAACTCGGCCTTCACCGTCCGCAAGATCTCCCATGGCGAAGGCGTGGAGCGCGTGTTCCAGACCTACAGCCCGGCCATCGACAGCATCCAGGTCAAGCGTCGCGGCGACGTGCGTCGCGCCAAGCTCTACTATCTGCGCGACCGTCAGGGCAAGTCGGCGCGCATCAAGGAAAAGATCTGACCCCAACGGCGCCGCCCCGGCGGTGCCGGCGAATGTCAGGTGTGTGCGGCTATAATGGGCGTCATGTTCCGCATGACGCCCATTTTTTTGTCTGAAATTCACGGGGCCGTGCCGAGGTGGCGGATGCGGCTGTCGCGGCCGCTTCGGGGCGGCCGCCCTCACGCGGTCTCGGGACCGGCCGGAGCGACGGGGACATGACCGTTTACCAGGCCATACTCGCCACACCGCTCGGGCCGATCGGCGTATCCACGGACGCCGCGGGCCGGCTGGTGTCCCTCGATTACCTGCCTCCGCAGACGGATCCCGTCGCCCCGGCCACGCCCGCCGCCTCCCATGTAGCGAGGGCGCTGGAGGCCTATTTCACCGATCCCCGCTGCCGTTTCGATGTGCCGCTGGCACCACGGGGCACCCCCCACCAGCGGCGCGTCTGGGAGGCGCTGTGTGACATCCCTCCCGGGCGGTCCCTGACCTACGGGGAACTGGCCGGCCGCGTCGGCTCGGCACCGCGCGCCGTAGGCCAGGCCTGCCGCCGCAACCCGATCCCCATCATCGTCCCCTGTCATCGGGTGGTGGCACGGGGTGGCGTCGGCGGCTACAGCGGAGCCACCGAAGGCCCCGAACTCGCGATCAAGCGGTGGCTGCTCGCCCACGAAGGTTGTGTGCCGGGGGCTTGATTCGCGTGCACGTCATCCCTATTTCCGCAACGGCAGCTTCGGATCTGCCGGTTCCGTCAAAACAACTTCTGGAGAGGTTCTGCGATGTCTGTGGAGGCCCACAAAGAGACTCTGGAATTCCAGACCGAGGTTCGGCAGCTGCTGAATCTCATGATCCATTCCCTGTATTCCAACAAGGAGATATTCCTGCGTGAGCTGATCTCCAACGCCTCGGATGCCTGCGACAAGCTGCGTTTCGAGGCGTTGTCCGACGACGCACTCTACGAAGGTGACAGTACCCTACGCATCCGCGTCGAAGTCGATCGCGAGAATCGCACTGTGACTGTCAGCGACAACGGTATAGGGATGAGCCGTACCGAAGTGATCGACAACATAGGTACCATCGCCAAATCGGGCACGCGGCAGTTCTTCGAGTCCCTTACCGGCGATCAGGCCAAGGACGCGCGCCTCATCGGTCAGTTCGGCGTCGGCTTCTATTCGGCCTTCATCGTCGCCGACAAGGTGACCGTGATGACGCGGCGAGCGGGCCTGGGACACGAGCATGGCGTGCGTTGGGAGTCGGATGGACAGGGCAGCTACTCACTGGAAAACGTCGACAGGCCGGAACGCGGAACGCAGGTGATCCTGCATCTCCGTGAGGGCGAGGATGAGTTTCTGGATGTCTACCGACTCCGCGGGATCATCCGCAAGTATTCAGATCATATCTCGCTGCCGATCGAGATGCCGGCGGCCGCCGACGACAAGAAGGGCGAGTTCGAGACCGTCAACAGTGCCTCGGCGCTGTGGGCGCGTCCCAAGAAAGACATCAAGGAGGAGGAATACCAGGAGTTCTACAAGCATGTCGCCCACGATTTCGAGGCGCCGCTCGCCTGGACCCACAACCGTGTCGAGGGCAACCAGGCGTATACCTCGCTTCTGTACATCCCGCGACGCGCGCCCTTCGATCTGTGGGACCGTGATCGGCGCCATGGCATAAAACTGTATGTGCGGCGCGTCTTCATCATGGATGATGCCGAGCATCTGATGCCTCATTATCTGCGCTTCGTGCGTGGCGTGATCGATTCCGACGATCTGCCGCTGAACGTGTCGCGCGAGATTCTGCAGCACAACAAGCTGATCGATACCATGCGCGCGGCCTCCGTCAAGAAGGTGCTCGGAGTGCTGGAGGACATCGCGGCCAACGAGCCGGAGAAATATGCGGAGTTCTGGAAGGAGTTCGGCCGTGTGCTCAAGGAAGGGCCCGCTGAGGATTACGGAAATCGCGAACGCATCGCCAGACTGCTGCGCTTCGCCTCCACCAAGACGGACACCCCCGAGCAGACGGTGTCGCTGGCCGATTATGTCGCACGCATGCCGGCCGGGCAGGAAAAGATCTACTACATAACCGCGGACAGTTTCGCAGCGGCGCGCAAAAGCCCACACCTGGAAATGTTCCGCAAGAAGGATGTCGAGGTTCTGCTGCTGTGGGATCGGGTCGACGAGTGGATGATGTCGCATCTGACGGAGTTCGAGGGCAAGCCGCTGGTGTCCGTGGCCAAAGGCGATCTGGATCTGAAAGGGCTGGGCGATGCGGAGGCTGAACGGGCCGCCGAAGAGGCCGGGACCGCGCTCAAGCCGCTGCTGGAGCGCATGCGGACAGCGCTCGGAGACAAGGTCCAGGAAGTGCGCATCAGTCACCGGCTGACGGATTCGCCCGCCTGCCTGGTCCTCGGGGAGCGCGACATGGCGATGCATCTGCAGCATATCCTGCGGCAGGCGGGGCACGACGTACCCGTTTCCAGGCCGACGTTGGAAATCAACGCCGGGCACGCTCTGGTGCGGCGGCTGGAGGAGGTGGAGGATGAGGCGCAATTCTCTGATTGGAGCCACGTCCTGTTCGATCAGGCTCTGCTGGCGGAGGGAGGTCAGCTGGAAGATCCGGCAGGGTTCGTGAGTCGCCTCAATGGTCTTCTGCTGAAGATGACTTCCGGTGAATGAACCGGAAGGCCAGCGATGATGTGTGTCTCAAGAAGGCGGCCTGATGTCCGAAATCGCTGAAGACTTCCGGGTCCGCATCGACAAATGGCTGTGGGCGGCGCGCTTTTTCAGGACGCGTGCGCTGGCCGCAGAGGCGGTGGAGGGCGGCAAGGTGCACGTGAACGGCGACCGCGTGAAACCCTCACGGCAACTTCGCCATGGCGATGAACTGCGCATCCAGAAAGGTGATGTGCAGTTCGTCGTCGAGGTGCGCGAGCTGTCGACACAGCGCGGGCCGGCCGAACGGGCGCGACGGCTGTACAGCGAACGTGACGAAAGCATCGCGACTCGGGAAGCCCTGCGCGAGGAGCGACGGTTGCGGTCCGCGGGTACTCCGCAGCCGGGTGGCCGTCCGGACAAGCGTGCCCGGCGGCAGTGGTCACGGCTGCACGGCAGATGAGAAGATGTGCCGTGTCTCTCAGGCCTGGGCGCGTTGTGGCACCTGGAGGGCGTGCAGCATGAGCGTGCGCAATGCCGTGACGACGCTCGGCCCGTTTTGTCCTTCGACGTGAATGTCGCACCCGCCGCTGTGCAGTGCACACCGGGCGCGCATCACGATCGGTGTTTCGGGGCACAGTGCGGCGATGCGATGCAAGATGGCATCGCCGTCGATGTCATCGAGTGCCGGGTTCAGCAGCGCCAGATCGAAGCAGGGTTCGTCCAGTGCGTGGTCCAGTTCCTGCGCATGGCTGGCCTGAACCAGGTCCACGGAGCCACGCAATGCCGCCTTGACGAGCCCGGCGCTGAAACGATCCGCCTCGACATGCAGAATGCGGGGCCGGAAGCCGCGCAGCCGCTGGCAGGCGGTCTTGACGGCGAATATGGCGCGCGCCTGATCCGCCGCTTTTCGTACCCAGTCGGGCTCCGGATGAACGGTGCCTTCCGACAGCTCCGAGTCCACGTCCGGATGCCGTGTCAGCCGCGGTCCGCGACGCGATTCGGCACGCACCGATATGACCAGGACGGGAAGGTGCAGTCCTAGCACACGCAGTTCGTGCGTCAGCGATAAGGCATCCTGATCGGCAAGCAGCAGGTTGAGCGTCATGGCGGCGTATTGCCGTGTCCCCAGTTTCTTCAGTGCCTCGCGGGCCGAACGTGCGGTGTCTGCCCAGAAGCCGGCCCGGTCCAGGGATTCGGATAGTCGTGTTCTGAGCTTGGGATCGTGTTCGCAGACCAGAATGCGCGGCCGGTACCCCATGGTAAGCCTCTTATGAATGATTATTGTCGCCACCTGCCTTGCGGCTAGACTGCTATCGACTGTGAGAGCGAATTATTTAACCTGGACGACGCGTTGCGAACAGCGGGCCGTACCTGCGATCCGCGACGATTTCCGGGGCTCCTGTACAGGATTTCAGCGGCTTACGCCATGCAATTTGCGACGGATATGGGTAAGATGCAGCATCGGCCGGACGCTGGGAGGGACGCTGTCGGCCGCATGGAATCCGAATTCAGCCCGGCATACGCCGGGCCTCAGCAGTGATCCGGAAGGGGAGAACACATGCGTCCGTCGCAGTTGCAGAGTGTGCTGGATCGGGAATTTCTCAGCGCCCGCGAAGGGCATCACACGCCGGTGATGGTGTGGGGCCCGCCCGGGATCGGCAAGTCGCAACTGATTGCGCAGATTGCCGGCAGGCACGGAGTGTCCGTCATCGACATCCGGCTGTCGCAGATGGAGCCGAGCGATCTGCGCGGCATCCCGTTCCGTGTCGGTGATTTCGTGGAGTGGGCCGTCCCGGCGATTCTGCCCAATGCGTCCCGGCACGGCGATTTCGGCATCCTGTTTCTGGACGAGATCACCTCTGCGCCACCGAGCGTCTCGGCCGCCGCCTATCAGCTCATCCTCGATCGGCGTCTCGGCGAATATTCCGTTCCCGAGGGCTGGGCGATCTTCGCCGCCGGCAATCGCCAGGGCGACCGCGGCGTGACCTATACCATGCCGGCGCCGCTGGCAAATCGCTTTTCGCATTTCGAACTCGAAACCCATCTCGACGACTGGGTGGCTTGGGCCTATGCGAGCGGTATCGATGAGAGACTCATCGCCTTCCTGCGTTTCCGGCCGGAGCTTCTGTTCGATTTCGACCCGGCGCACAATCCGGTGGCCTTCCCATCCCCGCGTTCCTGGGAATTCGCACATCGCGCACTGCAGAAGTTCGGTGATCGGCCGGAATTGCTGGTTGAGACGCTGCAGGCGTGCGTAGGACCGGCAGCCGGCATCGAGCTGGCGGCCTTCGTGGATAATCTGGACAAGCTCCCCGATATCGACGCCATCGTGCGCGGTGAGCAGGTGCCGGTACCACGCGAGACTGATCTGCAATATGCGGTCGCCTGTGCATTGGTCGGGCGTGCCGTACGGGCACGCGCGACTCCGGAGGCCAATACGGTGTTCGGTCGCATCATCGACTATGCATCGACATTCCCTCAGCGTGAAATGGGCGTAATGCTGATCTCGGACATGCATCGGGCCATCGGTCAGGATCTGTTCGCCGTGCCGCAGTTCTCGGCATGGGCGAAAGCGGTCGCAGACGTGATGTTGTATGACATGTGAGCGGAGACCAAGCTGCCAACGTACGGGCCGGAGCCGGCTGGACAGGGCAACGCCCGTGTCTGGATCCTTATGACTTCTGACGTTGAAACCAAACTCAGCGCGGCAAGGACGCGCCTGATCCTGGACAAGCCGTTTCTGGGGGCGCTGGTGCTGCGGTTGCCGATGATCGCCGGCGATCCCAAATGGTGCAGGACCACAGCGACCGATGCACGCGCGCTCTATTACAATGCGCAATATATCGACGGCCTCACCCTCGATCAGACGCAGTTCATGCTCGCACACGAGGCATTGCATTGCGCTCTGTCGCATTTCGCCCGGCGCCAGCACCGTTCGAAGCACCGCTGGGACATCGCCTGCGATCTGGCGATCAACCCGCTGCTGATCAAGGACGGTCTCAAGCCGCCGCCCGGTGTCCTCCATATGGTCGAATTCGAGGGCATGATGGCGGAGGAGATCTACCCCGCCATCGCCGACCTGGAAGACGAAACCGAAACGCTTGACGACCATCTCTACGACAGCGAAGAGAGCGAGGGGGGGCGCGGCTCGGGTGGCGGCGAAAGTTCACAACGGCAAGAAGGGGCAGGGGGCGGTACTACCGCCGAGGCCGATCCCGATCGCGGTGGTGCGCCGCAGCCCAAGCCGTTGAGCGAGACCGAGCGCGAGCAGCTGTCGGTTCAGTGGCAGCAGCGTCTGGCCGGAGCCGCGCAGCAGGCCATGCGCGCAGGGAAGCTCGGCGGCGGGCTGGCGCGGCTGGTGGATCATCTTCTGCAGCCGCGTCTGCCCTGGCGGATGCTGCTGGCGAAATACATGACGGCGATCGCTCGTGACGACTATACCTATTCACGGCCGTCACGCCGCGAAGGCCAGGCCATTCTGCCGAGTCTGCGCAGCGCCCAGGTGGATATCGTCGTGGCTCTGGACACCAGCGGCTCGATTTCTCCGGATGAGATCTGCGAATTCATGTCCGAGATTGATGCGATCAAGGGGCAGGTTCGCGCTCGCATCACGCTGCAGGCCTGCGATGCGCACCTTGCCGAGGATGGGCCATGGGAGTTCGAGCCCTGGGAGGAATTCAGGCTGCCGCGGGACTTCACCGGCGGCGGAGGCACACGCTTCACACCGGTGTTCGACTGGGCCAGGAGGCGGGATCGCCAACCAGACCTTTTGGTGTACTTTACGGATGCGGAAGGCGAATTCCCGGAACAGGAACCGCTATACCCCGTATTGTGGCTGGTCAAGGGCAAGGCCAAGGTGCCCTGGGGCCAGCGTGTGCAATTGAACTGACCCATTGAGAACTGCGTCCCTTTTTGCGTGCGCGGCCGTCAAGGACGGCGCCGGCACAGCCGCTAGGTCTGTCGCAGACAGGCGTTCCCCGGGGGTGGTCGGACCCGCCCCTTCCAGAAATCAAACCGCAGTGATGCATGGCCGGGACCCGGAGGGGATTCCGGGCTGGCGGCCTCGAAGGGCTGGCCGGCGGCTTGGTATGCGCGGCGGCCTTTGTTAGGCTAGATCCGCGGGATTTGCAGGGGTATCCGGCATTCACTTGCAGCGCCGGACCCGCCGGCCGCGACCAGCAGCCCAGAGTGTGATCAGACGATGCAGCAGGCCAGTCAGCAACCGACTCTAGCCGGTGAGATCCGCCGCCGGATCGAGCAGGTGTACGAGCTGCCTCCGATGCCCGAAATGGCGCGAAGGATTCTTCAGTTGCGCGGCAATCCCGACGCGTCAGTCGCCGATCTCGCCGCGATCATAGAGTTCGATCCCAGCCTGGCGGCACAAGTGGTACGTTATGCCGCATCGCCATTCTACGCTTATCGCGGCAAGATCAATTCGATACAGGACGCCATAACCCGGGTCCTGGGTTTCGATCTGGTGATGAACATGGCCCTGGGCCTGGCGACCGGCCGGTCATTTCATAATCCTGTCGACGGCCCGCTGGGCCTGCATGCCTTCTGGCGTCATGCCGTTTACACGGCGGCGCTGGTACAGGCCCTGGCGAAGCGCATGCCGCCGCAGACCCGGCCGCAGCCCGGCATGGTTTACCTCGCCGGGCTGCTGCACAATTTCGGTTTCCTGCTTCTGGGTCACTTGTTTCCACCCGAGTTCAAGCTTCTCAACAAGCTGGTCGCGGCTCACCCGGAGTCGCCGGTGACGGCTTTGGAAAAGTGCGTGCTCGGGATGGGGCAGGCCCAGAATATCCTGGAGATGGGCCACGCGCAGATCGGCGCATGGCTGATGTACTCATGGCGCATGCCGGACGAGATCATCGTCACTCTGCGGGAACATCACAATCCCGACTACAGCGGTGAGCACGCGATATTGCCGCATCTCGTGATGATCGCTGATCACGTGCTCAAGGGCCTGGATATCGGCGATGCACCGGATGCGGATCTGCCGCCGCGATCTCTCGAACTCGTCGGACTCTCCGAAGATACCATTCGCGCCCTTGCGGAACAGTTGTTCGAGGATTGCAGTTCGCTGGATATGATGGCTCGCCACCTGGCGTCCTGCTGAATACCGCCGGATCATTCGATCACGGCACGCGTCTCCTCTCATTCACATTCACCCACCGAGCCCGGGCGGCAGCGGCGCCGATCCGTCCATATGGCATTGCCCAGCGATGCCCCCGACAGATCGGCGCCATGGATGTCCGCCTCGCTGAGATCGGCTCCGGAAAGATCGGCGTCGCGCAGATCCGCATCCATCAGACTGGCGCCGGCCAGGTTGGCCTTGACGAGGACGGCGCCCTGCAGATCAGCCCCTTCCAGCTTCGCCGAAATCAGCCGTGCTCCGCTGAGATCCGAGCCCCGGAGGTTGGCACGCCGAAGGTCGGTGTGCTCGAGATTGGTTTGCCGAAGGTCGGCGCGTTCCAGGATGGCTTCGACCAGCCGTGCATCATAGAGACTTGCCCGCAAGAGGCTGGTGCCGGCCAGCGAGGACTGGCTCAGCTGTGCGCGATTGGCCCGGGCCCGGTCGAGGCGCGCGCCGGACAGATCCGCGCCTAGCAGGTCCGCCCCTGTCAGTATGGCCGCCTCGATCCGTGCATTTCCGAGCTGGGCGTGCCTGAGCGCAGCGAAGCTCAGGTCCGCGCCGTACAGGTCGGCATCGCGCAGATCGGCGTTTTCCAGGTTTGAGCGGACGAGCGTCGCGTTGGCCAGCTCCGCTCCGCGCAGGTCCCTTCCGGACAAGTCGCAACGGCTCCAGTCGACGCGGGGCCGTGGCGGGTCGTTGCAGGCCGCCTGCAGGGGCGCGCTGCAGGCGAGAAGTAGCAAGGCCAGGCCGACATTACCTGCCCTCAATGCGGAGGCATGCGGCGACACGCAGGCAGAGGCTTCATCGCGACGGTCGGCCCCCGCTGTTGATTTACCGGAACGGGGCGCCACTGGACTGGGTGGGAGACGACATGGACGCCATTGTATGGGCTGCGTCGCCGTCCCGGCAAAGGGTCGGACGGGTTCCGCGTCGTACGTCGGCGTCCCGGGGCGACGCCGGCCTGTCTCGTTGCAGGAAGGGATTGTCGGGAACGCGGTAAAACGTGTCAGATATTTCCTACGCCGACATTCGTGCCGTGGGTTCGATCGCTTTACAGGGCAACCCGTACCTGGTTCGTGTGCGTCTGTAACAACATGAAAAATATATTTTTATCTGTTGTGGCCTGGGTGTTCCCATGTGCCTCATGCGATGCAAAACCCTGTTTTGTTAAAGAAATCGACACGATTTGCCCCCGCCGGTTGTTTGGTTTTCGCCCGGCAAATACGGTAACGTAGCTGCGTGTCCGGGGTCTGTGTCGGAGCAGGAACCGGAAGGCCAACACGAACCGACTGCATCGCTCGGATATGGCTGGGCATAGGAGCCGGCGTAGTCGGGCGATACGCAGAAGCAAAAGAACGCGGTCGACGGTTCCGCGACGAATATCAGGCGCTTTCTAAAGCCAATAATGACAAGCCACGCGGGCTCTGCCTGCGTCCTGTACACATGGATGTGTGTGTGCGGGAGATCCTTTTTTGATGGTCCGCGAGACTGAAACCGATTCCCTCGAGGCTGGAGCAGCCCGCAAGGTCTTGCGGGTGCTGGATGCCTTGCGGCAGTCGCAGCCGGGATCCGTGATCTACCGGCAGGTCGAGCGGATGCTCGATGAGCTGGTAACCGCCAATCGCGATGTACAGCAAGGTTATGCGGATATCATAGGAACATTGCTGGACGTCTACGCGGGACATCTGCACAGCGGCTCGCCGCTGCAGGTGCAGGTCAAGCTGTTGCGGGCGCGGCTCCAGCCGCCCTTGTCACTTTCCGATCTGCAGGCTTTGCGCCAATACGTCGAGGTCTACAGCGATCAGATCGCCTACCTGCCGGATTTTCGCCAAGCGGCTTTTGCCGAGGCGATGCAGCCGCTGCTGCGGGCCTTCGGCATCGAGGAAGGCAGGCAAGCACAGTCCGTACCGGTCGAACCGGTTCCCCGCGCGGAACCCGAGACGGCGCCTGTTACGCAGCATATCGCGCCGGCGGTCCCGGCCGAGCCCCCGCGCGAGGCTCGCGAATGGGTCAGACCCCCGGCCGGCGGACGTCATCCGCTCGCCGATGTGAGCAGCCAGCCGACGCTGCGCCGGGAGGAGGGGGGGCGGGAGCGTGAACCGGTCGGCGACGAGACCGACAGCATCGACGCGACGACGACCCGGCACCTGGACGCCCGTCGTCGGGATATACAGGAACTCCAGGCGGGCTTCGCCCAGCAGGTGCTGGATACCATCGCTCAGAACCAGGAATTCGGGGTGCTGCTTGAAGTCGTCCTGAACGAACTGCGTCAGGCGAGTGACATCTCGGAGCTGGAGAACCTGCGCTGGACACTGATCCGCGAGATCGAAAGACTGGTGTCGGGGCATCACAACCTGGCCGACAAACTCGACAGCACGCACAAGTATCTGCATGTCATCGAGTCCGACAGCCGCCAGCTTTCCGATGAGCTCACGCGGGTGCGTCTGCTCAGCCTGACGGACGAACTCACGGGTCTGCCCAATCGGCGCGCCTTCCTGCGCCGCCTGGAGGACGAAGTGGCGCGTGTACAGCGCTACGGCTTCCCGTTGTCTTTGGCCCTCATGGATCTGGACAAGTTCAAGGAGATGAACGACATCTACGGCCATGCCGGCGGCGACGAGGTGCTGCGGGTGTACTCCAAGAACATACTGTCGATCTTCCGGCACCATGATCTCGTCGCACGCTACGGCGGCGAGGAATTCGCCGTTCTGCTGCCGAATACGGAGAGCGAAGGCGCATTGCGCGCATTGAACAAGGTGAAGAATCGCTGCGCGGAGACGCGTTGGCAGTCCAATGGGACGATGATCCCGGTCCCCTCCTTCTCGGCGGGTCTTGCCCTGTACAAGCCCGGCGAGACGTCCACCGCCTTCATCGAGCGCGTCGACAAGGCGCTGTACCGTGCCAAGCGCCTGGGCCGCAACCGCATCGAGGTCGACATGACCTATCAGCCGGACACCGAGGCCCGCACCACCCAGAGAGGCAACGAGCCCTCCTGATCGACGCCCCGGAGGCGTGCCGCGGTGCATTCGACGTCCTCGGCCCTTATAATGCCTGCGACCCTTCCTTCCTCAGGCCAAGTGGAGATTTCTGGTGGCCACCACTGAATTGACCAAAGAGAACTTCCAGGACGTCGTCGGCAACAACGACTTCGTGATCATAGACTTCTGGGCACCCTGGTGCGGCCCGTGCCGTAACTTCGCGCCCATCTACGAGGCGGCTTCCGAGAAGCACGCGGACATCGTCTTCGGCAAGGTGAACACCGAAGAAGAGCAGGAACTGGCTGGCTATTTCCAGATCCGCTCCATCCCCACGCTGATGATCTTTCGCGAGAAGATCATCATCTTCTCGCAGCCGGGCATGCTGCCGGCCAATGCCTTCGACGATCTGATAGCGCGCGCCAGGGAACTGGACATGGATCATGTGCGCAAGGAGATCGCCGAGCAGGAAGGCAAGGCCTGACGCCTCGGCCACTGGGATCCGGCCGGCGGCCGGCCGGACTCAGCCGAACAGCACCGCCGCGACGTCGCGGAAATGCCCCGCGAAATGCACCGTCATTCCCTGGCGGACGTGTTCCGGCAGCTCGTCGTAGTCGCGCCGGTTGGCCTCCGGCAGGATCACCTCGAAGATGCGGCTGCGCCGCGCCGCGATGATCTTCTCCCGCACCCCGCCGATGGGCAGCACCTGGCCCGTCAACGTCAGCTCGCCGGTCATCGCGACCGGCCGCTTGACGCGTTCGCCGCGCGCCAGCGAGAGCAGTGCCGCCGCCATGGTGATGCCGGCGCTGGGGCCGTCCTTCGGCGTGGCCCCTTCGGGTACGTGCAGATGCACGAAGGACTCGTCGAAGAAGGTCGGATCTCCCTGATACTGTTTCAGGTGGCTGGCAACATAGCTGTAAGCGATCTCCGCGGATTCCTTCATCACGTCGCCGAGCTGGCCGGTGAGCTTGAAGCCGCGGTTCTTGCTGTGCACCCGTGTCGCCTCGATGTTGAGCGTTGCACCGCCCAGGGCCGTCCAGGCAAGGCCGGTGACGACGCCAACGCCGCTGAAGGGCTTTTCGCGGTGGAACAACGGTTGACCGAGGTAGTCTTCGATCTGCCGCGTGCCGATGCGCAGCTTCCTGGCCTTTCCGGTTACGAATTCCACCGCCGCCTTGCGGATGATGCGATTGAGCCGCTTCTCCAGACCGCGCACGCCGGACTCGCGTGCGTAGCCTTCGATGACATGCCTCAGTGCGGCGTCGGAGATCTGCAACTGGCTCCGCTTGATGCCGGCGCGCTCCAGCAGCTTGGGCCACAGGTGATTGCGGGCGATCTGCAGCTTTTCGCTGGTGATGTACCCCGACAGCCGGATGACCTCCATACGATCGAGCAGCGGCGCGGGGATGGTGTCGAGCTGGTTGGCGGTGCAGATGAACAGCACCTTGGACAGGTCGAAGCGCACATCCAGATAGTGGTCCAGGAACTCCGCGTTCTGCTCCGGATCGAGCACCTCCAGCAGCGCCGAGGCGGGGTCACCGTGGTAGGACGCACCGACCTTGTCGATCTCGTCGAGCATGATCACCGGATTGGCGACGCCGGCTTCCTTGATCGCCTGGATGAACTTGCCCGGCATCGCGCCGATGTAGGTGCGGCGGTGGCCCTTGATCTCGGCCTCGTCGCGCATGCCGC
>JAJJPM010000042.1:0-5124 GCA_032907525.1 Gammaproteobacteria bacterium
CCACGGCGATGAACGCCGGCACCACCGCCACCCACATCACCGCCCGGATGTCGTCTGCGAACCACAGCATGAACAGCACCGCCAGCAGCGGACCGAGCAGCGCACCCACCGAATCGAGCGCCTGGCGCAGCCCGTAGGCCCCGCCGCGCAACGACCTCGGCGTGATGTCCGCCACCAGCGCATCGCGCGGTGCGCCGCGGATACCCTTGCCGATGCGATCGATGAAGCGTGCGGTGGCCACCCAGCCGATCGAGGTGGCCAGCGGGAATATCGGCTTGGTCAAGGCGGCGAGGCCGTAGCCGAGGATCATCAGGAACTTCCGTTTGCCGAGCCAATCGCTGAGCGCGCCCGAGAACACCTTGAGGATGGCCGCCGTCGCCTCGGCGATACCCTCGATCACGCCGACGGTCATCATGGACACACCCAGCGTCGTGACCATGAAGACGGGCAGCAGGCTGTGGATCATCTCGGAGGAGACGTCCATGAACAGCGAGCCGAAGCCGAGCGCCCAGATGCCGGCGGGCAGTGCGCGCCGGCCCCGCCCGGGTGGCTGTGCGTTCGGTGCGTACCCGCTCACGCCATGGCCGCCAGCGTCTTGCGGAAGCGCGCCAGCGACAGCGCGAACAGCACCGCGCCGATCGCGGTGAGGGCGACGAATTGCGGCCAGACGACGGCCAGCCCGGCGCCGCGGTACAGAATGGCCTGCGCGAGGGCGACGAAATGCGTAGTCGGCGCGGCCTGCATGACGAACTGCACGGCATCGGGCATGCTCTCGCGCGGTGTCACGCTCCCCGAGAGGATCTGCAGCGGCAGCAGCACCAGCAGCAGCAACAGTCCGAACTGCGGCATCGACCGTGCCAGCGTGGCGAGAAAGACGCCCATCGAGGTGGTGGCGAACAGATGCAGCGCCGCCCCGCACAGGAACAGCACGACCGAGCCTTCGATGGGCACCGCGAGCATCCCCTGCACGACGCCCGCCAGCGCCAGGGCCGCCGCCACGAGCACCACCAGCGCCATCGCCCAGACCTTGCTGAACATGATCTCGAACGGCGTGACGGGCATCGCCAGCAGGTGTTCCACCGTGCCGTGCTCACGCTCCCGGATCAACGCGGCGCCGGTGAGGATGATGGACAGCATGGTGATCCGGTTGATCAGCTCCATCACGCCGCCGAACCACGACTGCTCCATGGTGGGATTGAAGCGCATGCGCAAGGCCAGATCCACCGCCGGCGCCGCGCCCTCCCGCGCCCCGCTCAGGAAGGCATTCACCTCGCCCGTGACGATGGCCTGGATGTAGCCGCTGCCGGTGAAGGCCTGGCTCATGCGCGTGGCGTCGACGTTGAGCTGGAGCGCGGGGCTGCGCCCGGCGAGCACGTCGCGCTGGAAACCGGGCGGGATGTCCAGGGCGAAGGTGTCCAGCCCGGCATCCATACGTGCGTCCATCTCGGCACGCGTGATCCGCACCGGCGGCAGGAAATGCGGCGGGTAGAAGGCGTCGGCGATGCGCAGCGACAGCGGCGAGCGGTCCTCGTCGACGACGGCGATGGGTGCCTTGTTCAGAGTCTCGGGCATCGCCGTCGCCGCGGTGTAGATCGAGACCGTGAAGGCGTACACGATCAGTATCAGCATGATCGGATCGCGCAGCAGGCTGCGGAATTCCTTGACGCCGAGATGAAACACGTTCGCCGCGCGCATCTCAGCGCTCCTGCTTCCTGAGCAGCGCCGCACCCAGGGCGACGAGCACGGGCACCGCGATCGTCAGCGGAAGGAATGCCGCCCGCAGATCGGCGAAGCCGAGCGCCTTGGAGAAGGTACCGCGTGCGATGGTCAGGAAATGTGTCGTCGGGTAGACCTGTCCGATCGCCGCGCCCGCGCCTTCCAGCGAAGAGACCGGATCGATCATGCCGGAAAACTGCACCGCCGGCAGCAGCGTCAGCAGGGCCGTGCCGAACAAGGCCGCGACCTGGCTGCGCACGAACGTCGATATCACCAGCCCGAGTGCGGTCGCCGCCGTCACATACAGCAGCGCACCCGCCGCCAGGGCCGGGAAGCTGCCCTTCACCGGCACGTCGAACAGAAACACGGCCATCGCGGTCAGTAGGAGGAAATTCAGCATGGCGAGCACGATGTAGGGCAGCTGCTTGCCGAGCAGGAACTCCAGCCGCGACACCGGCGTGACGTACAGATTGACGATGGAACCCAGCTCCTTCTCGCGCACCACCGACAGCGCCGTCAGGATCGCCGGGATGAGCATCAGCAGCAGCGGGATCACCGCCGGCACCATTGCCGGCAGGCTCTTCACGTCCGGGTTGTAGCGGAAGCGCGTTTCGATGTCGACCGGACCCCTGACCGCCGCCGCGCCGTGGATCTCGCGCATCTTGGCCGCCATCCAGTGGTTGTACATACCCAGTACGTAGCCGCGGACGGTTTCGGCCCGCTGCGGCATGGCGCCGTCGATCCAGCCGCCGATCTCGACGGAGGAACCGCGCGCCAGATCGCGGCCGAAGCCCGGCGGGATCTCGATCGCCAGGCTGAGCTCGCCCGCCCGCATGCGGCGATCGAGATCCGTGTCGTCGGCGATCGGCGGGCGCTCGATGAAATAGCGCGAACCCGCGAGATCGAGCGCATAGTCACGGCTGGCGACGGTGTCGTCGCGGTCGAGCACCGCGAAGCTGAGGTCCTCGACGTCCATGCTGATGCCGTAGCCCAGCACCAGCATCAGGATGACGCTGCCGAGTCCGGCGAGCGTCAGACGGATGGGGTCGCGGGCCAGCTCCAGCGTCTCGCGCCGGGTATAGCTGAACAGGCGGCGCAGCTTCGGGAGCAGCCGCGCACCCGCCCGGGGCGCCGCCGCCCGCCGCCGGCCCGTGACCGCCGCCACGGGCACCTCCGCTTCGGCCGCGTCCTCCCCGACCGCGTCCTGCAGATAGGCGACGAAGGCCTCCTCCAGCGTCCGCACACCGCGCCGTTCGATCAGCGCCTGCGGCGTGTCGCTGACCAGCACCCTGCCGGCGTGCATGAACGAGATGCGGTCGCAGCGCTCGGCCTCGTTCATGAAATGCGTGGAGATAAAAATGGTCACATTGTCCTTGCGCGCCAGGTCGAGCATGATCCGCCAGAAGACGTCGCGCGCCACCGGGTCCACGCCCGAGGTCGGCTCGTCGAGGATCAGCATCTCGGGACCGTGGATCATCGCCACCGCCAGCGACAGGCGCTGGCGCTGCCCCAGCGGCAGGGCATCCGGCAGCGCGTCCATGATCCCGGCCAGATCGAAACGCTCCGCCATCTCGCGCACCCGCGCCTCGATGCGCGCCTCCGGCACACCGAACAGGCGCGCGTGCAGCACCAGGTTCTGGCGCACGGTCAGCTCGCCGTAGAGCGAGAAGGCCTGGGTCATGTAGCCCACGCGCCGCCGCGTGTCGAGGTCGTGCGGATCCACCGGCCGGCCGAACAGCCACGCCCTGCCTTCGCTGGGCGGCAGCAGGCCGGTGAGCATCTTCATGGTGGTGGTCTTGCCGCAGCCGTTCGAGCCGAGGAAGCCGAAGATCTCGCCGCGGCGGATACGGAAGCTGACGCGGTCCACCGCGACGAAGTCACCGAAGCGCAGGGTGAGATCGCGCGCCTCGATGGCGGCTGCGCCGTCCGCGTCGGCGGTCTCCCGCGGCGTGATGACCACCGGGCGGTAATCCGCGCGCTCCGCCTCCGGCAACAGGGCGATGAAGGCCGCTTCCAGCCTGTCCGTACCGGTGCGCGCCAGCAATTCCGCAGGTGCGCCGGTCGCGAGCACCCGGCCGTCGTCCAGCGCCGCCAGCCAGTCGAAGCGTACTGCCTCCTCCATGTAGGCGGTGGCGACCAGCACGCTCATGCCGGGACGGCCGGCGCGGATGCGTCCGATCAGCTCCCAGAACTGCCGCCGCGACAGCGGATCGACGCCGGTGGTGGGTTCGTCGAGGATCAGCAGATCGGGATCGTGGATCAGCGCGCAGCACAGGCCGAGCTTCTGCTTCATGCCGCCGGACAGTTTGCCGGCAGGACGGTCGGCGAACGGCGCCAGTCCCGTGGCCTGCAGGAGCCCGGCGATGCGCCGCCCGCGTTCGGCGCGTGCATGGCCGAACAGGCTGCCGAAGAAATCGAGGTTTTCGAACACCGACAGGGTCGGATAGAGATTCCGGCCCAGGCCCTGCGGCATGTAGGCGATGCGCGGCAGGACCGCGCGGCGGTGGCGCGCATCGGCCATGGCGCCGCCGAACACCTCGATGTGCCCGGACTGTATCGCCCGTGCCCCGGCGATCAGCGCGAACAGACTGGATTTGCCGACGCCGTCCGGACCGATGACACCGGCGATGCAGCCGGCCGGGACGTCGAGGCTGACGCCGTCGAGCGCCCGGGTTTCGCCGTAGCGCAGGCCGATGTCGCGGAGCCGCGCGACGGCCGCCCCGCTCATGGCGCCTGCGTCAGCTGCAGATGCGCCGGCCACTCGGCGGCCGGATCGGTACGGACGTAGGCCACGCCCGGCAGGCCGGTCTTCACCCGGGTGATGTGCTTCTTCAGCAGATCGGCGGGCAATTGCGCCTTGATGCGGAACATCAGCTTCTCGCGTTCGCTCGCGGTCTCCACCGTCTTGGGCGTGAACTGCGCCTCCGCGGCGACGAAGGACACCTGCGCGGGGATCACGTAGTGCGGCGCGGCATCCAGGACGATGCGCACCTCGGCGCCGAGCGCGAGCCTGCCGGCCTGCGCGGTCGGCAGGAAGAAGGTCATGTAGACGTCGCTGAGGTCGATCAGATTCAGCACGCGGCCGCCGGCGGCAAGCACCTCGCCGGGCTGGGCCACGCGGTACTGCACGCGCCCGTCGCGCGGGGCCTTCAGCGCGCTGTCGGCGATATCGGCCTGGATGCGCTCGACGCTGGCCTGCGCGGCCTCGATGGCCGACTGCGCGCCGCTCAGCTGGGCCTGAGCCGTGGCGATGGCCGCGTCGGCGGCGGCGGCCTGGGCGCGCGCCGCGCTGACGGCGGCCGAGGCGCTCAGCATCCGGCTGCGGTCGTCGTCGGCCGTCTGCTGCGAGCCGGCGCCGCGGGCGGCCAGGGTGGCCGAACGCCGCGCGCGTTTTTCGGCGGCTTCATA
>JAJJPM010000043.1:0-5056 GCA_032907525.1 Gammaproteobacteria bacterium
CACTGGCGCGCATCGAGGAGATGCATCCGCGTACCGTGCGCCAGGATGGCGAAGCCCTGCTGGCGATGATTCGCGAGGCCGCGACGATGCCCGAACAGGATTGGCCGGCGGCGCTGCCGGAGCCGTTGCCGCTGGAAGTTTCCGGTCTGTTGAAGAAGCTGCGGGCGGTCGGCCAGCGCGAGGCGAAGGTGCTGGATATCGCGCCGGAACTGATGCTGCGCAAGAAAACCCTCGAAGCCCTGCTGAAAAGCGGCTACCCCGACGGCCCATATCAACTGCCCGATTCGCTGCGCGGCTGGCGCCGCGAGCGGATGGGGCAGGCCCTGCTGGATGTACTGGAAAAGCGCTCATGAAACTCATCTGTTCGATCTACAAAAGCCCCCGCAAGGACGGCATGTACCTCTATGTCGACAAGCGCGACGCGCTCAAGCGCGTGCCCGAGGGCTTGCTCGCCGCGTTCGGCGCACCGCAGCTGGCGTTCGAGCTGGTGCTGACCCCGGAGCGCCAGCTGGCGCGCGAGGACATCAACAAGGTGCTCGCCAATATCGAGGCGCAGGGCTATCACCTGCAGATGCCGCCGGCAGAGGACGAATACATCGAGCACCTCCCCGAGGAACTGCTGCGCATGAACGATCCCATGTGACGGTGGCCGGCCAAGCATGACCGAGGGCAAGGTCATGCTGGCGGATCGGACTATTCTGAAGCTGTCCACATATGCATAGGGAGACAGCTCATGAAAATGCGTTCCTGGATTCTCGGTTCGATCCTTGCCGGTCTGGCGATGTCTGCCAGCGCGCAGCCGGCGCCGGCCTACGACAACGAAGCCTGGCAGCAGCACTGGCAGAAGATGCAGGAATATCGTCAGGCCTGGCAGGCGGCTAAGACGCCGGAGGAGCGGCAGAAGCTGCGCGACGAGCACTGGCAGAGCATGCAGTCGACCATGGGCACCATGGGTGGCTGCCCGATGGGCGGCCCGGGCGCCGGGATGGGCAAGCAGGGCGGCAAGCCGATGGCCGGCGCCATGGGTGGCGGCCGCATGATGGGCGCGCCGTCCAAGGAAATGCTCGACATGCGCATCCAGCACCTGGAACAGATGCTCGAGCAGATGCGCAGCCACCGCGACATGCTCGACAAACAGTGATCGGTCTGTGGGCGCCCGCTCCGGCCGGCGGCCACGGAGCGGGCGGCGCATCCGCCTGCCGGCTATTGGCCGGATATCCGGCAATGGCTAGACTTGCCGCTTTTTCCCGGTAGTGACAGTGATGGCCGCCAAAGTCGAACCCTTCTGGAAGCGCAAGACCCTGGCCGAGCTCGATTCGGCCGAGTGGGAGTCGCTATGCGACGGCTGCGGCCTCTGCTGCCTGCAGAAGCTCGAGGACGAGGAAGATGGCGCCGTGTACTACACGCGCATCGCCTGCCGATTGCTCGATCTGAAGACCTGCCAGTGCAGCGACTACCCCAATCGGCGCGCCAGCGTACCGGACTGCATTCAGCTCAATGCCCAGGACGCCGCACAGTTCAAGTGGCTTCCGCCCACCTGTGCCTACCGCCTGGTGGCCGAGCGCAAGGACCTGCCGCTCTGGCACCACCTGGTCTGCGGCGACCGCGAGGCGGTACACGTCGAGCGCATTTCCCAGGCCGGCAGGATGCTCGCCGAAGGCAGCGTTGCCGAGGAGCACTGGGAAGACCATCTGATTTTTCGTGCTGGTTGAATCTAAGCGCCGATTGCATCGTCTCAAGATCAGCACACCCCTCGCGTTATCCGATCCGTGGAGTTCTCTTCGATGCTTGCTCGACTGCTGTCGCTGTTCGCTCTCGTTCTTTTCCTCGCTGGTCCGGTACAGGCGGCCAAGCGGGTCGATCTGGACTACCACGTGCGCTTCCTCCCGGAGGAGGACCAGGCAGTGGTGCAACTGATTCTGGAGAAGGGGGAGGCGGTCCGCAGCCTGCGCTTCAACCTGGGCGACGAGGGTTACTACAGCGACTTCGAGGCGGACGGTGAATGGCAGCAAGGGTCGCCGGCACAGGGCACCTGGCGACCCGCTGCGGGCAAGGCGAAACTAAGCTATCGCGTACGCATCAGCCATCCCCGTGACAACGGTCGCTTCGATGCGCGTATGACTCCGGACTGGGCGCTGTTCCGTGGCGATGATCTGGTGCCGCCGGCGCGGCTGGATCAGGTCGATGGCGTGAGCCTGGTTTCGCGCATCACCTTCGAGCTGCCGGAAGGCTGGAAGAGCATCGAAACCGGTTGGCCGCGGGTCGGCAAGAATCGCTTTCGCGTGGACAACCGCGAGCGCCTGTTCGATCGCCCGACCGGCTGGATGCTGGCCGGCAAGCTCGGCACCCGCCGCGCCAAGCTGGGTGAAACCGAAGTCACCGTGGCTGCGCCGGTCGGCGAGGGCGTCCGGCGAATGGACATCCTGACCATGCTCACCTTCGTCTGGCCGCAGGTGCAGAACGTCTTTCCCCGCGACCCGGCGAAATTGCTCATCGTTGGCGCTGGCGATCCGATGTGGCGCGGCGGGCTGTCCGGGCCGAACTCCCTGTACATGCACGCCGATCGCCCGATGGTCAGCGAGAACGGCACCAGCTCGCTGGTGCATGAGCTGGTGCATGTGTTCAGTCGCATCACGGATGCCAATCGTAGCGACTGGATCAGCGAGGGGCTGGCGGAGTACTACGCCATCGAGCTGGTCCGCCGCTCTGGCGGCATGAGCGAGGATCGATACCAGGCGGTTCGCGAGCATCTGATCAAATGGAGCCGCAAGGTCGATAGCCTGCGCACCGAACATTCCACCGGCCCGATTACCGCTCGCGCCGTGCTGCTGTTGCAGGATCTGGACAAGGAAATTCGTCAGCGCAGTAAGGGCCGCCATTCGCTCGACGATGTCGCCCGCGGCCTGATGCGCATGGACACCGTCAGCACCGATGATTTCATCGAGATGACCGAAACTCTGCTCGGCGGGGGCTCAACGGTGCTCGATACTCGTCTGCTGCGCTGAACACCATCATCCCAGCGCCGTACGCGTGAGGCGGCCTGTCGAGGAGAGCGTATGACCATCATCGACCTTCGCAGCGACACCGTGACCCAGCCTTCGAGCGGGATGCTTGAGGTGATGCGATGCGCCGAAACCGGGGATGACGTTTACGGCGAGGATCCAACGGTGAGCCGCCTTGAGAGCCGCCTCGCCGCGGAGCTGGGTTTCGCCGCGGGGCTCTTCGTCCCATCCGGCACCATGAGCAATCTGCTGGCGTTGATGGCGCATTGCGAGCGGGGTGATGAGTACATCGTCGGGCAGCAGGCCCATACCTACAAATACGAGGGCGGCGGCGCGGCGGTGCTTGGCTCGATCCAGCCGCAGCCGATCGAGATGGACGCCGACGGCACGCTCGATCTCGCCCGCGTCGAAGCGGCGATCAAGCCGGACAATTTCCACTTCGCCCGCAGCCGCCTACTGGCGCTGGAAAACACCATGCAGGGCAAGGTGTTGCCGCTGGACTACCTCGCCGCGGCCCGTGACTTCACGCACCAGCGCGGTCTGGCGCTGCATCTGGACGGTGCCCGGCTGTACAACGCGGCGGTGAAGCTCGGCTGCGATGCGCACGAGATCACTCGGCACTTCGATACGGTGTCGGTGTGCCTGTCCAAGGGCCTTGGTGCGCCGGTGGGGTCGGTGCTTTGTGGTGGCGAGGCGTTCATCGGCAAGGCTCGGCGCCTGCGCAAGATGGTCGGTGGCGGCATGCGCCAGTCCGGCATCCTGGCGGCTGCCGGGCTCTACGCGCTGGAGCACAACGTCGCGCGGCTGACCGAGGATCATCGTCGCGCGGCGTGGCTTGGGGGTGAGTTGGCCGCGCTCGGGTTCGAGATCGAGCCGGTGCAAACCAACATGGTTTATGTCGACGTGGGAGAGAAAGCAACCGCGCTGGCTGCCTTCTGCGCGCAGCGCGGCATTCGCCTGACCCCTGCGGCGCGGCTGCGGCTGGTCACCCATATGGACCTGCAGGACGAGCATCTTCCGGTAGTGGTCAATGCATTCGCCGAATTTGCCGAAAACATGGGTCGTTGCTGACGTCGAATTGCTTGATTCAATCGCCTTTATCCCCTATACCCGGCGCGCAGGCCCGATATAATGCGGCCCTTTGCCGGCTATCCGTTGGGTAGTTGCGAACCGGCTTTCGGTGGTCCCGCCTCGCCGTGTCGTTTTGCAGCCGTTCGGCCGCAGTCCTCTGGAAGAAATCTATGAAAAGCGCAGAAATCCGTGAAGCCTTCCTCCGCTTCTTCGAAGAGAAGGGCCACACTCGCGTGGCCTCCAGTTCGCTGATTCCGGCGAACGACCCGACCCTGCTGTTCACCAACGCCGGCATGAACCAGTTCAAGGACTGCTTCCTCGGCCTGGAGAAGCGCGCCTACACCCGCGCCACCACCAGCCAGAAGTGCGTGCGTGCCGGCGGCAAGCACAACGACCTGGAAAACGTCGGCTACACCGCGCGTCACCACACCTTCTTCGAGATGCTCGGCAATTTCAGCTTCGGCGATTATTTCAAGCGCGACGCGATTCACTACGCCTGGGAGTTTCTCACCAGCGACAAGTGGCTGAACCTGCCCAAGGAGAAACTCTGGGTCACGGTCTATGCCACCGATGACGAGGCCTACGACATCTGGACCAAGGAAGTCGGCGTGCCGGCCGAGCGCATGGTGCGCATCGGTGACAACAAGGGCGCGCCCTACGCTTCGGACAACTTCTGGGCGATGGGCGATACCGGCCCTTGCGGTCCCTGCACCGAGATCTTCTTCGACCACGGCGAACACATCTGGGGCGGCCCGCCCGGTTCGCCGGAGGAAGACGGCGACCGCTACATCGAGATCTGGAACAACGTGTTCATGCAGTTCAACCGCACCGCGGACGGTGTACTGCACCCGTTGCCGGCACCGAGCGTCGACACCGGCATGGGTCTGGAGCGCATCAGCGCCGTGCTCCAGCACGTCAACTCGAACTATGAAATCGACCTGTTCCAGAGCCTGCTGAACGCGGCGGCGGACGCCATCGGCTGC
>JAJJPM010000044.1:0-4952 GCA_032907525.1 Gammaproteobacteria bacterium
CTACGCGCTGTGGCATATCCTTCTTTACCCTTTCACATAGAACCCCTAATATCGGGCGACCGTGCCCCTGAGGCCGTGGGGGGTGGGACAGCCTTGTAGGGTGCGTCGAGGCGCAGCCTGACGCACCGGATTCCGTGCCACCCCGGTGCGTCGCTGGCGCCGACGCACCCTACACGCTGGAAAAAATTGGGAAGGAATGGAACAGAAGGGGGACAGACTTAAGTCTGTCCCCCCAGTCCCAGAGAGGACCCCGAGGTCCCGCACGCAGGCACCACCCCGTTCCCGGAGAAGGCGGGGGTAATCCTACAATAAGAGACTGATCAGGATGGAGTTTCAGATTCAGCCGCACGGCGGCGGGCCGGTCGATCTGCGGGTCGGCGCGGAGCGCGCCGAGGCGCTCAAGCAGGCCTCCCGCGATTTCCCGTCCCTCACCCTGAGCCAGCGCCAGGTCTGCGACCTCGAGCTGCTGATGAACGGCGGCTTCGCGCCGCTGCGCGGCTTCATGGACCCGGCGGCCTACGACGGCGTGGTCGAACGCCTGCGTCTGCCCGACGGCACGCTCTGGCCGATCCCGATCGTCCTCGATGTGCCGGCCAAATTCGCCGACAAGCTCCAGCCCGGCACCCCGATCGCCCTGCGCGACGCCGAGGGCTTCATGCCCGCCGTGCTCACCTTCGAAGGCGCCTGGCAGCCCGACAAGCGCCGCGAGGCCCTGGCCGTCTACGGTACCGAGTCCGACCGGCACCCGGGCGTGCGCCACCTCTACGAGCAGGTCCAGGATACCTATATATATGGGACCCTCGAGGGCATCCAGCTCCCGGTCCACTACGACTTCGAGAACCTCTGGGACACGCCGGCCGAGCTGCGCGCCCTGTTCAAGAAGATGGGCTGGCGCCGCGTCGTGGCCTTCCAGACCAGCAAGCCCATGCACCGCCTGCAGCGCGACATCACCCTGCAGGCCGCCAAGGACATCGGCGGCCACATCCTGCTGCACCCGACCGTCGGCATGACCAAGCCCGGCGATCTGCACTACTACGCGCGCGTGCACTGCTACCAGGCGATCCGCCGCCACTTCCCGCACAACCTCGCCGCGCTGTCGCTGCTGCCGCTGGCCATGCGCATGGCCGGTCCGCGCGAGGCGCTGTGGCACGCCATCGTGCACCAGAACTACGGCTGCTCGCACATGATCGTCGGTCCCAAGCACGCCTATCCGCCCCCGGGTGATGGCCGTAACGGCCGCAACAACGACAACGGCCAGGGTGAGGGCGGCGAAACCTTCTACGCCCCCTACGCCGCCCACGAACTGCTCAAGCAATACCAGGGCGAGCTGAACATCCGGATTCTGCCCATCGAAGCGCAGTGCTACGTCCCGAGCAAGGATCGCTACATGCCGGTGTCGAAGATCAAGGCGCAGCAGCTCGATTGCGCCGAGTACACCGACGCCCAGCTGAAGAAGGACCTGGCGCTCGGCGAGGACATCCCCGACTGGTTCAGCTACCCCGAGGTGGTGCGCGAGCTGCGCCGCGTCTATCCGCCGCGCAGCCGCCAGGGCCTGACGCTGTTCTTCACCGGCTTGTCCGGATCGGGCAAATCCACGCTGGCCAAGATCATCTACGCGAAACTCCTGGAAGCCGGCGGCCGTCCCGTGTCGCTGCTCGACGGCGACATCGTGCGCCAGCACCTGTCGAGCGAGCTCGGCTTCTCGAAGGAGCACCGCGACCTGAATATCCGCCGCATCGGTTTCGTTGCGAGCGAAATCACCAAGAACGGCGGCATCGCCATCTGCGCACCCATTGCGCCCTATCACAAAACGCGGCTTGCCGTGCGCGATATGATCGAGGCCCACGGCGCCTTCATCGAGATCCACGTCGCCACCCCGCTGGAAGTGTGCGAGGCGCGCGACCGCAAGGGCCTGTACGCCAAGGCGCGGCAGGGCCTGATCCCGGAGTTCACCGGCATCAGCGATCCCTACGAGGTGCCGGAGCATCCGGAGCTGCGCATCGATACCTCGGGCATGCAGCCGATGGAGGCGGTGCAGGAGATTTATCTGTATTTGCTGAAGGAAGGGTATCTGGAGGGGTAGTATATCGATGCTGAACGGTGGTCGATAAGTGGAGTGTTCCATGAACCGAGCGAAGGCATTACAGATACTTGCCGAGGCCAAGCCGGAATTGGCCCAACGTTACGGAGTCGTGCGCCTCGCACTGTTTGGCTCGACTGCGCGCGATGAGGCGAGGTCGGACAGCGATGTGGATGTCGTGGTGTCGTTCGATGGCCCCGCGACATCAAAAAAATACTTTGGCGTGCAATTCTTCCTGGAAGACGCATTGGGGTGTCCGGTCGATCTCGTGACTGAGAAAGCCATGCGACCGGAGTTGCGGCCATACATAGAGCGAGAGGCGGTCAGTGTCTGAGCGGGAGTGGCGGTTCTATCTGGACGACATGATGGGCTTCGTGGAAAAGGCCATGGCATACAGTCACGGGTTCGAGCAGGCCGAGTTCGAAGCAAGCGGTGTGAATTACGACGCAACGCTCCGTAACCTGGAATTGATCGGCGAGGCTGCAAGACACATTCCGGAGTCGGTGCGCGCGGCGTATCCATCCATTCCCTGGCGGCAGGTCATCGCTACGCGGAACCGATTGATCCATGGTTATCTCGGCATCGACAACGATACATTGTGGAGCATCATCCAGGATGATCTTCCGGGGCTGCTTCGTGCGCTGCGGTCACTCAAAGAAGATCAGGTGGATTTCAGGTGATTCGTGCAGCCACAGTGCCAGAGTCGGCCAGAAAACGCTACGACCTATAATATCCGCAGTGCGGCGCGCGAGATGAGCGAGGCGCAGGGAGCGTTCATCGAGAGCTGCGTGGCGACGCCGCTGGAAGTGTGTGAGGCGCGCGACAGCAAGGGCCTGTACGCCAAGGCGCGGCAGGGCCTGATCCCGGAGTTCACCGGCATCAGCGATCCCTAGGAGACGCGGGCGAGGTGCCGGAGCATCCGGAGCTGCGCATCGACACCTCGGGCATGCAGCCGATGGAGGCGGTGCAGGAGATTTATCTGTATTTGCTGAAGGAAGGGTATCTGGAAGGGTGAGATGGCATCTTCGGTGCGTATCGCCTATATTTCCTTTATTCCTTACTTCCTTGCTTCCGTGGATTTCTGCATATGCTTGCCAAGAAGACATCCAAGAACCAGATCACCCTGCCGAAGCGGGCATGCAGCCGATGGAGGCGGTGCAGGAGATTTATCTGTATTTGCTGAAGGAGGGGTATCTGGAGGGGTGATAAAGTGGCAGCGCTCCTACGCGGCAATCCACGCACCCGTAGGAGCGGCATTCCTGCCGCGATGAACGTAGTTCATAGGGTCACAGACTCGATCGAACCATTGCGGCAGGAATGCCGCGCCTACAGTGCAGCCGTCAGCCGGGGGGGTGATTGGGGCTGACCCCCTTGAATTTATTGACGTGCGGCCCTCTGTCGGGGTAGGTTTCTGGTGAATAAATAACCACTAGATGGTGAATTATCCACCATGTATAGGCGAAATATCGAGTCGGAACTGGGGTCCGCCATTGCCGATACGCCCGTGGTGCTGCTCAACGGCGCCCGCCAGACCGGCAAGACTACCCTGGCCCGCGAGTATGCCAGGGCACAGTCCGTTCCCTATGCGACGCTGGACGATGCGACGCAATTGGCGGCAGCCACGGCGGATGCCAGGGGGTTCCTCCAGGGGTTGGGGGATCGGGCGGTCATCGACGAGGTACAGAAGGCGCCGGGCCTGTTTCCAGCGATCAAGCTGTCGGTGGACGAAGACCGCCGCCCCGGGCGCTACCTGCTCACGGGATCCGCCAACGTGCTGCTGCTGCCGCAGATCTCGGAGTCGCTGGCCGGCAGGATGGAGATCATCACCCTCTGGCCGCTTTCCCGGGGGGAACTGCAATCGCGGCGGGAGCGGTTCATCGAGGGGGTCTTTGCCGGGCAGGTACCCGCACTGGAGCCTTCCGATGCGGTCGATGTGAAAGACGCCGTGTTGACAGGCGCCTACCCGGAGGTGATGCAGCGCCCCGCGGGGCGACGCCGCGATGCATGGTTTGCGGCCTATATCACGGCGCTGCTGCAACGCGATGTCCGCGATCTCGCGAATATCGAGGGCCTGACGGAGATGCCGCGCCTGCTGGCCCTGCTCGCGGCCCGTACCGGCGGCCTGTTGAATGTCTCGGAATTGTCACGCAGTTCCGGCATACCCAACAGCACGCTGAAGCGTTATCTGAGTCTTTTGGAGGCCACTTTCCTGTTGCAGCCACTGCCTGCGTGGTCGACGAACCTTGGCAAGCGGCTGATCAAGTCGCCCAAGATTCATCTGATCGATTCCGGGCTCATCGCCCACCTGACGGGCGTGACCCGTCAGCGCCTGGAGCGGGATCCCGGGTTTTTCGGTCATCTGCTGGAGTCTTTCGTGGTCGGCGAATTGCGCAAGCAGACAAGCTGGTCGGAGCGGCGGGTGAGCCTGCATCATTATCGGACGACGGCGGGCCGGGAAGTGGATATCCTGCTCGAGGATTCGGCGGGAGGGCTGGTCGGCCTGGAAGTGAAGGCTTCCTCGACCGTCGAACGGCAGGATTTTATCGGACTCGACACCGTGGCGGAGGATGCGGGCCGGCGGTTCGTGCGCGGCGTGGTGTTGTACACCGGCAGTGAAACCGTCGCATTCGGCCCCCGCCATATGGCCATGCCGGTCAGTGCATTGTGGCGTATGGCGGGCTGATGCGGGGGGCGGGATGACAGAGGGCGGGGCGGTGCAGGAGATTTATCTGTATTTGCTGAAGGAGGGGTATCTGGAGGGGTAATGGTCTACCGTCTGCACGCTTTGGCTTGCAGGGTGGCGGTCGCGTTCAGGCATGGCCACGATGAGCTTTGTGCTCGAAGGAGCAAGGATGGTTTCCTTGAAGAGTGC
>JAJJPM010000045.1:0-4980 GCA_032907525.1 Gammaproteobacteria bacterium
ATGTTGCCGCCGATCATCAGCACCACGCCGAACTCGCCGACGGTGTGCGCGAAGCCCAGCGTGACCGCGGCGAGAAATCCCGTTCTCGCCTGCGGCAGCACGATGCTGAGAAAGCGGTCCGCCGGCGCGGCGCCGAGCGTCGCCGCGGCTTCCAGGGTGCGCGGCGCGATGCCGGCGAAGGCGTTCTGCAGCGGCTGCACCACGAAGGGCAGCGAATAGATCACCGAGCCGATCACCAGTCCCGTGAAGCTGAACGCCAGCCGCGGTCCATCCAGCGCGTGTACCAGGGCACCCACCGGTCCCTGCGGGCTCAGCGCGACCAGCAGATAGAAGCCCAGCACCGTGGGCGGCAGCACCAGCGGCAGGGCCACCAGCGCCTCGACCACGGGCCGCGCCCGGCAGTGCGTGCGTGCCAGCCACCAGGCCAGCGGTGTGCCGAGCGCCAGCAGCACCAGCGTCGTGACGGTCGCGAGGCGCAGGGTCAGGAAGAGCGGAGCCAGGTCGGGGAGCGGCATGGGCGGGAGTATAAAGTCTTCGGACCCGGGGCGCCGCTCGCGCCTGGCCGTCGACGCCGACGGTTCGCGCACGGGACGGCGGTTCCGGCACCCGGGACGCGGATGCATCCGGCGCGTTACGCGGCCTGGAGCGGATAAGGCCGTCTACGGTACCTGGTAGCCGTCTCTCTCGATGACTCCGCGCGCCGTTCCGCCCCGCAGATAGTCCAGAAAGCGCCGCGCCGCCTCGGGCGCACGGCCGCCGTGCAGCAGTGCCGCCGCCTGTTCCAGCGCTGCGTGCCGTTCCGCGGGAACCGCCCAGTAGCGGTCCGGCGGGACGTCCAGCGCACGCAGCTGTGCCAGCGCGACGAAGCCGAGTTCGGCGTTGCCGCTGTGGACGAAGTGGAAGGTCTGGCCGATGTTCTCGCCGATCACGAGACGGGGTTGCAGCCCGTCCCACAGCGCCATGCCTTCGAGCACGCTGCGGGCGGCGGTGCCGTAGGGCGCGGTCCGCGGATTGGCGATGGCCAGATGCGCGAATACCCCGCGCTCCAGTCGCGTGCGCGGCTCGCCGGAAGGCGCGTACAGGGCCAGCCGGCCGATGGCGTAGACGACGGGCGTGTCGGACAGGCCCTGTGCGTGCAGCAGCGCCGGGCGCTCGCGGTCGGCGGCCAGGAAGATGTCGAAGGGTGCGCCGTGGCGGATCTGCGCATAGAGCTTGCCGGTCGAGCCGCTGCTGATGCGCAGTCGGTGCGGTTCGTCGCGTTCGAACGCGGCGGCGAGCTTTTCCAGGGTGGTGGTGAAGTTGCTCGCGCAGGCGACGTGGATGTCGGCGGCCTGCGCGGGGGAGAGGATGCAGGCCAGCCAGGCGAGCGCGCCGGACAGGCCTTGCGCGAAGCGGTGCCGGCGGGTGCCGTCGGGCACGGCGCGCATCTCAGCCGAGCAGCAGTTCCAGCAGCGCCTTCTGCGCATGCAGCCGGTTTTCCGCCTCGTCCCACACCACGCTCTGCGGTCCGTCGATGACCTCGGCGGCGACCTCCTCGCCGCGGTGCGCGGGCAGGCAGTGCATGAACAGCGCGTCCTTGGCGGCGACGCGCATCAGGCGGGCGTCGACCTGGAAGTCGGCGAAGGCCAGCGCGCGCGTCATGTGCTCCTCTTCCTGGCCCATGCTGGCCCAGACGTCGGTGACCACCAGGTCGGCGCCGCGCGCCGCGCTGGCCGGATCGGTGAACACCTCGACGTGGCCGGCGCCGCAGGCGACGATCTCCGCATCCGGGGCGTAGCCCTCGGGCGCGGCGATGTTCAATTGAAAACCGAACTGCTTGGCGGCACCGATGTAGGAATGGCACATGTTGTTGCCGTCGCCGATCCAGGCCACGGTGCGGCCGCGGATGTCGCCGCGGTGCTCGACGTAGGTCTGCATGTCGGCGAGCAGCTGGCAGGGATGGCACTTGTCGGTCAGCGCATTGATGACCGGCACTTGCGAATGCTCCGCGAAGCGCTCGAGCTTCTCGTGCTCGTAGGTGCGGATCATGATGATGTCGACCATGCGCGACAGCACGCGCGCGGTGTCCTCGATGGGCTCACCGCGGCCGAGCTGGGTGTCGCGCGGCGACAGGAACAGGGCGTGGCCGCCGAGCTGCGCCATGCCGGCCTCGAAGGACACGCGCGTGCGGGTCGAGGATTTCTCGAACACCATGCCGAGGATCTTGCCGCGCAGCGGCTGATGCATCTCGCCGGCCTTGTGGCGGGCCTTCAGATCGATCGCGCGGCGGATCAGGCCCTGGAGTTCGTCGGGCGACAGGTCGAGCAGCGTCAGAAAGTGGCGGACCGTCATCGCCTCACTCCTTGACGAGGAATTCGCGGACGAGGGTGCCGACCTCGTCGACGATGCGGTCGGCCTGCTCGTCGCTGATGACCAGCGGCGGCAGCAGCCGCACGACCTTCTCGGCGGTGACGTTGATCAGCAGGCCGCGCGCGAGCGCCGTCTTCACCAGTTCCCCGCAGGGACGGTCGAGTTCGACGGCGAGCATCAGTCCGAAGCCGCGCACCGCGACCACGCCGGCCGTGTCGTCCAGGCGCGCGTGCAGCCCCGCCAGCATGCGCTGGCCCAGGGCCGCGGCGCGTGCCACCAGGCCTTCCTTCTCTATGGTATGGAGCACCGCCAGCGCCGCGCTGCAGGCCAGCGGGTTGCCGCCGAAGGTGGAGCCGTGGTTGCCCGGTTCGAAGACCTCGGCGGCGGTGCCGCGCGCCAGGCAGGCGCCGATGGGGACCCCGTTGCCCAGGCCCTTCGCCAGCGTCACCACGTCCGGCACGATGCCGGTGTGCTGGTAGGCCAGCCAGCGGCCGGTACGGCCCATGCCGGTCTGCACCTCGTCGAGCATGAGCAGCCAGCCCTGCCGGTCGCAGAAGGCGCGCAGCGCCGTGAGATAATCCGCATCGGGCACGCGGATGCCGCCCTCGCCCTGCACCGGCTCGACCAGCACGGCGACGACGTTGTCGCTGTTCTCGGCCACGGTGTGCAGTGCCGTCACGTCGTCGAAGGGTACGCGGATGAAGCCCTTCACCAGCGGTTCGAAGCCGGCCTGCACCTTGCGGTTGCCGGTGGCGGTCAGGGTCGCGAGCGTGCGGCCGTGGAAGCTGCCCTCCATGACGACGATGGCGGGTTCTTTGATGCCGCGGCGGTGGCCGTAGAGACGCGCGAGCTTGATGGCGGCCTCGTTGGCCTCGGCGCCGGAGTTGCAGAAGAATGCGCGATCCATGCCGGTGATCTTGGCCAGTTCGGCGGACAGCTCCTCCTGCAGCGGGATCTGGTAGATGTTGGAGGTGTGCACCAGGCGTGCGGCCTGCGCGCACAGCGCCTCGGTCACGGCGGGATGGGCGTGGCCCAGGCCGCACACGGCGACGCCGGCCAGCGCATCGAGGTATTCCTTGCCGTCGGTGTCCCACAGGTTCGCGCCCGCTCCGCGCTCGAAGCGCACGGGGAGGCGGGCGTAGGTGGACATCAGGGTCGTGTTCGTCATACGGGTCCAAGCCTGCAAAAACAAGAACGGCAGCCCCCAGGAGCCTGTCGGACTTGGGGGCTGATCCACCGCGCCGGTGGGATAGCGGCCCCGAGTCCGACAGGCCCCTGGAGCCGCCGGAAAGGGCCGATTCTATCCAGGCGTGGGCCGGTGCGCAAATCCACCCGACCCCCGGCGGATAAAAGCAAAAAGCCCGGCGCGGGGCCGGGCTTCGCCGTGCCTGCGCGGGGTGCCCCCGCGCAGGCCATCCGGACAGCCGTCAGAACGGCATGCCGTGCATGTGGCCGGTCATGCCGAGGATCATCGGGATCGACAGCAGGGTGTTGGTGCGCGAGGCCATCAGGGCCACGACCTTGGCCTTGGCGATTTCGTCGGCGCTGGCCTGGACGATGCCCAGGATCTTCTTCTGGTTCGGCCAGATCAGCACCCAGACGTTGAACAGCATGATGGTGCCCAGCCAGGCGCCCATGCCGATGACGCGGTAGCCCTCGGCGAAGGTGAAGGCGGCGACGAAGCCGGAGCCGGCATCGGCGTGCATGGCCTCCAGCGCCAGCGCGCCGGTGATCCAGGTGGCCAGGGCGCCCCAGCGGAACCACAGCAGGGCGCGGGGGGCGACGTACTTGTTGATGGCCGCGGCGCCGGGGCCGCCGCTGTTGGCCTCGGCCAGGGCCTGGCCGACGGCCGGCACCTGCACGAAGTTGAAGTAGTAGAGCAGGCCGATCCAGGTGATGCCGGCGAGCACGTGCATCCACACCCAGAACTCCCAGGGGTTGATGGCGCCGTTGCGACCGAGCACGAAGATGAGAATCACAGCCAACACGAAACCGGAAATGATGGTGCCGGGAATGGACTTGAGTGGGTTCATGGAATCGGTCCTCTGAAGCAGAATGTGCGTTGGGGAAAACGCCGAAATTCGAGTGGTTGAGTCGAAAGACTGACTGTTTTTCTAAGTTTCGGGAGGATAAGGCAGCCGTCCGGGCATTGCAATATGTCAATATCGGGATGCGCGTCGCGATATGCGCGGCGGTGCGGGCGGGATGCTGGCGGGCGGGCCCGCGCGCCCGCATAATGCGCGCAACAAAAATTTCATGCAGGAGCGGAGCATCATGAAACGATTCATGCAGGCAGTGCTGATCGCCGCCGGCGCGTGGCTGCTGGCCGGCTGTGCGGCGGCGGTGGTGGGCGGCGCGGCGGCCGGCGGCTACTATGTCGGCAAGGACGAGCGCAGCGTCGGCGAGATCAGTTCCGACGCCACCATCACCTCGACCATCAACACCCGTTACGTGCAGGACAAGCAGGTCAGCGCGCTGGCCATCAACGTCGATACCTACCGCGGCGTGGTGACGCTGTACGGCAAGGTGCCGAGCCAGGCGGTCGCGCAGCGGGCGGTGGAGATCGCGCGCAACGTCAAGGGCGTGAAGCAGGTGGTCTCCAAGCTCACGGTCGGCGGGTGAGGCGTGAGG
>JAJJPM010000046.1:0-4952 GCA_032907525.1 Gammaproteobacteria bacterium
TCCTCGGCGCTGGCCTCCAAGGCCACCGGCTTCCCGATCGCCAAGGTCGCGGCCAAGCTCGCCGTCGGCTACACCCTCGACGAGCTCAAGAACGACATCACCGGCGGCGCCACGCCGGCCTCGTTCGAGCCGTCCATCGATTATGTGGTCACCAAGGTGCCGCGCTTCACCTTCGAGAAGTTCCCGCAGGCCAACCCGCGCCTGACCACCCAGATGAAGTCCGTGGGCGAGGTCATGGCCATCGGCCGCACCTTCCAGGAATCGCTGCAGAAGGCGTTGCGCGGTCTGGAGACGGGCATCGACGGCCTCGACGAGCGCGTCGATCCCGAGGCCGGGGACGCGCGCGACATCCTGCGGCGCGAACTGCACGAGGCGGGCCCCGAGCGCATCCTGTACGTGGGCGACGCCTTCCGCATGGGCATGTCGGTCGAGGATGTCCACGACATCTCCAGGATCGATCCCTGGTTCCTGGTGCAGATCGAGGAGCTCGTCCAGCTGGAGGGCGAGGTGCGGGTGCGCGGCCTGGCCGACCTCGACGAGCCGTTCCTGCGCACGCTCAAGCGCAAGGGCTTCTCCGACCGCCGCCTGGCGACGCTGCTGGGGGTTAAGGAAAAGGAGATCCGCGATCTGCGCCGCCACCACCGCGTGCGCCCGGTATACAAGCGCGTCGACACCTGCGCCGCCGAGTTCGCCACCGGTACGGCCTACATGTATTCCACCTACGAGGAGGAGTGCGAATCGCAGCCGACCTCGCGCGACAAGATCATGGTGCTGGGCGGCGGGCCGAACCGCATCGGCCAGGGCATCGAGTTCGACTACTGCTGCGTGCACGCCGCGCTCGCCATGCGCGAGGACGGCTACGAGACCATCATGGTCAACTGCAATCCGGAGACGGTATCGACCGACTACGACACCTCCGACCGCCTGTATTTCGAGCCGCTGACGCTGGAGGACGTGCTGGAGATCATCGACAAGGAACAGCCGAAGGGCGTGATCGTGCAGTACGGCGGCCAGACGCCGCTCAAGCTCGCGCGCGATCTGGAGGCCAACGGCGCGCCGATCATCGGCACCAGCCCGGACTCCATCGATCTCGCCGAGGACCGCGAGCGCTTCCAGCAGATGATCGACAAGCTCGGCCTCAGGCAGCCGCCCAACCGCACCGCGCGCACCGAGGAGCAGGCCATCCGGCTGGCCGCCGAGATCGGCTATCCGCTGGTAGTGCGGCCTTCCTACGTGCTCGGCGGCCGGGCCATGGAGATCGTCTACAACGAAGAGGATCTGCAGCGCTACATGCGCGAGGCGGTGAAGGTCTCCAACGAGTCGCCGGTGCTGCTGGACCGTTTCCTGGACGATGCCGTCGAGGTCGACGTCGATGCCATCTGCGACGGCACCGACGTGCTGATCGGCGGCATCATGGAGCACATCGAGCAGGCCGGCGTGCACTCCGGCGACTCGGCCTGTTCGCTGCCGCCGTACACCCTGAGCACCGCGATCCAGGACCGCCTGCGCGAGCAGGTGCGCGCCATGGCCATGGAGCTCAAGGTGGTCGGCCTGATGAACACCCAGTTCGCCATCAAGGGCGAGGACATCTACGTGCTGGAGGTCAATCCGCGCGCCTCGCGCACCGTGCCCTTCGTCTCCAAGGCCACGGGGCGGCCGCTGGCGAAGATCGCCGCGCGCTGCATGGCCGGCACCTCGCTGGCGGCGCAGAGCGCCACGCGCGAGCGCATCCCGCCGTTCTTCTCGGTGAAGGAGGCGGTGTTCCCGTTCATCAAGTTCCCCGGCGTCGATCCGCTGCTGGGGCCGGAAATGAAATCCACCGGCGAGGTGATGGGTGTGGGCCGCAGCTTCGGCGCCGCCTTCGGGCGCGCCCAGCTCGGCGCCGGCGTGGTGCTGCCCGCCAACGGCAAGATCTTCATCAGCGTGCGCGAGGCCGACCGCGCCGCGGCCGTGGCGCTGGCGGGCGATTTCGTGCGGCGCGGCTTCGAGGTGGTGGCGACCCGCGGCACCGCGGCGGCCATCGCGGCGGCCGGCATTCCGGTGGAGGTCGTCAACAAGGTGGCCGAGGGACGGCCGCACATCGTGGATATGATCAAGAACGATCAGATCCGTTACATCGTCAACACGACGGAGGGCAAGCAGGCTATCGCCGATTCCTACGCCATCCGTCGCAACGCGTTGCAGCACAAGGTCAACTACAGCACCACGCTGGCGCACGGCAAGGCGACCTGCATGGCGCTGGACAGCCTGGACAACGTCGAGGTCAACCGGCTGCAGACGCTGCACGAGGAGTTGCCCGCATGAGCAAGGTACCATTGACGGTGCGCGGCGCCGAGAAGCTGCGCGCGGAACTGCAGCAGCTCAAGTCGGTCGAGCGTCCGCGTATCATCCAGGCCATCGCCGAGGCGCGCGCCCACGGCGACCTGAAGGAGAACGCCGAATACCACGCCGCGCGCGAACAGCAGAGCTTCGTGGAAGGCCGCATCAAGGAGATCGAGGGCAAGCTCAGCCACGCCCAGATCATCGACGTGACCAAGATGCCGGCCACCGGCAAGGTGGTGTTCGGCGCGACCGTCGTCATCGCCGACGAGGACAGCGGCGAGGAAGTGACCTACCAGATCGTCGGCGAGGACGAGGCCGACATCAAGGAGGGCCTGATCTCCGTCAACTCACCCATCGCCCGCGCCCTGATCGGCAAGCAAGAAGGCGACGTCGCCACCGTGCAGGCCCCGGGCGGCGCCCGCAACTTCGAGATCGTCGAAGTGCGGTACGAGTAGGAATACTGAAAACCCTCGATAGCCACGAAATCCACGAAACCCACGAAAGCTGAATTGTGCGCAATCCCACATTATTCCCGTTCGTGGATTTCGTGGGTTTCGTGGCCAACAAGGTTTTGAGTTCCCTTCGCGCGCCCCTTGGTTGATCGGGGGCGCCTTCGTGTTGAGGGCTTTTGACGTAATGGCACTATCATCCATAGCCAATCTTGGAGCCGTCCTGGACCGCGTGCTGCTGGCGCTGTGGATCGGGGCGCTGTGGACGGTGGGCTTCCTGGTCGCGCCGGTGCTGTTCGCGGAACTGGACCGGTCGACGGCCGGGACCGTCGCCGGGATCCTGTTCCACTATCTGAATTACGCCGGGCTGCTGATCGGCGCATTCCTGTTCCTGCGCAACCGCCTGGGCGCCGTGCGCCCGGCCGCGCCGGCGCTGCTGCTGGTGCTGATGCTCGGCTCGATCCTGATCAGCGAATTCGGCCTCGCGCCGCAGATCGCGGCCCTACGCGAAGCGGGCTTCGCGGCCGGTTCCGCCGAGGCCGCGCGCTTCGGCCGGCTGCATGGTGCGGCCTCGCTGCTCTATGTGCTCAATGCGCTGTTCGGGCTGGTGCTGCTGGCGGTCTGGGAACGCCCTGCGGCAAGGTAGTCTGCGGGGCCGATTCAGCCGAACGACACGCGCGGCTTCTTCGGGTTGCGGCGGAACAGCAGCAGGATGTGACCGATGGTCTGGATCGGCACGCCGCGGGTCCGCGTGCAGATGGTCTCGATCAGCGCCGCACGGGTCTCGCGGTCGGCGGCGTTGACGCGTACCTTGATGAGCTCATGGTGGTCGAGGGCCTGCTCGATCTCGGCCATGACGTTCTCGGTCAGACCGGCGCCGCCGATGATGACCACGGGTTTCAGGGCGTGGCCGAGGCCGCGCAGATGGCGTTTCTGTGGTTCGGTGAGTTTCATGGTCGGGGCTCGCGAACGGGCGCGCAGTATAACTTAGGCAGGTGCCAGGGACGAGGTGCTAGATTCTCAGGAACACCGAACGCCCAACTCCCCTAGTACCTAGCACCTAGCACCTAGCACCTGAATTTATGGCACGCAGCAAAAGCAGCAGCCGCTGGCTGCGGGAACATTTCGACGACGAGTACGTCCAACGTGCACAGCGTGAGGGCTGGCGTTCGCGCGCCGTCTACAAGCTCGAGGAGCTCGACCAGAAGTACCGGCTGCTCAAGCCCGGCATGACGGTGGTCGACCTGGGGGCGGCGCCGGGCGGCTGGTCGCAGTACGCCGCCCGGGTGCTGGGTGCCAAGGGCCGCGTCATCGCCCTCGACATCCTGCCCATGGACCCCCTGCCGGGGGTGGTGTTCATCGAGGGCGATTTCCGCGACGAGGCCGTGCTGACGCGGCTGGAGGCCGTGCTGGGTGATCACACGATCGACCTTGTAATGTCGGACATGGCCCCCAATATCTCCGGCATGGGCGCCGTCGACCAGCCGCGGGCGATGTATCTCGTGGAACTGGCGGTGGATTTCGCCCGCCAGCACCTCCGGGCCGGCGGCACCTTCGTCGCCAAGGTCTTCCAGGGCGAGGGTTTCGACGCCCTGGTGCAGGATCTGCGGCGGGATTTCGGCCGGGTGGCGGTGCGCAAGCCCAAGGCCTCGCGGCCGCGCTCGCGCGAGGTCTATCTGGTGGCTACGGGCCGGAAACTGTAGTAAGGTCGAGATCGGACCGTCCGCTGCGGCTGGATCCATCTTCACAGAATTAACAGGCAGTTAGTAAGCCTTAGACAGGCGAGGTAGGCAAGCTTGAACGACATGGCCAAGAATCTGATTCTGTGGGTGGTCATCGCCGTGGTGCTGATGTCCGTCTTCAACAGCTTCGGTCCGCCGGCGCCGCGCGCCAACACGCTCGGCTATTCCGACTTCATTGCCCAGGTCAAGGAGGGCAACGTCGCGCGCGTGACCATCCAGGACCGCACCGTCCTCGGCGAGATGGCGACCGGCGAGCGCTTCCAGACCTACGCGCCCGACGATCCCAAGATGATCGACGACCTGCTGGCCAACGGCGTGACCGTGGTGGCCAAGCCGCGCGACGAGCAGGGCCTGCTCACCCAGATCTTCATTTCCTGGTTCCCCATGCTGCTGCTGATCGGCGTGTGGATCTTCTTCATGCGCCAGATGCAGGGCGGCG
>JAJJPM010000047.1:0-4872 GCA_032907525.1 Gammaproteobacteria bacterium
GGCAGCCGGCCGCGGCCTGATCACTCGGGCCCGCGCGCCCGCCGTCCGCGGCTCCGGCGCACGACCGCGCGTTCGACGACCGCCTCACGCGCGTCGAGGCGGCGCTGGAGGCGGTTATGGACGAGCTGCGCGCGCTGCGCGGCGCCCCGCAGGCGCCGTCGGCCGTTCCGCCGCCGTCCGCCGTGCAGCCGCCGGTTTCCCGGCCGGCCGTGTCGGCGCCGCGGGACGAGGACGCGCCATCGCCCGTCGGGCGCAGGGCGGGGGAGATGCGCAGCCCGGCCCAAGGGGTGCGCAACGCGTTGCGGCCGACGCCCATCGACAGCCTGCAGCTGCGCCGGGTCGTCGGGCGCATGCTGGCGAAGGCGGGGCTGGCGACCGGCGACGACGCCCGCCTCCCCATCGTGGTCGAGCACGTGCAGATCGAGGCGGACAACGATCTCAGTCTGCGCCCCGGCCGCTACACCCGGATTTCATTGCACTGCAGCGGCATCGCGTCGCCCGACGACCTGGTCGAGGAGGTGTTCGCCCAGTGCGCCATCACCGGCTGCAAGGTGCGCCAGCTGGGTTCGCAGATCCGCTACTGGCTGACGGTCGGGCGCGACGGCTGCATCGTGCTGGACGGCCACGGGCGCGACGACCACTGTCTGAGTGTATATCTGGCGGCGGGCGGCAACGGCCTGACGCCGGGCGAAGACACGGGTCACACGCCGGAACGGGTTCCGAGCGTGCGGCGGGTGCGGGCAGGCGACCGGCCGGCGGAATCGGTGTCGGCGGCGCTGCTCGGCAGGTATTCCCATCAGCGCGTGGCGACCACCGGCGACATGGCGACTTATCGGATCCTGCGGCGGGACCGGGAACCCCTGATATGCGCGTTCGCGGGTGCGGAAAGTCAGCCGGGGCGGAACGCCGCGCGGCTCGAGCGTTCGCCGCCGAACTGAGGAACGGGCGGGGAGAGCGGCGCCGTCGGATCCGCCCCCCGCATCGGACGGGGGGCGGACCGCGGCGTCGCGATCACTTCTTGATGTCGATCTTCGCGCCCTTGCGCAGCTCGGCGATGTAGTCGTCGACGCGCTTGTTCTGCAGCTGCATCTGCAGCTGCGGCTTCAGGCTCTCGAAGGAGGGCGGCGCCACGTCGCGCGTGTCCTCGAGCTTGATCACGTGCCAGCCGAACTGCGTCTGCACCGGCGCCTTGGAGACGGCGCCCTTCTTCATGCCCGCGACGGCCTTGGCGAACGGCTCGACCATCTGGTTGCTGCCGAACCAGCCGAGATCCCCGCCCTGCTGGCCGCTGCCCGGGTCCTTCGACCTGGCCTTCGCGATCTCCGCGAAGTCGCCGCCCTTGCCGAGATCCTTGATCACCGCCTTGGCCTCGTCTTCCGTCTCGACCAGGATATGGCGGGCATGGTACTCCTTGCCGGTGTGATCCTTGATGCTCTCGTCGTAGGCCTTCTTGAGCTCATCGTCGCTGACCGGGTGGGCGGCGACGTATTCGCGCATGCTCACGCCGACCAGCAGGCTGCGGCGCTGCCAGTCCAGCTGCTTGATCACGTTGGGGCGCTTGTCGATGCCCTGCTTCTCGGCTTCCTGCACCGCGAGCTCGATGTCGATGAGTTCCTTCAGCGGGGCGTCCGGATCCTTCGGCGCCGGGCCGCCGTTGCGCATGCGCTGCTGGGTGTAGACGTCCAGCATCTCCTGGGTGATGGGCTGGCCGTTGACGGTCGCGACCACGGCGTCGCCGCCCGACTGGGCGAAGGCGCCGTTCAGGCCCAGGCTGAGCAGCAGGGCCGCGAGTGCCTGCGGGGCGAATCGGATATTCATGCAGTTCATTCCTTTGGTTGGGGTTGAGCGTAGTGGGTGTCGGGTGCCGGGGGCCGGCACGGGTGGAACGGGGTCAGCCCGCATCGGGTGTGTCGGCATCGATGCTGAGTGCGTGGATGACGTCGTTGCGCATGGCGTCGCCGAGTGCCGCGTAGACCATGCGGTGCCGTTCGATCGGCGACTTGCCGGCGAAGGCCGCCGCGGTGATGCGCACCCGGAAATGGCCGCCGCCGGCGCGCGCGCCGGCATGGCCGGCATGCTTGGCGGAATCGTCCTGGATCTCCAGGCGGGTCGGGGCGAGCGCGGCGGTCAGGCGCTCGCGGATCAGCTCCACGCGGTCTTCGCTCATCAGGGCAACACCTTCTTGAAGGGTTTCACGGTCACGTCGGCGTAGACGCCGGCTTCGAGATAGGGATCGGCGGCCGCCCACGCGCGGGCCGCTTCCAGGGATTCGAATTCCGCCACCACCAGACTGCCGGTGAAGCCGGCGGGACCGGGGTCGCCGCTGTCGATGGCCGGGTGCGGACCGGCCAGCACCAGGCGGCCGGCATCGCGCAGGGCCTCGAGGCGCGCGAGGTGCGCCGGACGCGCGCTCTGGCGTTTCGGCAGGCTGTCGTCGACGTCGCGGCTGATGATGGCGTAGAGCATCGCGGGCTATTTCTCCAGATCGGGTTTGTCTTCGATGAAGCGCGCCAGCACCACACCCTGGGCGAGCACGAACAGGAAGGTCAGGCCCATCAGCCCGAACAGCTTGAAGTTCACCCAGGTCTCTTCGGAATAGTGATAGGCGACGTAGAGGTTGACCAGGCCCATGGCGACGAAGAACACCACCCAGGCCAGGTTGAGCCGGTGCCAGACCGCATGCGTGGTCTGGATGGCGTGGCCCATCATGCGCTCGACCAGCGATTTGCCGCCGATGAACTGGCTGCCGAGGAACACCGCGGCGAACAGCCAGTAGGCGACCGTCGGCTTCCATTTGATGAAGACCGGATCCTTGAGCAGCAGGGTCGCGCCGCCGAACAGCACGATGATGGCCAGCGTGATCACGTGCATCTTCTCGACGCGGCGGTGGCGCAGCCAGAACAGCGCCACCTGCAGCACGGTGGCGACGATGGCGGTGGCGGTCGCCACGTAGATGCCGTACAGCTTGTAGGCGACGAAGAACAGCAGGATCGGGAAGAAGTCGTAGAGGAGTTTCATGCGGTCGCAATGCCGGCGGCTGTCAGTGGATGGCCGGCGCAGTGTTCCATTGATCGAAATATTTTTTCATGACCGAGCGCACCGATTCCGGGTAGTCGGCCAGGCTCAGCTGCCGCATGCCCTGCTGGAAGAACTGCGCCGCGTCCTGCGGCAGGTGCGCCTCCAGCAGCGCGAAGGCCCGTTCCATCAGCTCGGGGCGGCGCGAGCGTGTCGCGGCGATGCCGGCGTTCAGGTGCAGCAGCCGCCAGGGCCGGCCGGGCCAGCCGAGGATGCCGCTGTCCGGATCCTGCGCATGCATCGGCGCGGCGGCGACGATGGTATCCAGCATCAGCGTCGCCAGATCGGCCAGTTCGTCCGGTTCCGGCGAACGGTTGGCCAGCAGCGCCAGGCTGTCGACCACCGGCCCGAGATCTCCGATCCGGCCGCCCCGGCGCACGATCCAGGCGGTGAAGGCGGCCGTCGCGCGGGCCAGTTCCACGGCCTCGGCGGGGGCGGCCGGCGTCAGCAGACGCCGCGCGCGTTCCATGAGACTGAAGGCGTAGCCGCCGAGTTCCGTGACGTCGGCCGCTGCCGCGGCCGACGGTCGGCCGGCCTCCAGGCGCTGCATCACGTCCAGCAGCTGTCCGAAGGCGGCGATCAGACCGGCGGAATCGACATCGCCGGCCACGGCCGCCGGCCGCTCCCGCAGGGCGATCGCGGCCAGCGGCCCGCCGAGCCGTTCCTGCAGTTCGTCCAGATCGCCCGCGAAGGAATTCACCTCAGGGCAGCCCTCGTTCGTCCGTTTTCGCCCGCGCATGGTACCGCATTTTGTCCGGGCGCGCCGACCGGGCGCGTACATCGCCAGCGCTGCTGGGGGATATGGGCGGCATATGGTCCGTTCCCGCGCCCGCCGATCGGGTACAATGCGCGGATGTCACTGCATTACGACCTGCACACGCACTCGACCGCCTCGGACGGCACCCTCGGCGCCGCCGAGCTGGTGCGCCGCGCCCACGCCGCCGGCATCGACGTGCTGGCCCTGACCGACCACGACAGCCTCGACGGGCTGGGCGAGGCGCGGGCGGCGGCGGCCGGGCTGCCGCTGCGGCTGATCTGCGGCGTGGAGATATCCGTCACCTGGAACGGCCTCACGGTGCACGTCGTCGGGCTGAACGTCGATCCGGACAATGCCGCCCTGCGAGATGGATTGGCCACGTTGCAGAGGTTCCGCGACTGGCGCGCCGAGGAGATCGCGCGGCGCCTGGAGAAGGCCGGCATCCCGGGCGCCTATGCGGGCGCGCGGCGTCACGCAATGGGCCGCATCGTCAGCCGCACGCATTTCGCGCACTTCCTGGTGGAGGCCGGCCGGGCCCGCAACGTGCGCGAGGTCTTCAAGAAGTTCCTGGTGCGCAACAAGCCCGGCCACGTGCCCGGCGAATGGGCGGAGCTGGCGCAGGCCGTCGCCTGGATCCGCGGCGCGGGTGGCGAGGCGGTGCTGGCGCATCCGGCGCGCTACCCCCTGACCGGCACCAAGCTGCGGCGGCTGCTGCAGGAGTTCAAGGCCTGCGGCGGCACCGCCATGGAGGTCGTCTCCGGCAGCCACAGCCGCGACGACACCGAACGCATGGCCGGCATCGCGCGCGGCTTGCAGCTCAAGGCCTCGCGCGGCTCCGATTACCACGGCCCCGAGAACCCCTGGGTGGAGCTCGGGCGCATCCCGCCGCTGCCCGAAGGCTGCGTCCCCGTCTGGCAGGACTGGGACCTCCCCGCGGCGGCCAATGCCTGACGGTTCGCGTCCCGCCGGATGCAGACACACGACGCCGAATCCCGAATCCCGAATCCCGAATCCCGAATCCCGAATCCCGAATCCCGAAT
>JAJJPM010000048.1:0-20819 GCA_032907525.1 Gammaproteobacteria bacterium
GCGCTGATCGCGCTGCGCGGCGTCGGCCGTTTCCGCGTCGCGATCTGGCAGGCCATGGTCGGCGGGGCGCTGGCGGTGCTGGCCGGCGGCGGCATCGGGCCGGCCGCCGCGCTGCGGGCCATCGACTGGGACGTGATGCTGTTCCTGTTCGGCATGTTCGTGGTCGGGCAGGCGGCGGTGGCGAGCGGGGAGCTGTACCGCGCCGCCTACGAGCTGTTCAGCCGGGCGCGTTCCACGGACGCGCTGGTGCTGGTCCTGCTGTTCGGTGCGGGCCTGAGCTCGGCGCTGCTGATGAACGACACGCTGGCCATCGTCGGCACGCCGCTGGCGCTGCGGCTGGCGCGCGAGCACGGCATCGACCCGCGTCTGCCGCTGCTGGCGCTGGCCTTCGCCGTGACCACCGGCAGCGTCATGAGTCCCATCGGCAATCCGCAGAACCTGCTCATCGCGCTGCAGACCGGTCTGCCCAGTCCTTTCCTGACCTTCATGCGCCATCTCGCCCTGCCGACGCTGATCGGGCTGCTGCTGGCCTACGGCGTGCTGCGGGTGTTCTTCCGGCGCGAGTTCCACGCCACGCCCCTGGTGCACACACCGGTCGCCGTGCAGGATGCCGGCCTGGCGCGGCTGGTGCGCCGGTCGGTGGCGCTGATCCTCGCGCTGATCGCACTGCGCATCATGCTGGCCGGCAGCGCCTTCGCGGCGGAGTTCCGTCTGAGCTGGATCGCGCTCGCCGGCGCGCTGCCGCTGCTGCTGTTCAGCCCCCGTCGCGGCGAGCTGCTGCGCCAGCTCGACTGGCGCACGCTGGCGTTCTTCGCCGGGATGTTCGTGCTGATGGCCGCGGTGTGGGAGACCGGCCTGTTCCAGGCCTGGCTGGCGCGCGGCGCCTGGGACGTCGCCGCACCGGCCACGGTGTTCGCGGCCGGCGCGGGCCTGAGCCAGCTCGTCTCCAACGTGCCGCTGGTGGCCCTGTATCTTCCCCTGCTGGAACACGCCGGCGCCGGCCTCGACAGCCATATGGCGCTGGCCGCCGCCAGCACCCTGGCCGGCAATCTGCTCATCCTGGGCGCGGCCAGCAACGTCATCATCGTGCAGGGTGCCGAACGCCAGGGGGCGCGGCTGGGCTTCTTCACCTTTGCGCGGGTCGGCATTCCGTTGACGCTGGCGCAATTGTGGGTGTATTGGTGGCTGCTGTGAGATGCAGTCCGCTGACTGCGGCGCCCCACGGCGCTTAAGATGAAACAATTCCACCGAAGTCCCGCTCTGCGACATCACGCTCATGCCCGGCCCCGATCCCTGTCCACCCCTCGATGCGACCTTGCGCGAACGCCTGGAGGCGCGCATCGGCCGGCTGCACCTCAATCAGCGTCTCGGCATCGAGACCGACTACGAGGCGCGCATCTTCGGCCAGGGGCGTACCTTCTTCCACATCGAGAACTGGTATTCGATCCACGGGGTGATGCGCGGACTGCTGCGGCTGAGCGGTCTGCACGGGCGCGGCCGCCGCAACGCGCGCCGCATCCGCGTCACGCACAACCCGGTCGCGCTGCCGCATCTGCCGGACGCGTTCGAGGGCTTCCGCATCCTGCACGTCTCCGACCTCCATCTGGACATGGCGCCGGACATGCCGCACGCGCTGATCGAAGCGGTCCGCCGGGTCGACTACGACATCTGCGTGCTGACCGGCGATTTCCGCGCCAGCACCTTCGGTTCCTGTGCGCCGGCGCTCGACGGCATGCGCCGGGTGCGCACGCATCTGAACGGCCGGCTGTACGGGATCCTGGGCAATCACGACAGCATCCGCATGGTGCCGGAGCTCGAGGACATCGGCATCCACATGCTCATGAACGAATCGGTCACGCTGGAACGCGGCGGCGAGACGATCTTTCTCGCCGGCATCGACGATCCGCACTACTACCGCGCGGACAATCTGGAGAAGGCCGCCGCGGGGCTGCCCGACGGTGCCGTGACCATCCTGCTGGCGCATTCCCCCGAGATCTACCGGCACGCGGCCTATGCCGATTTCGATCTGCTGCTGTGCGGCCATACCCACGGCGGGCAGATCTGCCTGCCGGGCGGCCGGCCGATCATCTGCAACGCCAACAGCCCGCGCGAGTTGTGTCGCGGTGCCTGGCGCTATCGGGACCTGCAGGGCTACACCTCGCTGGGGTCGGGCGCCTGCATGGTCGACGTGCGCATCAACTGCCCGCCCGAGATCACGGTGCATCACCTGCGGCGGGCGTAGGAAGAGAATATCCGGTTCGAGCGCGGGACGAGGCGCGCCGTTCGGCGCTCATGGCGCCCTGCGGGCTCGTTGTCTGACATGCTCCGGCAGTCCCGTTCGTCCCTCCGCTTCCGGCTGTCGCAAGTCGGCTGCGTGACGAACGGGACCGCCGGAGCGCTGGGCCCCTGCAAGGGGCGAATCTGTTCAGGGGCCGATCCGCGGCATCCGGTTCGAGCGCGGGACGAGGCGCGCCGTTCGGCCATGGCGCCCTGCGGGCTCGTTGTCTGACATGCTCCGGCAGTCCCGTTCGTCCCTCCGCTTCCGGCTGTCGCAAGTCGGCTGCGTGACGAACGGGACCGCCGGAGCGCTGGGCCCCTGCAAGGGGCGAATCTGTCCAGGGGCAGACCCACGGCATCCGGCTGCCGGCCGGCAGCCCTGCGCCGCGGCCAGTCGTGTTACCCCGTCAGGGGTGATACCCGTGGCCGTCAATACGGCTGCTGCCGGATGTGGAGACGATAGAGCGCCTGCGACAGCAGCAGCTCGATGACCAGGAAGGCGGCGGTCAACTGCAGCACGTCCGTGAACGTCAGGCCGAGGCGCGGCGCGATGACCGCCAGCGGCAGCAGCGACTCCGGCACCTGGTCCAGTCCGAAGGCCATGCCACTGGGTGGTATGCCGAGGCGGCGCTTGATGAAGCTCGACAGCAGGTCGCCGGCCATGGCGGCGGCGGCCACGGTCAGTCCTACTGTGCAGGGCAGGGCGAGCAGGGGCGCGAGGACGGTGCCGACCAGCAGCGCGGCGCACAGACCGCGCCAGGTCTTGGAGGAGCCGAACAGGGGTTTGCCGTCAGGCAGCCGCCAGCCGCCGTCGATGGGCGCCGCGCCGCGGTGACCGAACAGGTTGCGCACAACGATGGGCGCGCCGTTCGCGGCCACCAGCAGCGCGAGCAGCTTGGAGGCGATCCAAAGGTCCATGTCCGACGGTTCTCCGGCCGGCCGGTCTTGTTGTTGTCGGAGCCATGATGCGGCATGCACCGGCTGCGCGCCAGTCCCGCCCGCCGTCAGCGGTCGACCGCGCCGAACACCTTCTTGAGCAGCTCGGTCGAGCGCGCCACCGGATTCTCGCGGATGCGCTTCTCTTCCTGTGCCATGGTCAGGAACAGGCCGTCGAGCGCCTTGTCGGTGACGTAGCTGTCGAGATCCAGGCTGCGGGTGTCGACCAGCGCGCTGACGCCGCCGGCCTTGCCGAGCATGTTTTTATATGAAGACGTCACGCCGGTGCGCGCGGTCGCGGCACTGACGATGGGCCGGAATTTCTCCCGCAGGCTGTCGCCGCGCTGGGCGCGGAAGTATTGCGTCGCCGCATCGTCCGGCCCCGTAAGGATGGTTTTGGCGTCGGCGAGCGTCATGGCCCGGATGGCGCCGCGGAACTCGTCGAGCGCCACCGGCACGGCCTGTTCCGCGGCACGGTTCATGGTGCCTTCGAACTCGTCGACCATGGCGCCCTGGCCGACGGCGCGCAGACCCTTCTCGACCCAGCTCAGGCGCTCGGGGATGGGGATGTGCACGGCCGGGTTGTTCAGATAGCCGCCGTCGCGGCCCAGTTGACCGACGGCGAGCTGCGCGGCCTTGTCCAGGGCTTCTTTGAGGCCGGCGGTCATTTCGCTGTCGGTGAGCGACTGCACGCCGGATGCGGTGGTGGATTTCGACGGCAGAGGCAGCTTGTCGAGCAGGTCCCGCCAGTCGGCATGGCCGAGGAGCGGGACGAAGACCAGGACGAGGACGACGGTGAAGGCGAAGGGGCGGGCGGTCTGCATGGCGGATCCCTCCGATGAAGTGGGGACAGACTCCGGCGGAAAGGGGACAGACTTGAGTCTGTCCCCTCTCAACAAGAAAGATAGTGGCAAATGCGGTCTTCGGGATGAAAGAGGGGCCATGGTGGCGCGGGTCCGTCCGTGCCGACAGAGGCCTTCACCCCGGTTTGCCGTCCACGCGCGGCCGCAGATAGATCGGCGCGAAGCGCCCCGACCAGGCCAGCATGACGGCCAGCCAGAGCAGCGCCGCCCAGAACGTGGTGGGCACGCCGAACAGCCGGAATGTCGCCGGCAGGTCGCCGGCGACGCGCAGCAGGGCGGTGGCCTGCAGACCCCAGCAGCAATACCAGACGAGGTTGTCGGCGACCAGCGGCCGGCCGGAATGGCCCAGGCTGACGCGGCTGGCCATGGCCAGGGTCATGCCGCCGACCAGGCCGATGCCGAGCGCGTGCAGCGGTGCGCGGCCCAGCGATGGTCCGCTGCCGGCGAGCAGCAGCAGGCTGTCGAGCGCGTACAGCGCCATGCCGATGCCGAACCAGACGAAGGCCATGTGCAGGATGGCGAGCAGACGCACCGCGAAGCTGCGCCGCAGTCCCCAGCGCGCGGTCAGATAGAAACCGATGCCCGCCAGCGGCAGGTCGAACAGGAAGCGCCATGCCCACAGTCCCAGCAGCTCGCTGGCGACATGCCCGGCGAACAGCAGCGGCAGCGCCGGCAGCACCCACATCGGCTGCACGACCGTGTAGGGCTTGAGCACGGTGCTGCTGAAGAACGGCAGCATGCGGTGCGCCACCGTGATCAGCACCGGCAGCACGAAGCCCCACAGTCCGAGCGTCAGGGCCGCCTGCACCCAGCGCGTGTCGTTCTGCAGCACGCCGATGCCGAAGATGGCCATGCCGGTCCCGCCGAGGAACAGATAGACGTTCAGATAGGATTCGTGCGTCTTGTCGCGGGCCGAGGCCGTGCGGAACACACGGTACATGTCGGCCAGTCCGATCGCCCAGCCGGCCGCCTGCACCAGCGCGCCCGCACCCATCAGCGCCGCGTGCGTGAACAGGCCGGCATAGATCAGCACGGTGCCCGACACCATCACCAGGAAGCTCGCCACATAGCGCGATTCCTCGATCAGCGGCCCGCTCATCCAGCGCGGATACGTGGTCATGAGGAAGCCGAAGAAGAAATAGGGGAACAGGCTGTACAGCATGAGATAGCCATGCGCCCAATATCCCGGCACGGTGGTCGGCAGAGGCGCGTCGCCGAAATAGCGCAGCGCGAGTTCGGCGCACCAGTACAGCAGGGTGAGCACCAGCTGCAGGCTGCCCGCGAACATCATCACGCGGTGGGGGGCGGCGGTGAAAGTTTTCCAGTGCGACATGCGGAGTGTCTCTTGTTGTTGCCGGTTCGTGCCGGTGCGGTCTCCCGCTTCGCGGCACGCCGTACGATACCAGATCGCGGGCCGGCGTCGATCGAGACCACAATGGTTGTCAGGCTAATATCAGTCGAGCGCCCGTCGCCGGCGGCGTCAATGCGTGAGCTGCACATACAGCAGCGGCAGCCGTCGCGGCAGCTCGGCCGGCTTGCGGATGACGATGTAGCCGTTGCTCCCGAACAGGTGCGGCAGATAGTCGCCGGCGCGCTGGTCGATGGTGACGCAGAAGGGCTGCAGGCCGGCGCGGCGCGCCTCGGCGATGGCGTGGCGGGTGTCCTCGACGCCGTAGCGGCCCTCGTAGTGGTCGAGGTCGTTCGGCTTGCCGTCGGTGAGGATCAGCAGCAGCCGCCGGCTGTTGCCCTGCGCGGCGAGCAGCGCGCTCGCATGGCGGATGGCCGCGCCCATGCGCGTATAGAAGCCCGGCTTGATGACGCCGATGCGGCCGCGGATGCGGCCGTCGTAGCGCTCCTCGAACCCTTTGATATGGTGGAAGCGCACGTGGTCGCGGCGCCGCGACGAGAAGCCGTACATAGCGAAGCGGTCGCCGGTGCCGGCCAGGCTCTCCGCGAACAGATACAGGCTGTCGCGGATCACGTCGATGATGCGCTGCTCGTTGCTGATCCAGGCGTCGGTCGACAGCGACAGGTCGGCGAGCAGCAGGCAGGCCAGGTCACGGTCGCCGACGCGCAGGTCGCGGTACAGGCCCGGGTCGGTCTGACGGCTGCCGGTGCGGCGTTCCGCGGCGAAGCGCAGATAGGCCTCCAGATCCAGTTCGCTGCCGTCCGCCTGGCCGCGCTGCCACACCCGCGAGGGCGCCAGCGCCTGGAACTGGTTGCGCAGACGCCGCGCCGTGGGCGCGAGGCGCGCGGGCAGTTCGGCGGGCGCGGCATCGGCGGCCAGCAGCGGCTGCAGCCGGCAGTAGTCCTTGAGCAGTATCTGTTTGCGGTGGTCCCACTCGGGCAGGGCGATGCCCGGGCCGAGTGGCAGGTCGTCCTGGGCGGCGGCGGGCAGGTCCAGGTCGAAACGGATGCGCGAACTCGAGCGGCGCCGCTCGCGCGCGACGCTGAGCTGATCCATGTCCTCGGCCTCGCGGCGGGCCTGTTCCATATCGTCGTTATCCTCGGTGCCGCGGTCGACATTGACATGCTCGGCCCAGCCGAAGATGGATTCGAAGCGCAGCGTCAGCAGGCCGCGGTCGCGCTCCGGCGCGGCCACGCGCCGGGCGCTGCGGCGGCGGTCGTCGTCGCCGGCATGACTCTCGCCCTCGCCCGGATCGTCGCCGTCGCGATCGTCGCCGGACGGTAGCGCCGCGGCGGCGTGCGGCGGAAAGGGGTGCAGCCACAGATGCACGGGCTGCGGCGGGCGACGCGCGTGCGGCAGTTGCGCCACCGAACCCGGTGCCTGGAGCGCGTCGCGGATCGCGCGTTCCTGGGCGGCCTCGTCGGGCGGCAGCCGTGCGTCGTCGGGACGCTGCGCGAGCTGCGCCTCGACCAGGCGTGCGTAACGCGGTCGCAGGCCGGGATAGCGTTCCAGCGCGGCCAGCGTCAGCGTCTGGTTGCGTGCGAGCCAGGGGAGGTCCGCGGGCGCGTCCTGCGCGGCCAGCGCCGCCAGCCACAGGTAGAGTTCGCGGTTCAGCGCCGCCTCGGGAAACACCGCCAGCCGCTGGGGCAGGCACAGGGCCTGCTCGTCGCGCCAGGCGAGTTCGATCTGCGCGCCGATGCCGGCGATGCGCGCCAGCAGGCCGCGCCGCGCCGCGTAGTCGGTCGGCGTGGTCGACTGGATGCGCAGGCCGCCGTCGCCGCCGAGGGCGCGGAACAGTACGCCCACGGGCCGGCGCACGTCCTCGAGCGCGACCGCCGCCTGCGGAAAGTCGCGGCGCGCGGCGCGCGTGATCAGGCGATGCCAGAGTTGTCCGACGTGTTCTTCCATATCAGTGCGAGGAGTCTCCCAGGCCCTGCGAGGCGTCGATGCGCGGCCCCGGATATTTCTCCACCTTGAATTTGAAGCAGGTGCCACCGGCCGGCAGCGGCCGGCCGTGTTCACGGTCGGAGACCAGCCGCGCGCATTCCTCCTCGACCCATTGCAGCAGCGGCGGCTGACCGTGCGGCGCCTGAACCTGGGTGCAGGCGCTGATGCATTCCGCGCACTGGGTGCAGGTGAACATCTTGCGCTTGATGCTGCGCGGCTTCAGCCGCATCGGACAGGCATTGTCGCAGGCCGCGTTGCAGTCGGCGCAGGAAGAGGCGCGCGCGCCGTCGTAGCCGACCACCATGGCGCGTTTGTTGGCCATCCACACCAGGCTCTGGAACAGGCCGACCGCGCAGCCGAAGCGGCAGAACAGGTGGCGCGCCAGCAGGAACTCCGCCATGAAGGCGAGCGTCCCGGCGATCAGGAACACAGACTGGTTGCGCGTCAGCGTGCCGCCCAGCAGATTGGCGTAGATCACGTCGGGCGGCAGCAGATAGGTCAGCAGGGTGAGGGCCCAGACGAACGAGAACAGCGCGACGGCGAGCAGCGTCACCGGCCACCAGCGCCGGTCGGGCCGCGATACGCGGCCGTCGGGCAGGCGTTCCGGCAGCGGCTTCTTCTCCCACAGCGTCGGCTTGCCGCTGGCGCGGCGCATCAGACCGTTGATGGTCTCCACCACCGAAAAGTGCGGGCACAGCCAGCCGCAGTAGAGGCGGCCGTAGCGCCAGGACACCCAGAACAATCCGCCGCCGACGACGACGATGGGCAGCAGGCCGCGCCAGAACAGGTTCCAGGCCGCGACGCCCGGACCGACCTCGCCGCGCAGGAAGGGATCGAGGCCGAGCGTCCAGGGCTGGCCGAAGACGATGAAATGCCCCAGGTAGAGATCCAGGCGGAACACGTCGAGCGGCGGCGCCAGGACGAACACCACGAAGAAACCGAGTCGTGTAATCAGTCGCTTGTCTTGCAGAGAGAGCGGCATGGCAGATCGATCCGAAACAGTACCTGAGCGCGACTGTAAAGTACTCGCGGCCGGTCAACCTTGTCTTAAGTCAATTTCACCCGGGCCCCAGTCGCGGTAGGCGGTGGGGCTCGGTCTGCCTAACCGATTGTTAAAAGGGGAAAAGTAAAGTTTCATCGATTTTCGCCGCTGTGTTGACCATTGCGGCGGTCCGGTTGTTTCAGGGGGCATCACGGGGTTCGCCGGGGAGATCGGAATGACAGAACGCAGTTTTCGCCTCGTGATCGGCATCTGGCTGGTAGCGGCATTGTTCTTCGCGTTGCCCGTCGGAATCCATGCGCTCATGGCCGTCCTGCTCGTCGAAGGCGTGACGAACTGGCGCGTGCCCGGCCTGCTGTCGCGTCTGCGCGGCATTGCCATGGCGGAGCCGCCGCCGGCCGGGAGCCGTATCTCCTTCGAGGCCGAACGCGCCCTGCGGCTGCTGATCGTGGGACTGCTGGCCCTGGCCCTCTTCGGGCTGCCGGAGCTGCTGTGGTGGGTGCCGTGGTTCATCGGCTTTGCGCTGATAGGCGCGGGTTTGAGCGGCATCTGCCCCATGGTGCAGGCGTTGCGGTGGGTCGGGATGCGCTAGATGCAGGGCGTGAACAACCACACGACCGCGTTGCGGCGCACCAGTCTCTCCACCAAGGTCACGGTCATCGTGTTCTGGGGGCTGATCAGCGCCGGCCTGCTGTTCGCCACGCTGCTGCTGAGCAACCGGGAGATCGAGACCCGCGAGGCCCGCGCCGCGCTGGCCGACAGCATCGCCTATCAGATCGATCTGCAGCTGCACGAGTCGGAGCCCGATCCCGTCAGGATACAAGTGCTGCTGGAACGCCTGCTGCACCTGCGGTCGGACGTCGGAGTGGCCGTGACGCTCCATGGCGCGGAACTGGTCCGGCACGGCCCGCGATTCGACGGCGCCGATCCGCAGGCCTTCACGCGTCACCTGGATGTGATCGGCACCTCCGGTCGGAAGCGGGACGGCATGATCACGGTGCTGTTCCCGAATATCCGGGAGACCCTCCATACGGAACGCAGCCGGCTGCTGTTGAGCCTGGGCGCGTTGCTGCTGCTGTTCGGCGTGGCGTTGAGGGTTCTGCTCGAACGCGTGCTGACCATGCCCATGGCCGATATGGTGGATACCGCGCGACGTATTTCCGAAGGCGCGGCGGACATCGGATTCCGCGCGGATCGCACGGACGAATTCGGCTATCTGGCGCAGTTCATCAACCGCGCGCTGCAGTCGGTGCGCAAATCCGAGTTGGAGGCGCAGCGCTCCAGGGAGCTTGCCGAGGTCACCCTGCATTCCATAGGCGACGGTGTCATCACCACCAACCGCAACGGCCGGGTGATGTACATGAATCCGGTGGCCCAGCGCCTCCTGGGACTGGATCTGAAAGACATCCAGGGACAGTTTCTCCCCGACGTCATGCCGCTCGTGGACGAGGAGACGGGCGAGCCGCTCGAACACCCGATCATTCCCTGTCTGCGCGAGAACCGCACGGTGGAGCTGGACACCGACTGCGCGCTGCGGCTGCGTTCCGGCGGGCTGATTCCGGTCGCCGATTCGGCCGCCCCGATCCGCGACCGCCACGGTGCGGTGCGGGGCGCGGTCATGGTCTTCCACGACGTCAGCATGGCGCGCAATCTCCAGCACGAACTCAGCTATCAGGCCAGCCACGATCCGCTGACGGGACTGTACAACCGGCGTGAATTCGACCGCGAGGTGCAGCGCGCCCTCGAGCATGTCGAGCGGGACGGTCAGGAGCATACGCTCTGCTATCTGGATCTGGATCAGTTCAAGGTGGTCAACGACACCTGCGGCCACGCCGCGGGCGATCAACTGCTGCACAAACTGGTCTCCTATCTGCAGAGCCGGCTGCGCAAGGCCGATGTCCTGGCACGGCTGGGCGGCGACGAATTCGGGCTGCTGCTGATGCACTGTTCGCTCGAGCGTGCGCTCGAGGTGGCGGAAAACGTGCGCGAGGCCGTCAATGCCTTCCGCTTCCAATGGCAGGGCAGGACCTTCCAGATCGGCGTCAGCATCGGAGTCGTCGAGCTGACCGCGAGCATCGGCAGCGCCACGGAAGCACTGGCCGCCGCCGACATGGCGTGCTATGCCGCCAAGGACGACGGACGGAACCGCGTCCACCTCTACCGGCCGGACGACGAGAATCTGGCCCGGCGTCGCAAGGAAATGGACATGGTTTCCTGCGTGCAGCGCGCGCTGTCCGACGACAGGCTGGAGCTGTTCGCCCAGGTCATTGTCCCGGTGCGCGAGGATATGGCGCTTCCGCATTACGAAATACTGGTGCGGATGCGTGATCCCGCGGGCGAGTACATCGCGCCCGGCGCCTTCATCCCCGCCGCCGAACGCTTTCAGCTGATGTCTGCCATCGACCGCTGGGTGGTCGGTCATGCCCTGCGGCTGGCGGCGGCGCTGGCGCGGCGCGGTCAGCCCGCCGAGCTGTCCATCAATCTGTCGGGACAGTCGCTCAGCGAAGACCAGTTCCTGGATTTCGTCAGCCGGGAGATCGAACGCAGCGGGGTCGATCCGGCGCACCTCTGCTTCGAACTCACCGAGACCGCCGCGATCAACAATCTGCCGCGCGCGGTGCGGTTCATGACTACCATCCGTCGTCTGGGCTGCCATTTCGCCCTGGACGATTTCGGCAGCGGCATGAGTTCGTTCGGGTATCTCCGGAACCTGCCGATCGATGTGCTCAAGATCGACGGAGGATTCATCCGGCATCTGCACGAGAATGCAGTGGATCGGGCCATGGTGAAGGCGATCCGGGAAGTCGCCGGATTGATGGACATGAAGACCGTCGCGGAATTCGTGGAGAACGCGGAGATTCTGGCGGCGCTGCACGAAATCGGCATCGATCGCGCGCAGGGCTACCATCTGGGCAGGCCCATGCCGGTCGGCGAGCTGTTCGGCGCGGTGGACGGCGATGCCGGCTCGTCTCTTCCGCCGGTGGTGCTGAAGCTGGCGAGCAGCTGACGCCCGGGACACGCGCCGCACGACGGCAGAACGATCGCAGCAGGGATGCATGATGCCTGACCCGAACACCTGGACCCGCCTCAAGCCCACCGACCTTCCGGCGCCGCCGCAGGAGGCGATCGGCATCGTGCGCGCCTGCGCCAGACCCGACATCACCAGCCGGCGCCTGGCCGAAATCGTCACCCACAACGCGGTGCTCACCGCGGAACTGCTGCGCATCGTCAATTCCGCCTTTTTCGGTTTCCGCACCAAGGTCACTTCGGCCGCGCATGCGGTGACGCTCCTCGGTCAGCGTGCCCTGCGCAATCTCGCTCTGTGCGTGGCGATGCGCGACGCGCTGCGTGCCGACGCGATACCCGGTTTCGACATGTCCGCCTACTGGGAACAGGCCCTGCGCCGCGCGGTGGCGGCGCGCTGTCTGGCCCGGGCCGCGCACCTCAACACGGAAGACTGCTTCACGGCCGGGCTGCTCCAGGATTTCGGACTGCTGGTCATGTTCTATATCGCGCCGGAAAGGGTCGGGGAATGGCGCGCTCTGGCCGTCGCCGATCCCGAGGCGCGTCACGCGCTGGAACAGAGTCTGTTCGGAATAACCCACGATCGCATCGGCGATCAGCTGGCCTCGGCCTGGGAACTGCCGCCGGAGCTGCGCCGCGTGATGGGCGGGCATCATTCGCCGCTGCCGGCCGAGGGTGGGGAAGACGACGGTCTGTGCCGGGTGGCGCACTGCGCGGACTGGATGGCCGCGGTGTTCACCGCCGACGACAAGCGCGCGGCGGTCCGCCGTTGCCGGGAGCTGCTCGCCACGTCCTTCGGTCTGGATGCGGAGCAGGTCAACGATCTGCTGGAGACGACGACGCGGGGCATCGTCGAAGCGGGCTCGGCGCTGGGCATGCGCATCGGCGCCCAGGTGACGCTGGCCGACGTGCTGCGCGAAGCCAATCTGCAATTGGTCGAGGACAACCTCAGTTATCAGGAACTGACCTGGCGGCTGGAGCAGGCCCTGGCGGAGCGTGACCGCTATGCCGACGAACTGAACCGGGAACTGGGGCTGGCACGCGAAGTGCAACGCAGCCTGATGCCGGCCGAAACCGGGGCGTGTCCCGGTTTCCACGGCATGAATACGTCGGCACGCGAGCTGTCGGGGGATTTCTACGACTATTTTCCGACGCCGGGCGGCCGGATTCTGTTCTGCATCGCCGACGTGTCGGGCAAGGGCATGCATGCCGCTCTGCTGATGGCCAAGGTCGGCAGCCTGTTCCGTTGTCTGGGCAGGGAGCTCGAGGATCCCGCCGCACTGCTCGCGGTGCTCAACCGGGAGATCTGCGCGACATCGGTGCGCGGCATGTTCGTCACCATGATCGGCGGGTGCTACGACCCGCGCAGCGACCGGGTGCTGCTCGCCAACGCCGGTCATCCTCCGGCGCTGTACGAGCCGGTCAGGGGACCGTTGCGGGACTTCGCCGCGGATGCACCGCCGCTGGGCGTGCTGCCGGATTTCGAGTGCGCGGCACGGGAACTGCGGCTGGACGGGGGACGCTTGTATCTCTACACGGACGGATTGATCGAGGCGCGGCAGGGTGACGGCGACGAGCTGGGCATCGAGGGCTTCAAGACGCTCATCCGCCGCTGCCGGCAGCGCGAGGGCGGACCGCGCGCCCGCTGGCTTGCCGGCACGCTCGGCAGGGCACAGGTGCGTGACGATCTGACGCTGCTGCTGGTCGACGGCAGGGAGGCTGCGCATGGCGGTTGAGCGCGACTGGTCGCTGTGCGTGCCGGCCGAGGCGGGCCGCCTGCAGGAACTGAGAGGTCTCATGAGAGAGGCCGCCGAAGCGCTCGGATTCGCGACTCCCGCCCTGGATGACCTGGTGCTCGCGGTGAACGAGGCCTGTATGAACGTCATTCAGCACGGCTATGGCGGCAGGCCCGGGTCTCTGGAACTGCGCATCCTGCCTCTGGATGCCGGCATCGAGGTGCGGCTGCGCGATCTGGCGCCGCCGGTGTCGCTGGAGGCATGGCGTCCGCGCGATCTGAAGGACGTGCGCCCGGGCGGGCTGGGCGTGCACTTCATCCGCAGCATCATGGACGAGGTCGCCTATCTGCCGGCACCCGATGGGACAGGCAATCTGCTCTGCATGAAAAAATACCGCGATGCCGGGGAGGATGGCGCATGAGGCATACGTTTGCAGCGCTGGGAGGTTATGCCGTGATCGGTCTGCGTGGCGAGATCGACATGCACAGCTCGCCGGAGGCACGGCGGCTGATCCTGGAGTGCATTCACGACGGCCGGCCCACCCTGGTGGACCTGGCCGACGTCGCCTACATCGACAGCTCCGGCGTCGCCAGCCTGGTGGAGGGCTTTCAGCTGGCGCGCACCCGGGGGCTGGATTTCGGTCTGGTCGGTGTGAGCGGCGCCGTGCTCAACGTGCTCCGACTCGCGCGGCTGGACAAGGTTTTTCCCATATACGGGAGCGTGCAGGAGCGGGTCGGCCAGGGGAATGGTCCGTAGGAGACAACAGCGCGGCGTATCGCACCCTGCGTGAAGCGGAAGCGGGAGAGGGATGATGGTCAGGGCATTCACCGAGAATCTGGGCCGGCGCGTGGTCGGCGGTGTGGAGGAGTTCGGCTACGGCGCCGCGCTGCTGGCCGAGAGCCTGTTCTGGATCGCGGTCGGGGCGCTGCGTCAGCAGCCGGTACGGATCGCGGCCGTCGCCGCCGAGATGATGCGCGTCGGCGTATCCGCAATTCCGGTGGTGACCATCCTCGCCTTCGCCAACGGTGTGATGATGGCGCTGCAGGGCATCTACACGCTGCGCGATTTCGGCGCCGAGTCGCAGGTGATCCCGGGTCTGGCGATGTCGATCACGCGCGAGTTCGGCGCGCTCATCGTCGGCATCGTGGTCGCGGGGCGGTCAGGCTCGGCGATCGCCGCACGCATCGGCGCTATGCAGATGTCCCAGGAGATCGATGCGCTGCGCGTGCTGGGTGTGAACCCGGTCCGCCATCTGGTGGCGCCCATCCTGCTGGCCATGGTGATCATGGTGCCGGCCCTGACGATTCTCGCGAATGTCGTCGCGCTGCTCGGCGGCGGCCTGCTGTGCAGTCTGCAGATGCACATGAGCCTGGCGGCCTTCACCGAGCTGACGTTCGCTGCCCTGGAGGTCTCTGACGTGTCGCAGGGTTTGACGAAGAGCGTCGTGTTCGCCGTGCTGATCACGCTGGTGAGCTCCAGCAACGGCTTCGCCACCGGCGGCGGTTCCGAAGGACTCGGCCTACGGACGACGCGTTCGGTGGTGCTGTGCATCGCCGCCATCGTGATCGCCGACATGATCTTCACCTTCTTCCTGAGCCGCTGAAGCGGAACCATGCCGATGCCGATCGCCAGTCACGCAGTCGAGACGGCCGAACCCGTGATCCGGGTATCGGAGCTGACGGCCTGTTATGGCGAGCGCCGCATCCTCGACCGCGTGTCGCTGGAGGTGGCGCCGGGCGAGATACGCGTCATCATGGGCGGCAGCGGCTCGGGCAAGTCGACGCTGCTGCGCCATCTGCTCGGACTGGAGCGGCCGGCGGCAGGCCGCATCGAGCTGTTCGGACGCGACATCAACGCCATCGGCGGTCAGGAGATGTTCGAACTGCGCCGCCGCATCGGCGTGTCCTTCCAGGGCGGGGCGCTGTTCAATTCCATGACCGTGGGCGAGAACGTGCAGTTTCCGCTGCGCGAGCACACACGTCTCGACGCCAGCACCATCCGCATCATGAGCCGCATGAAGCTGGAGGTGGTGAACATGGCCGGCTGCGAGGATCTCATGCCGGCGCAGCTCTCCGGGGGCATGCTCAAGCGCGCCGCGCTGGCGCGCGCCATCGTCATGGATCCGAAACTGCTGTTCTTCGACGAACCCTCCGCGGGCCTGGATCCGGTGGTGTCGGCCGAACTCGACGAACTGATTCTGCGCCTGCGCGACTCGATGAACATGTCCATCGTCGTGGTGACGCACGAGCTGGAGAGCGCGTTCAAGATCGCGGACCGCATCACCGTGCTGGATCGCGGCGGGATCCTCCTGACCGATACGGTGGAGAACGTGCGGTGCTCCGACAACCCCCGGGTACGTTCGCTGATCAACCGCCTGCCCGACGACGGCCCGGTCGATGCCGATGCCTACCTCGAACGCCTGACACGGACGGACTGAGCCGCATGCGACGCGATTCCATCAATTACCTCGCGGTCGGCACCTTCGTGCTCGTCGCGCTCGCAGTGCTGCTGGTGGTGCTCTACAAGCTCACCGGCCAGGTGGGGGACAGCGATCCTTACTACGTCCACTACGCCAATATCACCGGGCTGGCCGACGGCTCGCGCGTGACCTACGAAGGCTATCAGGTGGGTTTCGTGGACGGGGTGGAGCCCGTTCAGGACAAGGACGGCACGCGCTATCGCGTGAATCTGCGCATCAAGCGCGGCTGGAAGATTCCCGAAGACAGCGTGGCGCGCATCTACTCCGCCGGCCTGCTGGCCGAGACCGTCATCAACATCGAAGAGGGCGGCGGCCGCAGCTATCTCGCCGCCGGCGCCGAGATCCCCGGTGCGCAGGGTGGCGACATGTTCGCCGCGCTCGGTTCGGTGGCCGACGACATCGGCAGCCTGACGCGCGACTCGCTGCGGCCGCTGCTGGACAACCTCAACCGTCTGGTGGCCGATCTGGGCGGCGAACTCGGGGGGCGGGTGCCGAAGATCCTCGGCGATGTGGAGGCCATGGTCGAGAAACTCGATCGCGGCGCCGGGCACCTGGCCGGGATGCTGGATGCGCGCACCCGGCAGGGTGTACGCAGCATCATCAGCGACGGCGAGGCCACGGCACGCAATTTCCGGGAACTGTCGGCGGGGCTGCGCGCCACCCAGGTGCAGCTCGATGCCCTGCTGGGCGAGGCCCATGGCATGGTCACGGACGGCGGTACCGATGTGCGCGCGGCGGCCCTGGCACTGCGCCAGGTGCTGGAGAGCGTCTCGGGCGAGGTCGACGGCATCCTCTTCGAGCTGGAGGCGGCCAGCCGCAACATGAACGAACTCAGCCGCGAGCTGCGCGGCAATCCCGGGCTGCTGCTGAACGGGCGCCCCCCTGTGGAGCGAGGCGTGAACGGTGACTGAACGGCGACGCAGGAACGGACTGCTGATCGGACTGGCCGCGGCGGCGCTGACCGGCTGTGGCGGCAGCGTACGGGTCCCGGAAGACAGTTTCTACCGGCTCGACATCCCGGCGCCGGCAGCGGCGCAGGCGGCACCGGCGATCGACGGCACCCTGCGGGTCGAGGTGGATGCCGCCGCGCCCGTCTACCGCGACCGCTCGCTGCTGTACAGCACCGCCGATGCGCCGGCCCGGCTGCAGCGCTACCACTATCACCATTGGATCGATGCGCCGCCGCGCCTGCTGGAGCAACGGCTCGCGGATTATCTGCGGGCCGCCGGCGTGGCGTCGCAGGTGGTCGCGCGCGACGATCGTCTGGACGGACGCTACCGCCTGCGTCTGCAGCTGCGGCGTTTCGAGCATCAGCGCGGCCGCGACGGCGGTCGGGTCAGCCTGGCGGTGGAGCTCCTGCTGTCGGACGGTGCCGGCGGCGGGCTGCTGCTGCGCGAGCGCATCCGGGCCGAACGGCCGGTCGCCGGCGATGCCTTCCCGGCTGTGATCGAAGCCTACCGGCAGTGTGTGGCGGACGCCTTCGGCCAGGTACGGGCCATGCTGGAGCATCTCTGAGGCGCGATTGACGGGGACAGACTTAAGTCTGTCCCCCTCTGCGCCAAAACATCCGGCGCAATACGGCCTGCCGCCCATTGCGCCCTACATCGACAGGCGATCCCCGGTCAGGTACGCCGCGCGTCCTGCCGTCTTCTTGCGGGCCGTGCCATGCTCTCGGTCAGTTCCTGCAGCGGCACCGGCCGGGCGATGGCGTAGCCCTGCGCATAGTCGACCCCCAGGCGGCGCAGCCGCTCCTGCACCGCCGCAGTCTCCACGTATTCGGCCACCGTCCGGATGCCGGCGACGTGGCCGATCTGATTGATGGAGTCCACCAGCGCGAGGTCCATGGCGTCGGTCTCGATGTCGCGCACGAAGCTGCCGTCGATCTTGAGGAAATCCACCGGCAGGTTCTTCAGGTAGCCGAACGAACTCAGCCCGCTGCCGAAGTCGTCGAGGGCGAAGCGGCAGCCGCGTGCCCGCAGGGTGGATATGAAGTGGATGGCGCGCGACAGATTGGTGATGGCGCTGGTCTCGGTGATCTCGAAGCACAGATGCCGTGCGCTGAAGCTGCAGCGATCCAGTTCGGCGAGGACGAACGGCAGGAATTCGTCGTCGCACAGCGACTGGGCGGAGAGGTTCATGGCCACGATGCAGTCTCCGGGCGCGGTCGAATCGAGACAGCGGCGCAGCGTGTCCAGAGTCCGCCTGACCACCCACCGGTCGATCTGGGCCATCAGCCCGTAGCGCTCGGCGGCAGGAATGAAGGCGGCGGGACTGATGATCGAACCGTCCTCGTCCAGCATCCGCACCAGGATCTCGGTATGCAGGGCGTCGCCGCCGGTCTGCAGCGGCACGATCCTCTGGTGGAAGAGCACGAAGCGGTCCTCCTCGAGCGCCTGCTTGATGCGCTGTGCCCAGCGCATCTCGCCCGTGTGCCGCTCCGCGGCGCCGTCGTCCTCGGCCAGCAGGTGGATGCGGTTGCGGCCTTCGTCCTTGGCGACGTAACAGGCGGTGTCGGCGGCGCTCAGCAGATCGTACAGCGTGCCGGTCTGCGCGGTGATCGGCACCAGGCCGATGCTGGCACTGGTGCTGAAGGACTTGTCGCTCCAGACGAAGCGCGTCGACACGACGGCATGGCGGATGCGTTCCACGATGTGCGCGGCGGATTCGGGCGTGCAGCGGCTGAGCAGGACCGCGAACTCATCGCCGCCCATGCGCGCCAGCAGGTCCGTTTCGCGGATCTGCGCCTGCAGGGTGCGGGCGATCAGTTTGAGGAATTCGTCTCCGGCAAGGTGGCCGCAGGTGTCGTTGATCAGCTTGAACTGATCGAGATCCAGGTAGCACAGCCAGTTGGGATCGCCGCCGTGGACGGCGGTGTGGCTCAGGGCGGTTTCCAGGTGGTTCTCGAACTCGCGGCGGTTCATCAGGCCGGTCAGCATGTCGTGCCGCGCCTGATAGGCGAGCTCCTGGGCGATCGCGCGCATCTGGGTCACGTCGCGGAACACCAGCACCGTGCCGGCCAGCCGCTCGTGGGCACGGTCGAAGATCGGGGCGGCCGTGTATTCGATGGAGAAGCGTCTGCCGGAGCGATGATTCAGCAGGACGTCGGCATCGGAGGTCACGACCCTGCCGGTGTCGATGACCTGCGCGACCGGCTCGACGCCGGCCTCGGGATCGGTCTCCCGCACCGGTGCGAATACCGTATTCACGGGCCGGCCGGAGGCCTCGCGCGCGTCCCAGCCGGTCAGGCGCCGCGCCTCGTCGTTGAGCTGCTCGATGTTGCCCGCGGCGTCCGTGGTGATGACGCCGTCGCCGATGGAGTGCAGGGTGACCTGGGCGTATTCGGTGGCGGCGTACAGCCGGTCCTGCGCCTCGGTCGTGCGCCGGGTGACGAAGCGCGCGATCAGCACGCTGAGACCGGTGATGCCCAGCATCAGCACCAGGGTGGCGATCAGCGTGCTGCGGTAGTTCCGCTCGGCCTCCTGCACCGCCTGGGCGGCGCCCTCGCTCTGGATGGCCAGCAGCCGCGACAGCCGCTCGAAGGTCTCCTGCTGGCCCGGCATGGCCTCTTCCTCCAGGAGCACGGAGGCGCGGGTCTTGTCGCCGGTCATGATCAGTTCGGCGATGCGCAGATGCAGGGCCGCCACCGATCGGGTGAGATCGGCCTGCTCGATCAGCAGTGCCTGCTCCTGGGGGGTGAGGTCCATGTCCAGCAGCCGCAGCCGCGCTTCCGCAAAGGCGGCGCCGTTGGCGTTCAGGAGCATCCATTCCTCGTCCTGGCGGAACGGATCGTCCAGGATGAGCATGTTCTGCAGATTCACCGTGCGTTCGCGCGCCGCGGAACGCATTTGGTGGATCAGGTTCGACTTGGTATTGTTTGCGTTGACCAGCTGCTCGATGCGCTTGCTGCTGGTATGCAGCACGCTCAGCGCGATCAGCGCCACGGTGAACATCATGCCGAGGCTGACGCCGAAGCCGATGCGCAGGATGGTCTTGGTCGTGTCAGGTGACATGGGCGAGCAGGGCGGGGTCGTGGCTGGTCGGTCGCATATCGGTACGGGATCCCGCGTCGGTCTGGCGTCGATCCGGTCGAGGCATGCACGGGTCGTGCCGGCAGTCCGATCATGGCGGGCGCGCAAGTCTAGTGCAGCCGTCCGGCGGCCGCCAATTCCCACAATGATTTCTCTGCAATTGGTCTTGATGTTCGTCAGGGGTGGCGGATGCTGGAAGTGATCGCGCAGATGGGCGTGCTGATCGGGGCGGGGGTGGTGCTGCGGCTGGCGCGGCCCGGCGGCCGCGACCCCGAACTGCTCCGCAAGGGACTGACCGACAGCGTGTATTATCTGCTGCTGCCGGCCCTGGTGCTCGATGCGCTGTGGCGCACGCCGCTCGGCTGGGACAGCGTGCGCATCGCCGGCCTGGCCGCCGCCGGTGTGCTCGCCGCCCTGTGGCTCGCCGGCACCGGCTGCCGCCTGTGCCGGGTGGAGGCGCCCACGCGCGGCGCCATTCTGCTGGCGGCCGCCTTCCCGAACGTGACCTATCTCGGCCTGCCGGTGCTGGAGGCGACCTTCGGTCCCTGGGCGCGCGGCGTCGCCATCCAGTACGACCTGTTCGCCTGCACGCCGCTGCTGCTCACCGTCGGCATCCTGCTGGCACGCCGCTACGGCGGCGTCGGTGCGGCGGAGGCGCCCGTCGGCGTGCTGCGCCCGCTGCTGCAGGTGCCGGCCTTGTGGGCGGCGGTTCTCGCCATGACCCTGAACCTGCTGGACGTGCCGCGGCCGGTGCCGGTCGAGGGTCTGCTGCGCATGCTCGGCAACGCGGTGCCGCCGCTGATGCTGGTGGCCCTCGGCCTGGGCTTGCGCTGGCTGGGCTTCGGCGCGGGCCAGTTGCTGCGGCTGGTGCCGGTACTGCTGATCCAGCTCGTCCTGATGCCCTTGCTGGTGTGGGGACTGGCGCTGGCCTCCGGTCTGGATGCGCGCCTGCTGGCACCGGTGGTTCTGGAAGCCGCCATGCCGAGCATGGTGCTCGGCATCGTGCTGTGCGACCGGTATGGGCTGGATACGCCCTTCTATGCCTCGGCAGTGACGCTGTCCACCGCCATCAGCATGGTCACGCTGCCGCTGTGGTTCCGGCTCATCGGCTGACCCGCTCC